>JAJVID010000137.1:0-8129 GCA_022072205.1 Acidobacteriota bacterium
GGCGAAGTCCTGATCAAGAACGCCACGATCATGACCGCTTCACACGGCACAATCGAAGGCGGTTCGATCCTGATCCGCGACGGCAAGATCGCCGCTGTCGGCAAGAACAGCGAGATCAAGGCCGGCGCCGACGCCAAAGTCATTGACGCCACCGGAATGTATGTCACGCCCGGCATCATTGACGCGCATTCGCATTCGGCGCTCGACGACATCAACGAAGGCTCAGTCTCGGTTTCGGCGATGGTGCGGCAGCGCGACGTGGTCAACGACACCGACATCAACATCTATCGCCAGCTTGCGGGCGGCACGACCACGATTCATTCGCTGCACGGCAGCGCCAACGCCATCGGCGGCCAGAACGTGATTCTCAAACTGAAATGGGGCAGGCCCGCCGAGGAGATGATCGTTCCCAACCAGACGCGCACGATCAAATTCGCGCTCGGCGAAAACCCAAAACGCGCCGGCAATCAAAGCAATCCGTTCGGCGGAACAGGCCGCCCGCTGCGCTTCCCCGCCACGCGAATGGGAGTCGAGTTCACGATCCGCGAGGCGTTCCAGCAGGCGCGCGAATACATTCAAAAGTGGGACGAATATGAAGCAGCGAAGAAGCGCGGCGAGAACCCGCTCGCCCCGCGCCGCGATTTGAAGCTCGAAGCCATCGCCGACATTTTGCGCGGCAATCTCTTCGTTCACTCGCACTGCTATCGCGCCGACGAAATCCTGATGCTGATGAACGTGGCCAACGAATACGGATGGAAGGTGCTGACGTTCCAGCACGTGCTCGAAGGTTACAAAGTCGCCAAAGAGATTGCGGCGCACGGCGCGGGCGGTTCGACTTTCTCCGACTGGTGGGCGTACAAGATCGAAGCCTACGACGCCATCCCCGGCAACGCGGCGATCATGCATCACAAGGGCGTGCTCACCTCGATCAACTCCGACGACGCCGGTCTGGCGCGACGCCTTTACCAGGAGACCGCCAAGACCATCAAGTACGGCGGCCTGACCGACGATGAGGCGCTGCAATTTATCACGCTCAATCCGGCCAAACAGATCAAGATGGACAGCCGCATCGGCAGCATTGACGTGGGCAAGGATGGCGACCTTGCGATCTTCAACGGCAATCCGTTCAGCATCTACTCGCGCGTCGAGATGACGTTGATCGAAGGCGAAGTCTATTTCGACCGCAAGGAAGACTTGAAACGCCGCGAGTTGCTCGCCAAAGAGAAGAAGGAGTTGATCGAGAAAGAGCGGCGAATGGCGCCGCAGGACATGCAACGACAGCCGATGCCGCAGATTCCGCCGACGGTCAGCGCGCCGCGCGACGATCAGCCGGAGATCAAACAATAAGAGAGTCAATCCGATGAACAAACGAATCACAATCGCAATTCTCATCGTCGCGGCGTTGGCGTTGACACTACCCGCGCCAATCAGCGTCGCGCAGAACAACGCGGCCAGCAACGTCTACGCCATCCGCAACGCGAAGATTGTCACCGTCACAGGCGCCGTGATCGAACGCGGCGCGATACTGATCCGCGACGGCAAAATCGCCGAGGTCGGCGCGAAGGTCACAATACCGGGCAACGCCAAAGTGATTGACGCTGCGGGGCTGTCGGTCTATCCGGGAATGATTGACTGCGGCACGCAACTCGGCCTGACCGAGATCGGCTCGATTCAGGAGACGCGCGACACGACCGAGCTTGGCGATTTCAATCCGCACATGCGCGCCATCGTCGCCGTGCAGCCGCACAGCGAGTTGATCCCGGTTTCGCGCGCCAACGGCATCACGACGGCGATCACGCGACCGAGCGGGCGTTTGGTTTCGGGCCAGGCTGCGTTGATCAATCTCGATGGCTGGACGTGGCAGGAGATGACGGTCAAAGCTCCGGCGGCGATGGCGATGGAGTATCCGCGCTCGGCGCGCGGGCGCTTCGCAGCATTCCTTCCAGCCGAAGCTACCGCCAACCTGTCGCAACAAATCGAAAGACGGCTCAAGTCGCTGCGCGACAAGCTCGAAGACGCGCAAGCCTACGCCAAAGCCAAAGAGGCTCGCGCGGCTGACAAGAGCATCCCGGCGCGCCCACTCGATCACGCGCTCGAAGCGCTGATCCCGGTCGTCAAAGGCGAACTGCCCGTGCTGATGGTCGCCCACAGCGAAAAGGAGATCAAAGGCTCAATCGAACTGGCCGACAAATACAAACTCAAAATGATCATCAGCGGCGCCGATGAAGCCTGGAAGGTCGCGTCTCTGCTCAAAGAGAAAAACATTCCGGTGATCATCGGCCCGGTGACCGATCTGCCCAACAACGAAGATGACGATTACGACATCAACTACTCGCACGCGGGCAAGCTGAGCAAGGCCGGTGTCCGCTTCGCTTTCCAAACCGCCGACGCCGCCTACGTCCGCAACCTGCCTTATCAGGCAGGCACGTCCGCCGCGTTCGGCCTGCCGAAAGACGAGGCCTTGAAGGCCGTCACGATCTACCCGGCGCAGATTTTCGGCGTGGACAAACTGTTGGGAAGCATCGAGGCGGGCAAGATGGCCAACCTGATCGTGACCGACGGCGATCCGCTGGAATTCAAGACCATCGTCAAACACATGTTCATCAACGGCAAGCCGGTTGACCTGTCGAGTAAACATACCAAGCTGTACGACAAGTTCAACGCGCGGCCTTGATGAATGCGGATTGCGGATCGCGGATTGCGGATTTGATTTCGTCCGCAATCCGCATCTTTGTTTTCAAGCGAGAATTAAGGTAGCGAGAAGACATCTTCCAGATTCAGCGCCAGCACGACCTTCTGGCCAATGACTTTCATCGTCGCGTCATCAAGCGTACCGATGTATTTTTCCAGCCGGTTTTTTGCAATCGTCTGAACATTGTCCAGTTGAACGAACGAATGCCGAGATAAATTGGCTTGTTGGTCAATGTCCACTTCGGTTGGGTAACCTTTGCCTTGCGTGGTGATTTCCGCGACAGTGACTTTATTGAGGTGAGGAATGACTGCGCTCCGCGTCAGGATGACCACCGGACGCCTGCCAGCCCGATCGCCTTAATAAGCTTCCCAAACGTCGCCTCGATTCATAATTCTGACCAGGTTTGCGACTCGAGCCAGTCTTCAGCCCGGCACGCCTCATCCGGATTTTGTTTGAGAGCGGCGACCCATTCCTGCTCGAACTGCTGTCCACCGTTTCGTTTGAGCCAAACCAGCAGCGCTTCCCGAATGATCTGGGCAAGTTCCAGACCGCGCGATTTACCCGCGCTGACTATTTCAGTCAATAACTGTTCCTCAAGGGTTATTTCAATATTCATCATTACTCGCCTCCGCAGGCATTCTACTACAACACGAGAAACAAGCCGCAATCGCCTACCCATACGAAATTTTGGAGAAATGCAGAAAGCTGAATCCGGCGTTTCCATCGTTGCGCTGGCGACATAGTAAATTCATGAGTTTCCGCGCGGCGCCTCCTCTGGCCTGTTGCTTGCGTTCAACCTGCTTCTAAACGTCCCTGAGCAGTTCTTTCTTCACTGACAACCTTTTTGAAGCCATCCGCAGGCTTCTTTTTTTCAACTGAAAGGAAAGCAAGTTATGAGCAGGAGACACATTTTCCTCGTGAGTCTGATACTCGCGGCGTTTTCGTCAATCGCCTTTGCCCAATCAACCGCCACGCTTCAGGGCACGGTCACTGATCCGTCGGGGGCCGTCGTGTCCGGCGCGAAAGTCACCGTTCGCAACCAGGCCACGTCGCTTGAGCGCGTCGCCCAGACCGACAGCGACGGCAATTATCAAGTCGCCGCGCTGCCGCCGGGCGCTTACCGCGTCGAAGCGCAGGCGCAAGGCTTCGAGCGCCAGGTGGCCAGCAATCTGATATTGGAAGTTAGTAGGATCGTCGTGCAGAACTTCCAACTGAAGATCGGCAACGTCTCGCAGGAAGTCAGTGTGACGGCGGACACGCAAACCGTCGAGACGGCCACCACCACCGTCGGCCAGGTGATCAATCAAAAAACCGTGCAGGAGATTCCGCTCAACGGGCGGCATTTCGTTGACCTCGGCCTGCTCATTCCCGGCTCGGTCACGCCGCCGCAGAACGGCTTTCTGACGGCGCCGCTGCGCGGGCAAGGCTCGTTCGCGTTCAACACCGCAGGCGCCCGCGAAGACACGGTGAACTTTATGATCAACGGCATTAATCTCAACGATCAGGTGCAGAACCAGATCACGTTCCAGCCTTCGATCAACACCGTGCAGGAATTCAAAGTTGATAACTCGACTTACAGCGCCGAATACGGGCGCAGTTCAGGCGCCATCGCCAACATCGCCACACGCTCCGGCGCCAATCAATTTCACGGCGAGGCGTTCGAGTTTTTGCGCAACGACGCGCTCGACGCCCGCAATTTCTTCAACCGCTGCCCGAACACCGATCCGAATTGCAAAGGCGGCGGCAAACCGCCGTTCAAACGCAACCAGTTCGGCGGCGCGCTGGGCGGCCCGGTTCTGAAAGATCGGACGTTCTTCTTTTTCAGCTACGAGGGGCTGCGGCAACGGCAGGGGCTGTCGCTCAACAGCGCCGTGCTGCGCGACGATCAGCGCGCGCTCGTCACCGATCCGACCTCGAAAAAACTGCTCGATCTGATCCCGCGCGCCAACGCCACCGGCGCGAGCGGCGAAGGGCGATTCATCGGCTCCGGCACCGCGCCCGTCAACATTGATCAATGGACGGGCGATGTGAGCCACCAGTTGACGGCCAACGACCGCATTCACGGCTATTACGCCTTCCAGCGCGATTTTCGCGGCGAGCCGAATTTGCAGGGCAACACGATTCCCGGCTTCGGCGACACACGCCAATCGCATCGCCAGATTTTCACGTTCAACGAGACGCACACTTTCAGTCCGAATCTGGTCAACGAAGCGCGCTTCGGCTTCAACCGCATCTTCATCACGTTCACGCCCGTCAATCAGCTCAATCCGGCTGATTTCGGCATCAACAACGGCGTCAACGCGGCGATCGGTTTGCCGCAGATCACCATCGGCGGCCTCGGCCTCAACTTCGGCGGGCCGTCGGGCTTCCCGCAGGGGCGCGGCGACACGACCTTCGTCGTTTCCGACACGGCCAATTACCTGCGCGGCAAACACTCGTTCAAATTCGGCGGAGAGTTTCGCCGCTTCCTCAACAACAATTTCAATCTCGACACCGGCACGTTCGGCTTCGCCAGCCTGGCGGATTTCAACATCGGTCGCGCCAACGCCTTCAGCGTCACGCTCGGCGACCGTCCGAGCAGCATCGCCAGCGGCGCGATTGGATTGTTTGCGCAAGACAACTACAAACTGGAATCGAACCTGACCTTGGAACTCGGCTTCCGCTACGATTGGAACTTCACGCCGTCGGAGCGTTACGACCGGTTCGTCCTCTTCGATCCGACGCTGGCCTCACTCGTGCGCGTGGGCGCCGATCTGAATCAGATTTACCACTCGAACAACCGGAATTTTCAACCGCGTCTGGGCTTCGCATGGGACCCGTTCAAGGACGGCAAGACTTCGGTGCGCGGCGCTTACGCGATTCTGGTTGATCAACCTGTAACCAACCTCGTGACGGGCGCGACGGCTAATCCGCCGCTTGCCATCCCGCGCAATTTCACGCCTTCGACGGCCACGCCGTTCACCAGCTACACGCGCGCGTTGACCGACGCCGCTGCGGCCGGACTCGCGCCGGCTTCGGTTGATCACTTTTTCGACAACGCCTACGTGCAGTCGTGGAACCTGAACATCCAGCGCGAACTGACGCCAACGCTCGGCGTGCAGGTCGGCTACTTCGGATCGAAGGCGACGCACCTGCGCATCTCGCGCAACATCAACCAGTTCGTCAATGGCGCGCGGCCCTTCCCGCGGCTTTCGACCGGCAGCCCGATTCTGCCCAACAGCGCTCTCGGCAACATCACCGAGATCAGCAGCGGCGGCAATTCCAACTACAACGCGCTGTGGGTGACAGCGAACCAGCGAATCTCGCGCGGCTTACAGTTCAACGCCTCGTACACCTTCTCGAAATCCATTGACTACAACTCGCTCAACTCGCAGGGCGTGGTCGTACAGAACAGTTACAACATTCAGGGCGACCGCGGACTGTCGGACTTCGACGCGCGCCACCGCTTCGTCGTCAGCGCGATTTACGAACTGCCGTTCAAAGGCAACCGGTTGATCGAGGGCTGGCAGCTTTCGGGCATCACGCAATGGCAGACCGGCAACCCGCTCAACATTCTGGCCGGCAATCCGCTGGCCATCGCGGGCACGACCATCGGCGGAGCCAGCATCGCTTCGTTCACCGGCGTAGCTTCAATTCGTCCCGACCTGGTCGGAACGGTTCAAAAAGTCGGGCGGGTTAATCAGTGGTTTAGCAACACGGTGTGCGACCCGCGCGCTCCGGGCGGTTGCGCGGCAGGCTCGGTCTTTGCGCTGCCGGTCGCGCTTGTGGGCAACGCGTCGGTCTTCCACTTCGGCAGCCTGGGCCGCAACACGATCACCGGCCCCGGCTTCAGCAACACCGATTTCTCGTTGCTGAAGAACACGCGGATCACTGAAAGCCTGCGCGTGCAATTCCGCGCGGAGGTCTTCGACATTTTCAATCACGCGAACTTCGGTCAACCGGGCCGCGTCGCTCAGGTCGGCAGCACGTCGTTTGGTGTGATCACCAACACGCGCTTCCCGACGGGCGATTCCGGCTCGTCGCGCCAGGTTCAACTCGCGTTGAAGTTGATCTTCTAAATCTGCCCCTGAATGAGACGATCCGCTGGAATTCAAGACCATCGTCAAACACATGTTCATCAACGGCAAGCCTGTTGACCTGTCGAGCAAACATACCAGGCTGTACGACAAATTCAACGCGCGGCCGTAACGACATCAGCCAGATAAGGCAGAAGCGGAGGGTGGAATGTTTTCCATCCTCCGCTTCTATTTGAATCACGCCAGCAGTCCTGCCGTCAGCGCCTGGCTCCAACCCCGACTGAGCCTATTAATCCTGAAACAGCGTAAGGCAAGCCAGGATTAACGGACAGGCCGTGGCTCTATCGGCAGGTGAACAGGTAATCCCTGAAAGAGAGCCAAATCCGGCTCGCCGTAAGCAATCGAAACTGTGATCATTGATTGTTCGTTGCCTCCACCTTTTCTGATAATACCCAGAGGGAAGTTGAATTTTGGCGAGAAATAAAAGTCTTCATACCCGCCATCTTCATCTTCTTTGATTCGCAATACGTAGCACTTCTCCCCTTGAACCCATTCGTTCGGATTTCCCTTTCTCAACCTGGAATCAGTTTGCAAAGCAGCCTCTGAATACCCAGATGCTTCAGCATTGTAGTTGGAGACCGGCACTAACTTTGTGTCCCCGTTATATTGAGCGAGAAACTGCCCTTCATGGTTAAATCCCAGGTAGATAACCTTCCCACTAGCATCAGTACGTTTCTCCACAAAGTTCCCATTGGACTGTGAAGCCCGAACGGATACCCAGTCAACTTTCGGCGTCGCGCCAGCCATGATGGTGATTCTCTTTTGCACAACCGTGAATCCGGTTTTCGCCACTTTAGCATCTTGGTTCGTTTTGCTTAGCGCATAAGCCACAACACCGAGAGCAAGCGTGGCCATAGGGAGAATGACCCACATTTTACGTAAGGCTTCCTTAAACATCGCAGACCTCCTTATTTTACTTCGCCAATTAGAAACTACACTGCACAATGAGATATACCTTTCGATCTCAAGCGCAGGCGCATGGATAGACCAGACAGTCTTCGTATATGCAAGGTGAAGTGTTGCCGACACAATTGCCGACTTGCTGACTGCAACCGGGGAACGGATTACATGCACAGTCTTGCGTTGTGCATTCTTCGTAGGTAATTAGACAGAAACATCCAGGATTATAGCCACAACGCGGCAAGGCTTCGGTTTTTTGGTTTACAAAACTGACGAGTAGCAAAACAGCTCCCGCCGCGAAAGCGATGGCTTTAGCAAGGCGCTTAAGGCTGATTTTTTTCATGGTTCACTTCCTTCGATTTTGGATAGCTCTGGTAAGCGTACTATCTTGCGGGCAAAGCCGAAGATGTTACGCCGAAGATGTTACGCCGAAGATGTTACGCCGAAGATGTTACGCCGAA
>JAJVID010000137.1:8229-80292 GCA_022072205.1 Acidobacteriota bacterium
TACTGCTACCGAAATTGCTTGTCAAACACTTATTAATCTAACGAAAAAATAGATCCCCGCCCTGATTGGCATTTGCGCGCGTTGTCGCTATGTGCCATTTTTATCGCATCATAAAGGAGGAACGCTGAATGCCGATGCAGTTCGATCTGACCGAAGAGCAACAACAAGTCAAAAAATCAGTCCGCGAATTCGCCGAAACCGAGATCAGGCCGCGCGTGATGGAATGGGACGAATCACAGCACGCGCCGCGCGAGTTGTTCACTAAGATGGGCGAGCTTGGATTGACCGGCGTGATCTTCCCTGAAGATTACGGCGGCGCTGGAATGGGCTACGTCGAATACGTCACGGTCATCGAAGAGATCGCGCGTGTTGACGGGTCAATCGGGCTTTCGGTCGCCGCGCACAATTCGCTTTGCACGAATCACATTTATCAATACGGCAACGAGGCGCAACGCAAAAAATTCGTCACGCCTCTGGCGAAAGGCGAACGCCTGGGCGCGTGGGCTTTGACCGAGCCGAGTTCAGGCTCCGACGCTTCGGGAATGAAGACGACGGCGGTCAGGCGCGACGGAGGCTGGGTTTTAAACGGCTCGAAGAATTTCATTACGCACGGGATTTCCGCCGATACCTGCGTCGTGATCGCCATCACCAACCGCGAGATGCGTTCGCGCGGCATCAGCGCCTTCATCGTCGAACGCGGAACCAAAGGCTTCATCGCGGGCAAGAAAGAAAACAAGCTCGGCATGCGCGCTTCGGAAACCGCTTCGATCATCTTCGAGGATTGCTGGATTCCCGAAGAGAACCTGCTCGGCGAAGTCGGTCGAGGCTTCGTCAACGCCATGCAGGTTCTGGACGGCGGAAGAATTTCAATCGCTGCGCTGGCGCTGGGCATCGCGCAGGGAGCTTATGAATCGGCGTTGAAGTACTCGCAGGAGCGGCATCAATTCAATCAACCGATCTTCGACTTCCAGGGAATCCAGTTCAAGCTCGCCGATATGGCCACGCAGATTGACGCGGCGCGGTTGCTCACTCTGCGCGCGGCGTGGTTGAAAGACAACAAACGCCAGACGACCAAAGAATCGGCGATGGCCAAGCTCTACGCTTCCGAAATCGCGGTCAAAGTCGCGGAAGAAGCGATTCAGATTCACGGCGGGTACGGCTACACGAAAGATTATCCGCCGGAAAAATACTGGCGTGATTCGAAGCTGTGTACGATTGGCGAAGGAACCAGCGAAGTGCAAAGGCTGGTGATTGCGCGGCAATTGGTGGCTTCATAACTATTCCATCCGCGATGCTCGGAAGTGCATTCTCCATGAATCACAGCCGAGTCTGTAAATTCCGGCATTCTGTATTGACTCGACCACCGGCAAAGAAGGGATAACAGTGCAAACAATACAAACCGACTTTGAGAAGGCGATTCGCGCGCGCGACTTCGCGGGGTTGCGCGACGCGTTTGATGGTCTACCGCCTTCCGATCTTGCGACGCTCATTCAGAATTTGCCGATTGAGCAACAGACGACGATTTTCCGTATCCTGCCGCGCAAGCTGGCCGCGACGATTTTTGAATACCTGCCGCTGAAAGAGCAGGAGGAGATGTTGAGGGCGCTGGCGCAGGAAGAGGTCGCGGCGATTCTCAACGAGATGTCGCCCGACGACCGCACGATGCTGCTCGAAGAGTTGCCCGCAACCGCGACCAGACAAATGCTCGCGCTGCTCGACGATGAAGAGCGCGGCAAAGCGGTTAAGTTGCTCGGTTACCCGGAAGGCAGCGTCGGGCGTTTTATGACGCCGCATTACATCGCCGTGCGGCCGCAGTGGACGGCGCAGGAGGTTTTGGATTACGTGCGCCAACACGGGCAGGACAGCGAGACGCTCAACCTGGTCTACGTCGTGGATGAGAACGGGGCCTTGATTGACGACATCCGGATGCGGCGCTTCCTGCTGGCCGACCCAAAGTTGCGCGTCTTCGACTTGATGGACAACCGTTTTACGGCGCTCAAAGCCACCGATGACAGGCAAACGGCGGTGAACGTATTCCGGCAGGCTGACCTCGCCGCGTTGCCGGTCACTGATTCCGAAGGAGTCCTGATAGGCATCGTCACCAACGACGACATCCTGGATGTGGCCGAAGAATTGGCGACGGAGGACATTCAGATGCTCGGTGGTTCCGAAGCGCTGGACGAACCGTATATGAAGATCGCATTCGCACAAATGGTCAAAAAACGCGCGGGCTGGCTGGTTATTCTGTTTCTGGGCGAGATGCTGACGGCGACCGCCATGGGATTTTTCGAGAAGGAGATCGAACGCGCCGTCGTCCTGGCGTTGTTCGTTCCGCTGATCATCTCCAGCGGCGGCAACTCCGGTTCGCAGGCGGCGACGCTGGTGATCCGCGCGCTGGCGCTCGGCGAAGTCACGTTGCAAGACTGGTGGCGCGTGATGCGCCGCGAAGTTTTTTCAGGGCTGGCGCTCGGCTCGATTCTCGGCTGCATCGGCTTTCTGCGCATCGCTGTCTGGTCGGCTTTCTCCGATCTTTACGGGCCGCACTGGCTGCTGGTCGCCATCACGGTCGGCGTGGCGCTCGTCGGCATTGTGCTGTGGGGCACGCTCTCCGGCTCAATGCTGCCGCTGGTTTTACGCAAGCTCGGATTCGACCCGGCGGCTTCATCGGCGCCGTTCGTCGCCACGCTGGTGGACGTCACTGGTCTGGTCATCTACTTCAGCGTCGCCGCAGTCGTTTTGAGAGGAACTTTGCTGTGAGGACGGACTGGAGACTGCGGTTGGGTAACGCTCAAAATGTAATGCTGTTTTCACCGCCATATCTGAAAATGCCCGGCGAGCGACAAGCCGATTCACTTCCTCAAGACCTGACCTAGACCGAAACGCAAACGATAACGATCTCCACAGCATTTTTTCTGGTTTCAGTGTTAATTGCCGCGCGTCCGCTTCTGCGCCGCCGTCGGCAACTGTCCCTGCGAATTGCGAGCGTAATAACCGCGCCGCGAGCGGGCGATCAATTTGCGGCCTCCGGTCTGGTTGACGCTCACCTGGACCGTGCGGAACGTGCCGTCGCGTTTGTCGTTGGTCGGGTAGTAGCTGACGACGTATTGCGTGCGCAGGTCTTTGGCGATCTGGGCGGCGACAGCCGGAATCTCGCTGATGTCTTTTGGGAAATAGGCGCGTCCGCCCGAATCATCGGCGATCCGCATCAGCAGATCTTTCGCCTTCTTTCCGGGCGATCTTCCGAAGAGGCTCTTCTCCTCCATTTCCTCGTCAATGAAGCCGACCAGGTAGACTTGAACTTCGTCCTCCTTGATCGCTTCCATCACTTCTTTCTCTTTGACCGAACTATTCTTTTCCAAACCGTCCGAGATGATGACCAGAGCTTTGCGGCGGCGCTTGCCTTTCTCCTGGGCGTAATCGGCGGTGGCGATGATCGCGTCGAGCAGCGCCGTGCCCCCGCTCGTGTAAAGCTGGCTCAGGGCCTCCTCAAGTTCGCGCCTGTCAGTGGTGAAATCCTGCACCAATTCAGGTTCGGCTTTGAACGAAGCGACGAAGGCTTCGTCATCCTGGCGCATCTGTTTGACCAGCAGGAGAGCGGCGTCAGTCACGGTTTGAAGCTTCGACCGCATGCTGCCCGACGTGTCAATCACCATGCCGAAGCTGACGGGCACTTCTTCGCGGCTGACACTATCAATCGTCTGTTTGACCTTGTCTTCGTAAACGCTGAAATCTTCTTTCTTCAGATCGAAGACCGGAATGTTGTTATGGTCAATCACCGTCACGTCCAAATTGACCAGGTCGGTGTCAATCTTGATTCCACCATCGCCTACCGTCCCCGGCTCGTCAGCCTGCGCGCCCTGACGTTGAGCGCCTTTCTTGTCTTTCGGGTCTTTCTGCTGCGAAGTTTGTTTCGGTTGTGGGGGTTGCGGCGGGTCTTGCGCGCCCGCGTTGTGAATCGCGGAAACACTCAACAGCGCGGTGATCAGCGCCAGCGAAAAGATGCGAATAGCGGTTCGTTTCATCATAAGCTTCAACTCCCAACAAAATTTTCGTCCTGCCGTCTTTCAACTCGATACGGGCAATTCGATTTGGCCGCTTTGGGGGCGCGGCAATTATACATCCTGGATTCCGGTTAGACGCAAAAGCTGAACGAAATCTTTCGCGCCTTTTGCGTCTCAAAACCTTTTCACATTCGGTTTTACGAAGCGGATTTTATTGGTTAAAGTTTGGGCCGCGCAAAAATGGGCGCGGCGCGTTAATGCGCAGTTTCGACCGACGACAATTTTTCGACTCAATAACGATCACCACCTATGAAAATCGCCACCTGGAACGTCAATTCGATAACGGTTCGATTGCCGCAGGCTCTGGACTGGATCGAAGCCAATCGCCCTGATGCGCTCTGTCTGCAGGAAACGAAATGCGTTGACGAGAAATTCCCTTTCGACGCGTTTCGTGAAATCGGTTATTCGGCGGAAGTCTTCGGACAGCGCACCTACAACGGCGTCGCGATTCTTTCGCTCTCGCCTGCGACCGGCGCGCAACGCGGAATGCCGGACGACGACGCTGACGCGCAAAAACGGCTGATCGCCGCGACAGTCAACGGCGTCAAGATCGTCAACGTTTACATCCCGAATGGCGGCGAAGTGGGATCGGACAAATATCAGTTCAAGCTGGAATGGTTGAGCCGGCTGCGCAAATTCCTCGATCAGAGTTGCGACGCGCGGCGACCGCTCGTGCTGTGCGGCGATTTCAACGTCGCGCCCGAAGACCGGGACGTTCACGATCCGGACTTGTGGGCCGGGAAAATCCTGTGCAGCGAGCCGGAGCGCGCAGCGTTGCAGAACGTCCGCGAGTGGGGATTGATTGACGTCTTCCGAAAGCATCACGAAGAGAGCGGGCTTTTTTCGTGGTGGGATTACCGCGCGGGCGCGTTCCCGCGCAATCACGGATTGAGGATTGATCATCTGTGGGCGACCGCGCCGCTGGCCGAAAAATGCGCCGACGCGTGGATTGATAAAACACCGCGCGCGCTGCCGAAACCTTCGGATCACGTTCCCGTAATGGCCGAGTTCGTGATCTGATGTTAGCCTGAAGAGGGGAAGAGATGATGGAGATCGAATGTATGTGCGAGAAATTCGAGCGGCTGGAAGGCGTGGCGGTTCAGGATTACATCGCGCGATTTCTTGAAGAGACCGGCGCGGACGAAGAAACGGGCAAGACCTATTACGCCTGTAGAATCTGCGGCGCGCCGTGGACGCGTGAGATGGATGAAAGCCGTCGCAAACCTTTCCTGGTGCGGATGGAAACAGAGTTCAATGTTTAATTCCTGAGGTAAAAATCAATGGCCCTGCAAACGAGGCAAAATCCCGAAACCGGCGCGCTGGAAGTTCTGGTGGACGACAAGTGGACTCCGTTTGAAGATTATCGCAAGCGGCAGATTGACGACGCCTACCAGAGTTCGATCAAGTTCCTGCGCGACCGGCTCGGCGAAGATGAAGCCAGAGAGTTGGAACGGCAATCAACCAAAACCGATAACTGATCCCCTTATGAAAAACCCATTTCGATTGGCTCGATTAACGCTACCGGCGTTGCCACTCCTGCTTGCGCTCGCGCCGTGCGGTTATTTCGCGCAGGAAATTCCCAAAGCCGATCTCCGGCTGACTGAAATCCGCCACCTCGATCTGACCTACGATTTCGCCGGTTATCGCAGCCGGGAAGAATGGCTTGATCGCGCGGCCCGATTGAAGAAACAGATATTGGTCAGCGCCGGGTTGTGGCCGACTCCGGCGAAAGCGCCGATCAAAGCCACGATCTTCGGCAAGGTTGATCGCGGCGACCACACCGTCGAAAAGGTCTACTTCGAGAGCTATCCGGGTTTTTACGTCACGGGCAATCTTTACCGCCCGAAAAACGCGCAAGGCAAACTGCCCGCCGTACTCTGCACACACGGGCATTGGACGTATGGCAGGCTTGAAAATCAGCAATTGAATTCCGTGCCTGCGCGCGCGGCGAGTTTCGCGCGGCAGGGTTACGTCGCGTTCACTTACGACATGGTCGGCTACAACGACAGCGCCGCCATCAGCCATCGTTTCGCCGCCGGCCACCGCGAAAACATTGTTGACCGCGAATCTCTGTGGAGCGTCAACCTGCTAGGATTGCAGTTGTGGAACAGCATCCGTTCGATTGATTTCCTGCTCACGCTGCCCGAAGTTGACGCCGAGCGCATCGCCATCACTGGCGAATCGGGCGGCGGCACTCAGACATTCCTGCTGATGGCGGTTGACGACCGCATCAAGCTGGCTTCGCCTGTGAACATGGTGTCGTTCCTGATGCAGGGCGGCAGCGTTTGCGAGAACGCGCCGAATCTGCGCATTGACACGAACAACGTCGAGATCGCGTCCCTGATGGCCCCGCGTCCGATGATGATGGTTTCGGCCACTGGCGATTGGACGAAGAACACGATGACTTCGGAATACCCGGCGGTTCGCGGCATCTACAAATTATTCGACGCCGAAGACAAACTCACGGCCATTCAAATAGACGCTCCGCACAATTACAACCAGCCGAGCCGCGAAGCTGTCTACGGCTGGTTCGCTCACTGGTTTCTGGGCCGGGCCGAAACGACTCCGATCAAAGAGCGCGGCGGCGCGGTCGCGCCGATCAGCGACCTGCTGGTTTTTTTCGGACGGCAGAGGCCGGAGGGCGAACTCAATGAAGCTCAACTGACTGAAAGCCTGATCGAGGCGAGAAAGAAACAACTGGACGAAGCGCAGCCGCGTGACGAGGCGAGCCTTGAAAGTTTCCGCGAGCGATTCGGCGAGGCGTTCAGATATTCGCTGATGGCCGAGTTCCCCGCTGCGAAAGACGTCATCGCGGGCGAATCGCAAACAACCAAACTCATCGGAGCGCCGAAAGAAGACCTGGTTCTCTCGCGCCGGGGCAAATCAGACAGAGTGCCCGTCACTTTGTACAAACCCGTCATCAAACGTGGCGATTCATTCGCGCTGCTGGTTGCTTCGGATGACGCTTCGGCGGAAACAAACAACCTGATCGAATCTTTGACCAGAGCCGGGCACGGCGTGCTGCTCGTTCACTGTTTTCCCGGTGGCCGAAAGATTCCCGACAAAATCAATTTCTTCACCACCTACAACCGGACTGACGCGGCCAACCGGGCGCAGGACATTTTGACTGCGATAGCTTATTTGAAAGGCCGGAATCCGGGCGCGCGGTTGAGCGTTGTCGGCCTGGGTCAGGCTGGATTGTGGGCGCTGCTGGCCAGAGGGATCGCGCCAGCGATTGACAGGATGGTCGTTGACGCCGCTGAATTCGATTCGTCGAGCGACGAAGCTTTCGTAAAAAGCCTTGGCATTCCCGGCATCCGGCGCGCGGGCGATTTCACGACGGCGGTCGCGATTGCGCCGCTCACGCCGCTGCTGATTCATAACGCCGGAAACAAATTCAACGCCGAAAAGATCGAAGCCGTTTACAGGGCTTTCGGAAAAGCCGGGAGTTTCAAGTCACAACCGGCGAAGCTCAACAACTCCGAACTGGCCGCCTGGCTGTCTAAATAACAATCACTCAAAAGGAACAAAATGCCTCAAAACCAAAACCAGAATCTGAACGCCAATTCGCAAACCCTGGTGATTGACACTGAAGAGTTCGCCTTTGAAACCGTCGAGCAACACAACGGCATCGCCACTGTGGTGAAATTCAAACTCGACAATCCCGATGTCAGGCTCGGCGACGTGCTGTTGATTCTTTCAGGCGCCGACATTCAGTTTCACGGCTTCATCGGCGGGATCGAAGACGGCTACGCCATAGCCGCCGACCGCAACGGTTCGACGCTATCGGCGGTGGTTCACTGAACACGGATCAACGCGCCATTCCGGCTCCGAAAAATCCGACCGCCACCGCGAGCAACATGCCCGCTATCCAGACAAAAACCGCTCTGCGATCTATTTTTGCGAAGTTGATTCTGGCCGGAGCCGCATATCCGCGCCACCCGCAGGAGGGGCAGCGATAAGGTCTCAATGGGCTGACGTACTTGAGGAACGACTCCCGGAAATTACGCGAGCGCGAGCGGTGCGCATACTCTCCGCAACTGGGGCATACCATAGTTGTTCTCCAGTGAAGAACTCCTGTGGGGGATAATTCCGGAGTTACACAATTTGTTCGATGACTCTTCCGCCAAAATCGGTCAGCCGTTCGTTCCGACCGTTGTGCAGATAGGTCAGTTTCATCTGATCCAGTCCGAGTAAATGCAGAATCGTCGCGTGAAAATCGCGGGGATGATAACGTTCACCGACGGTTTTGAATCCGATCTCATCCGTTTGGCCGACAGCCTGGCCGCCTTTGACGCCGCCGCCAGCCATCCACATCGTGAACGCGGTCGGATTGTGATCGCGGCCTTTGCCGTTTTCTGAAACCGGCGTGCGCCCGAATTCGGTCGCCCAGACGACCAGCGTTGAATCGAGCAATCCGCGCCCTTTCAAATCCTTCAACAAACCGGCGATGGGTTTATCGGTCCACCGGCACATCTTTTCGTGGTTCGTGACCATGTCGTCGTGCGCGTCCCATTGCACAGCCACAGGGCCGCCGCCGGAAAAAAGTTGAACGAACCGCACGCCGCGTTCGACCAGACGCCGCGCCAGCAAACATCGCCCGCCGAATTCCGAAGTCTGCGGATCGTCGAGGCCATAAAGATTCTTCGTCTCTTTGCTCTCCCTGCTCATGTCCACAGCTTCTGGCGCGTGCTGTTGCATTCTGAATGCAAGTTCGTATGAAGAGATGCGCGCGGCAAGCTCCGTATCATCCTCTTTCATTGACGCCTCGTTCATGCGCCGCATGAAATCGAGCATCCGCCGTTGTTGATCTCCGCCGATCTCTTTCTGCGAAGCCAGGTGCAGGATCGGCGTCGCCCCGCTTCGCAAGACCGTCCCCTGATAAACCGTCGGCAGGAAGCTGGCGCCCCACATCGGCGATCCGCCTTCGGGCAGACCTTCAGGCTGCGTCATCACGCAGTAAGCCGGCAGATTCTCGCTCACGCTTCCAAGTCCGTAAGTCACCCAACTGCCCAGGCTCGGATGCGACGGCAGCACGCGACCGCACATCATCTGGTACATCGCTGGCGCGTGAACGAAGCTTTCGGTGTAGCACGAACGGATGAACGCGATGTCGTCAACGCACGCGGCAAGATGCGGAAACAGGTCGGAGACTTCGATGCCCGATTGACCGTACTTTTTGAACTTCCACGCGCTGCCCATCAACGGCGTGCCGGCTTTGACGAACTGGCTTTTGACTTCGCCGAAGCTGGACGGCATCTGCTGCCCGTGAAGTTTATCGAGCGTAGGCTTCGGATCGAACGTCTCAATGTGACTCGGCCCGCCGACCATGTACAAAAAGATCACGGCTTTGGCCTTCGGCGCGAAATGCGGCTGTTTGGGCGCGAGCGGGTTAAGCAGCTTTCGCTCCTGCGCGCCCTCTGACGCTTTCGCGTCGCGCGCCAGCAAATATGAAAGCGCAAGCGAGCCGAAACCGTTGGCCGCGTGGGACAGAAAACGCCTGCGCGATGTAGCGAATGGGAAGTGATTATCGGGTGAATTCATATTGCCCTTCGCCGTGTTACGGACGATGCTTTTCCAACCAGATGGTCAGATCGCCCACAGACTTGAATTCGAGCAGCGCCTCGCTCAATTGATCAAGTTCCGGCAAGGAGAGAGCCGGCAGCGCCGCAAGCGCCTCGGCTGGAATTACGCCGAAGCGATGAGTGAGTTGCCGCTTGATAATCGCAAGCCGCCCTAGCTGCTCGCCAAGCTGCTCGCCTATCTGAATACCGCGCTGCTCGCCAAGCTGCTCGCCTATCTGAATACCGCGCTGCTCGCCAAGCTGCTCGCCTTCTTTCAAAATCTCACGATAGATAACCGATTGCATCATAATTTCCCTCCGAAAAAGGCGGCGCACCAGGTTTCTATCAAACCGCAGTCCCGCCAGAATTCCCGCCGCCGCTGTCAGATCGCTGCGTTGGCTCTCATCCGCTATTTTACTCACTTTCTCAGCCACTTCCATCAGCAGTCGCTCAGGCTGTTCGGCGCGGGCCAGGACGGCCAACGGCCATAGCCCTTCGTGCGCCAGCAGCGGCTCCGGGTCTTGCTCCCACATCCTGATCACGCGATAGCGATGCCGGGTGTCGCCGACGTGAAACTCCTCGGGGATATGCGCTCCGGTTTCAGCCAAGACGATGACTGCCTGGCGGACAAGCTTGCGCTCGCGCCGATACACGCGCACGAAATAATCGAGCATCCGCAAATCAAGCGGCGGCTCGCTGTCGCTTGGGTCCGTCTCGAATTCGATGTGCAGAATCTCTTCTTCTGTCTCGATCAGATAGACTGAATCGGCGCGAATCGGCTGCAATGAAAGCTCCGTCTTCAGCAACCGCACGCGGGCCACCGGCCTGCCGAGCAACCACGTGGCGAGAGCCGCCGGGTAATGCTCGGCCAGATACTTCAATAAATTGTCATACTCGTGCGATTGCGCCATCCTCATCTCACGTAAACGAACTCGTTCAAATTCATCGTCGCCAGGCACAGATCAACCCAGGCCGCCGCAACCGCTTCATCAACACTCTTCGGCAAATCTTTCGGCTTCGACACAGCTTCGCCGCGCGCGGCTCGGTCACGAATGATCGCGGCCTGGCCTTTCAAAAAATCCTGCGTCAATCGCAATTCCTCTGGCTGCGGTTTGCGGGCAAGCGCGAGTTCGTAGAGCCGCACGATCATCGCGCGCTCATCGCCGCCCGCTTCTTTGAACAATCGTTCGGCGAGCGCCTGACTCTGCCGCAGCATGAATTCGCTGTTCATCAGCGTCAGCGATTGCAGCGCATGGACGCTGACCAATCGCGCTCCGCACGCGCTCATCAAATCAGGCGCGTCGAACGCCACCAGCATCGGCAGCCGCACGTTGCGCTTGTGAATCAGATAAAGGCTGCGGCGCGCGTGTTGGCGCGGGTCGGGGTGCGCGGGCCACAAATTGTCCGGCTCGTGTTCGGTGAAAATCATGTCGTAGACTTCGGGTTCCAATGGAACTTTGATCGAAGGCCCTCCCAACTGCTCGTTCAACTGGCCGTTGACCGCGAGCACGGCGTCTCGGATCGCCTCGGCGTCCAGCCGCTGCCGGTTCATTCGCCACAACAATTTATTGTCGGGATCAATCTTCGCTTTCGCATCGTCAACCGTTGACGATTGCTGATAAGCGTTCGACGAGACCATCAGCTCGTGCATCCGTTTCAGGCTCCAGCCTCGCTCGACAAATTCCGCGGCGAGCCAATCGAGCAATTCTGGATGCGTGGGTTGCTGCCCGTTGCGCCCGAAATCGTTCGGCGTGGCGACGATGCCGCGCCCAAAGTGGTAATGCCACAGGCGGTTCACCATCACGCGCGCGGTCAGCGGGTTGTCCGGCTGCGCGAGCCAGCGAGCAAGCGCCAGCCTGCGCCCGGACGATTTGAATTCGCCGCTCTGAACCGGCTCAATCTCCAACTTCAACGGCGCGTCCTTCGGCAGCGCCACGCTCAGAAATCGCGGGAGGACTTCATCGCCGAGGCGATGCGGATCGCCGCCTCTCAGAACATGCATCGGCGGAATCGGGCTGAGCGTGTCGGCTACGGCCAGAGCTTTCGGCAAAGGATCGGGGGCATACAATTCGATGTTGTGCATCTGCCGGCGCAGCGCGGCGCGCTTCTCGCGGTCTTCGCGCGAGAGCGATGCGACCAGTTCGTCCCACTTGATCTCCAGCATCCGTCGCGCGTCTTTAGCCAGGCGCTTCTCTTCATCGTTGCGCAGCCTGTCTTCTTTGGCCAGAGCGTTGGCGTATTGCGGCTCCAACTTCGCGCGCTTCGCCTCGGTCAATTTCTCGTTGTACGGTTTTTCAATCGCCGCGATCTGATCGAGGAACGGCTTGAGTTTCGCTTTGTACGCTTTAGCCGCCGTCTCGTAAGCCTGCTCCTGCTCTTTTGTCGGACGTTTGTAGTCGTAATTGTCCGACGCGGCGAAAAACGCTTGCAGGCGATAGAAGTCGGCCTGTGGGATCGGATCGAACTTGTGATCGTGGCAACGCGCGCAGCCGACGGTCAAACCCATAATCCCGTTGCCCACGCCGAACATCACTTCGGTCAGCCACTCCTGCCGGTTGACGGCCAAATCCTGATTGCCCGCGACCACGTGTTGCGGTCCCACTCGCAAAAAGCCTGTCGCTACGCGCATCTCGAAGCTGTTCGGGTCTAGTTCGTCGCCCGCGATCTGTTCAACAATGAACCGGTCGTAAGGCTTGTCGTCGTTGAGCGATTTGACGACGTAATCTCGATAGCGCCACGCCTGCTCGCGTTCGGCGTCAAGCTCGAAGCCGTTCGTCTCGCCGAAGCGCACGACATCCAGCCAATGTTGCGCCCAACGCTCGCCGTATCGCGGGCTGGCCAGCAACCGCTTCACGACTTTTTCGTAAGCCTGCGGCGATTTGTCGGCGATGAAAGAGTTGATCTCTTCAGGCGCCGGCGGCAGCCCGGTCAAATCGAACGTCACGCGGCGAATCAGCGCGCGTTTGTCGGCGCGCGGCGATGGCGCGAGACCTTTCTCTTCGAGCCTCGCCAGAACGAATGCGTCAATCGGCGTGCGAACCCACGATTGATTTTTGACCGCTGGAATTGGCGGACGCGCGGGTTTGCGGAACGCCCAGTAGCCGCGCTGCTCGTCGCTGATCGGCTTCAGAGGGGCCAGCGTCGCAGCCGCCTGCGTCAGCTTCAGATCGCTCGGCCAGACCGCGCCTTTGTCTATCCACTGCTTCAAAATTTCGATCTGATAATCTGAAAGCTCTTCGCCCATCGGCATTCGCGGTTTCTCTTCGCCGGCGATGAAGCGATAAAGCAGGCTCTCTTCGGCATCGCCGGGGTTGATGGCCGGGCCGCGCGATCCGCCTTTCAACAAACCTTCGCGCGTTCGCGCGTCCAGGCCCGACTCTTTGTCCTTGCCGTGACACACGACGCAGCGCGTCTGCAAAATGGAAACGGCCTGCTGGGCAAGCTGTCCATGGCCTTGTTCAATCGAATCCGCCGCGCGAGAAGAGCGCACGGCCAAAACAGCCAGGCCGGCGAAAATGATGATGAGTTTGATCAGCCGATTTCGTCTCATTGCGGTAACGGGCGTCTTTTCAAGTTGACCTTGAAACTATGAATCGGTCTTCGCGTATTGTGGAAAGTTCGGGATTTACGGGTTGATTGCGTGCGAATGCTAGTTTGGATTTTGGGATAGATCAAGCAAATCAGGCGCCAGCTCCAGAGCTTTTGCAAAGTCGGTTGTGGCCTCGCTTATAAACTAAAACCTATTACCGAACGCCTACAACCTATTAACCTTTCCTCCGAAGCGTCATCTGATTGAGCCATCGAAGAAAAAATTTATAGGTTGTAGGTTGTGGGTCTTGGGTTTTAGCCCCTCCCTGACGGCTTTGCAGAAGCCCAGGGCGTCAGCTCGCGGCCAGTTCTTCTTCCAGCAACTGCCGCTCGTACAGATCGGCGTAGGCTCCGCCGATCCGCATCAACTCTTCGTGCGAGCCTTGTTCGACAATCCGGCCATGATCGAGCACGCAGATCAGGTCGGCGTCTTTGACCGTCGAGATTCTGTGCGCGACGATCAACGTCGTGCGCGAGCGCATCACACCGCGCAGCCGCGAAAGAATTTTCTCTTCGGTGTAAGTGTCAACCGCCGAAAGCGAATCGTCGAGGATCATGATCTTCGGCTCGCGGATGATGGCGCGCGCAATCGCCGCTCGCTGCTTCTGCCCGCCCGACAGCGTGATGCCGCGCTCGCCCAAAATGGTCTGATACTTGTGCTGGAACTCGTTCACGTCATCGGCCAACCCGGCGACATCGGCGGCCTGTTCGATCTTTTTCTCAAGGTCGCTGCGCCCGTTGTGAATTCCAAAAGCGATGTTTTCGGCCAGCGTCTCGCTGAACAGGAATGTTTCCTGCGGCACGTAGCCGATGTTTTCGCGCAACGGCTTGAGCGGGATTTCCCGGATCGGCTTGTCGTCAATCAAAACCATTCCCGGTTCGGCGTCGAGCAATCGCGGAATCAAATTCATCAGCGTTGACTTGCCGGCGCCGGTGCGCCCGATGAACGCCACGGTCTGCCCTGGTTCGATCACCAGATTGATGTCCCGCAAAATCGGCGGCGATTCGGGCGCATAGCGGAACGTCAGATCACGGAATTCGATTTTCCCTCTCAACTCTCCCGCGCCCACACTCTCCCACTCTCCCGCTCTCAACTTCGCCGCGTCCGCAATCGCCGGCTCGATCCGCATGATCTCGCTCATTCGTTTCAGGCTCGCCGTTCCGCGCTGCACAAGGTTGGTCACGAAGCCCATGGCGATCAGCGGCCAGATCAGTTGCTCAAGGTAAAGATTGAAAGCCGTGAATTCGCCAATGGTCATGCGCCCGCGAGCGGTTTCATATCCGCCGATCAGCAGGATCGCAGCGAATCCAAGCCCGATGAAAAACTGCATCAGCGGGCGAAAAACCGCCGACAGCTTCACCAGGTTCAGGTTGCGATCAACGTATTGCTGGTTGAGCCGCGCGAACTCTTTTTTCTCGGCCTCTTCCTGGGCGAACGCTCGGACGACGCGCACGCCGGTCAGGTTCTCCTGCGCGCGCGCGGTGATTTCGGAGAAGAACTCCTGGATCTTTTCAAACCGGACGTGAATCTGATGGCCGAAATATTTCACGGTCAGCGTCACCAGCGGCATCGTCAGCAACATGATCAAAGTCAGCTTGACGCTGATTTGAAACATCAACGGCAGGATGATCAGCACGCGGAAGAGCGTCTGTTCGCTGTACATGATCGCAGGGCCGACGATCTGCCGAACCGCGCTCAGATCGTTTGTCGCGCGCGCCATCAAATCGCCCGTGCGGCGCTGCTGAAAAAACTGGAGCGGGAGTTTTTGCAGGTGGCCGTAAAAATCCTGCCGCAAATCGTATTCGATGTAACGCGACATGTTGATCAACGTGCGCCGTTGCAGGAAGAGAAAGACGCCGCTGAGGATTTGCGCGCCGACTATCAACGCGACGAACTTCATCAGCCCGCCGCCAGTCGCGCCGGATGAAGTAAGGTAATCAATCGCCGCTCCCGTGTAACGCGGCGTGAAGACGCCGAGCGTGACCGAGACCAACACGAAGAATGTGCCCGCGACCAGCCGCCACCGGTATTTTTTCAGATAGAAGATGAGCCATGCGCGCCCCGACGCGAAGTCGGATGCAGGCTCCGAAGTGGTTGCGTATGCGGACGCGGATTTGTTTTGATCGCTCAAGACCTGACCTCTAATATGACCTTAATGACCTCGCCACCAACCCGATTCCCCCTGCCAACAGGCCGAGCATGATCAAAGTATTTGTCAGACTGGTCGGGTTGAAGTAGATGTTCAGATTAGCGATGATGCCGGCAATAATGACGACCACGCCGCCGAAGGTCAGTATCCAGCCGAACGCCGAACGCCCGTCAAAAAACAGCAGCCCGATGCCGATCAGCAACGGGATCAGCGACAGCCCAAACGCGTTGTGGCCCCACAGTTGCCAATATCCGCTCATTACAGTCACGTTGCTCAGGAACAGATAGCCTCCGGCGATGACCATTCCGAGACCGGAAACGAACTGGCCGAGGCCGCCGGGCGTGCCTCCCGCTCCGCGAATTTTGTCTTTCTCTTCCATAAACTTCTCGGCGTTGTTTTTATTCGGTTGAAAGCTTTAACTATGTCCAAGCGCAGTGCGCATTCTACTTTGCGCGGAATGACCATCTCAAGAAGGAATCGTTTTGACCGATGAGCGACATACAGTGTTTGAGCCGACACTTCGATCAACTGGCTGATGAGGCCGCCGCCTGCGTCGTCTGCGAACGGATGCGCGAACGGAAAGCCGTGTTGAGCCGTCTGAACGGCGCGCTCGATCCGCGAGTGATGTTCATCGCCGAAGCTCCGGGACGCAACGGCGCAGACCGCACGCGAATCCCCTTTCACGGCGACACGTCCGGCAAAAACTTTGAATCGCTGCTCGCTTCGATCAAACTGACGCGCGACGAAATCTTCATCACCAACACTGTCCTTTGCAGCCCGCGCAAACCTTCCGGCGCGAACGACAAACCCAGCCGCGCCGAGATTCGCAATTGCTCCGGCTTCCTGCGACGCCAGATCGAATTGATCAACCCGCCGGTCATCGCCACGCTCGGAGCCGTCGCGCTCGACGCGCTGAAATTGATCGAGCCGCACGGGTTCCAGCTTCGGGAAGACGCCGCGAAGATTTTGCGCTGGAACGGGCGATTGCTCGTGCCGCTCTATCACCCCAGCCCTCAGGTCGTCATCACCGCGCGAACGCTGGATCAGCAGAAGCGCGATTTCCGTTCGCTGCTGAAAGCGATGCGCGCCCAGGGCTGAAACTTTCGCCACAAAAATTTCTTTTCAACGTTTAACCAACCATCCGAGTAGTTCAATTCGAGCGCGCAGGAAATCTAAAGCGCTGCCCAAGAAACCGACCAGGAGAATCAGGCCGAAGGAATGGAAATCGCGCTGATGGCTGAAAAAATCGAGGGCTGCGACGAAGCGGTTGCGGAGCCGGATAGTCTAATCATTCGCGCCAAAGCCGGCGATACGACGGCCTTCGATCAGATCATCAGCGGCCATCAGCGGCGGGTCATCTCGCTGGCGTGGCGAATGCTGGGCAATCGTGAAGACGCGCGCGACGCGGCGCAGGAGACGTTCCTGCGAGTTTACAGATACCTCGACAGGTTCGACCCGGCGCAGGATTTCAATGGCTGGCTTTACCGCATCGCCGTCAACGTCTGCCGCGATCTGGCGCGCAAGCGCCGAGGCAATCACTTTTCGCTCGAAGCCGAAGTCGCATCGGGCGCCATCGCGGAACCTGTCAGCCCGCACAACACGGAGTCGGCGGCGCTGCTGGCTCAGGAGCAGGCGATTCTGATGCGCGCGCTCGCCACATTGTCCGAAAAAGAGCGAGCCGCAATCGTGCTGCGCGATCTGGAAGGATTACCGACCGAAGAGGTGGCCAGGATTTTAGGATCGAGCCAGACCACCGTCAGGTCGCAGATCAGCGCGGCGCGCGTGAAGATCAAGGCGTTCAGAGACCGGTTTCTGAAACAAGGGAGAAAGTAGTTTTGAGAAGCGAGGCCCCAATTATGCGATGCGAGCAGGCTGAAAAATTGATTCCGCTTTTCGCAGGCGACGATCTGCCGGCGCGAGAAGCCGAGGCGTTGAACAGACATCTTGAATCCTGCGCGGATTGCCGCCATCTCGCCTCGGAATTTGAAGAGAGCCGCGACTGGCTGTATAGCTTCGCCACGCCGCAACTCGACGAAGCGATGTTGGGCGGTCTGCGCGATTCGGTGTTGAAAGAGATCGGGCAGGAAGAAACGCGACCGGGATCGCTCGAAAGGATTTTGCCGCGAGGCCTTGATCATCGTTTCGGCCACCGGAAGAGACAATGGCGTAGGGGCGGGTTTTCCCCGCCCACGCCCGTAGTTGAGGAACCTGGGCGGGGAAAACCCGCCTCTACGTTGCGCCTGATAAGTAGCCGAAACAATGATCAAGGCCTACCACGATGGAACCCGCGATCCGCTTTCGCCGCGTCGCTGGCGTTGCTGCTGCTGATCGCCGCGTTCGGCCTGCTGCTCCTTCGCCAGCAGCCGCCACAGACGCCCAACCACGATCAAGCCGTGATGAAGAAAGGCGCAGGCAATGAAATCGGATCGCAGCCCGGCGCTACGCGGGACGAACCGGACTCAAAGATTGTAAACAGAAAACCAGAGCGGCGAGGATTCACGCGCAAACCGAGAAGACCTGAATTAAACCATTCGCCGCAACCTGAAGCGCAAACGATAGAGTGGCCCGATCCGGCAAAGACCGATCTGGCCGCTAACCGGGAGATGACGCGGATCGAATTCCAGACCGCCGATCCGAACATCCGCATCATCTGGCTGACGCCGAAGGATTCAAGTTCGACCAGACCCAACACCAACATTCGATAAGTCGGAGGCAAACAATGAAACTCAGATCAATCGCAATTTTTATTTCCCTGTTGCTGGTTTGCGCGGCGGTATCATCCGCACTCGCGCAATCAGCCAGCGAGCAGAAGCAGGAGGAAAAGAAAGAAGAGAGGGGGCCGGAAACCGATCCCAAACGTTTTTCGGTAAAACTGTTCGAGATCAAATATCGCGACCCGATAAGTTTGAATAATGCGGTTACGGCTTTGGGCAGCGGGGCGAAAGGATCAATGATGGCGCCGAATCCCAATCTTCGCACGCTGACGGTCAGAGATTTTCCTGAAAACATCGCGGCAATCGAAGAAGCGCTGAAGCGACTGGATGTGCCTGAGAAACCCAATCCTCCAGTTAGCCTCGAATTCCAGCTTCATCTGATCGCCGCGTCAATGACGCCATCAGAAAAAGCCACGCTGCCGAAAAATCTGGAGCCTGTTGTGGAGCAGCTCAAGTCAACGTTGAAGTTCACCAACTACCGCTATGTCAACTCGGCATTGAATCGAGTCAGCGCAGGCGGAAAAATCGAATCGAGCGGCGTCACCGGTTCCCTTTTCCCAACGCCCGCTGGTATTTCCAACACCACTGATAATCCATCGTTCTATCAGTACAGCCTATCAAAGGTAGTGCCAACCCAGGATGCGTCAGGCAAGGAAATCATCCTGATAGATTTATTCAAGTTCGGCGTCGGGGTACCGATCAAAATCAGCCCTAGCGGAGTTCAATATAGAGACATCGGCATCATAACCCCGCTCAGCCTGCGCGAAGGAGAGTTGGCTGTCGTGGGAACCGCCAACATTAGCACGTCGGACGAGGCGATCATCGTAGTGATCTCGGTCAAAAAAGCGAAATAGCGCTGACGCATTACGCCCGGTTTCGATCTACCTCGACCCATACCAAACACACGGAGGGGCGGACACTGCATCCGCCCCATTTCTCTTTTCACAGCCTTTTCACATTCGGGCCATTGCGGTATAACAGCCGCGCAATCATCCAATTTTTCAATCCCGAAGAAGAGGCCGAAAGATGAAATTCACGATTGCAAGCTGCGCCCCGCTGCTGCTCTGCGTCTCCCTGGCCGCATTCGCGCAAAACTCGAATCAGGCGCCGCCCGCGAATCAACCGCCGCCGATTCCGCTCTGGCCTGATGGCGCGCCGGGCGCGAAAGGTTCAGCGCCCGAAGACATCCCAAGCGTTCAGCTTTATCAGCCTCGCGCCGACAAAGCCTCCAGCGCGGCAATCATCGTCTGCCCCGGCGGAAGCTATCGCGGGCTGGCGCCGCACGAAGGTCACGATGTGGCCGTGTGGCTCAACAGCATCGGCGTCACCGCTGTCGTTTTGA
The DNA here is from genome assembly GCA_022072205.1 of Acidobacteriota bacterium. Lineage (GTDB taxonomy): Bacteria > Acidobacteriota > Blastocatellia > RBC074 > RBC074 > JAJVID01. Next base: position 27,649 of record JAJVID010000137.1, read on the forward strand.
AATACCGGCTGGGACCGAAATACCAGCATCCGGCGATGATGCAGGATGCGTTGCGCGCGATTCGCTACACGCGATCAAAAGCAGCCGAATGGAAGATTGATCCGAGCCGGGTGGGGATTATGGGCTTTTCAGCCGGAGGCCATCTGGCTTCGACCGCCGCCACGCATTTCGACACCGGCAATCTGAACGCCAGAGACCCGATTGACAGGTTGAGCAGCCGCCCCGATGTGGCGATTCTCTGCTATCCGGTGATCACGATGACCGATCCATTCGCGCACAAAGGCTCGCGGCTGAACCTGCTGGGCGAAAATCCGTCGCAGTTGTTAATTGATCTGATGTCGAACGAGAAGCAGGTGACCGAATGGACTCCGCCGACCTTTCTCTTTCACACCGCCGACGACGCGGGCGTGCCGGTCGAAAACAGCATGATGTTCGCCTCGGCGTTGCGCCAGAAGAAAGTCCCGCATGAGTTGCACGTTTACGAACACGGACGGCACGGCGTCGGTCTCGCCCGGAACGAACCGGCGCTCAGCACGTGGCCGAAGCTGCTCGAAAACTGGTTGCGCGCGCGACGCTTCGTGACTCAGCCGCCGCGCGTCTCGGAAGCCGCGCCCGTCAAAGGCCGCAACCCGGAGATCGTCAAACTAATTGACGAGTTGCGAGTCGCGCCGCCCGAATTCGCAGCCGACTCGATGATCAAGCTTTCAGCCCACCCGGAGATTGATAACGCGTGGAAGGTGGAGATTCTCGAAGAGGCGTTCAGAATCGCCTTTCAGGCGCAGCATCCGTACAGGATGAAATACCTCGGCAAATTTCACGTTGACACTCGAACCGGGTACAAGAGCATGGCCTTCGATCTGAAGATGGACAGGCTGTCGCTGCAACTGTCCGCGATCAGAAATCTGATCGGACTCAACCCGGCAAAAGCCCGCTCGCTGTGGGGCGAGATGCTGAAGCCGAAGCTTGCGCCGCTCAGATGCGAAGACACGCTGGTTTACGACATTTCCGATTATTACGAAACGATGGCGGCGATGGCGCAGAAAGCGTTCACGCCCGAAGAGGTAAAGGCCGGAGAGCCGATTCGATTCGTTGATTCCCACATCGTCAACATCGCTTCTCCGACTGAAATCATCCCAGCCGCCATCGCAATCAAAGAGATCAAACCTACGCCGCAACAGCTTAACGCGCTGGTCGAGACTTACAGCCGCGCGCTCGAAAACGTCGCGAAGGATGACCGCGCGCTCTGGTTCAATTCTGACAATCTCTCGCTGGCCGCGCTGGCGCTGGCCGGGGAATGCCTGCGGCGCGGAGTTCCCGCCGACTTCCTGCTCGTTCGTTTTCGCGATTATCTGGCCGGGCAACTGAGCGCGCCGCGTTGCGCCGACAATCTGGTCAGCGGCGGCAAGCCTGTCGGGACGCCGAAATTCGTCTCTGACTTGAACACGGCCCTGACCATCTTCGAGTACATTCCGAAGCTGACAGGCGACGAGTTCAGGCCGCGAAGGATTGGCGGCCAGGCGGTGTTTTACCCTTACTGGGAAACGCCGCGAGCGAAAAGCCTCTTTCAGAAAATAAAAGCCCTGCGCTTCGGCCCGGCGGAAAGGCAGTCAGCCAATACGAGGTCGAACAAACCTCCCTCCACGTTGCCGATTGAAGTCAGGCGATCTACCGAGTGGCAGTACCAACTGAGCGATTTTCTGCGCGAGATGGCCGAGTGGAAACCGGAGCACGAAAAGTCGGAGGCCGACTACTTCCATCAAAAATGCAATCTGTTCAACGGGCTGATCGAACTGTCACCGAACAACACCATGCGATTGAAGATGATCGCCGATTATTTGATCTTCCTGGAGCGGAATCGTTTCGCGCGCGAAAGCTTCATCGAATGGTTCCATCACGTCTCCGACCTGCTGCGCCGCGTCCGCGTGATGGGTAAAGAGGAGCGGGAGTTGGTGCTCGACTCGCTGCGAGATTCAAACGATCATGCGCTTCAGCTTTGCGTGAAGCTGATGCCCTGGATCGAGGCTGCGACACAGGCAGCGTCACAGGCTGCATCACAGGCTGCGCAGTAAAAACCCGCCGATTCGTTGTTCTCTCCAAACGCCTCGCGTAAAATCGCCGCCAGCGCAGGCAATCAAAGCGTCAACTGAAATCCACACAAGGAGAATCTATGCAGGAAGAAATGATGAGCCTTTTTCCGTCCGCGCCCGAAGTCACGCGGCGGACTTTCGTGGTGACTTCGCTGACCGCCGGATTCGCAATGGCCGTGCAGCCTATCCAGGCGCAGACGATGATCACGACCGACACCAACGGCCTGACCGCAAGCGAAGTGAAAATCCCGGTGAAAGACGGCGAGATTCCCGCTTACCGCGCGATGCCGGCGAAAGGTAAAAACTTCCCCGTCGCGCTGGTCGTGCAGGAGATTTTTGGCGTCCACGAACACATCAAGGACATCTGTCGCCGGTTCGCGAAGGCCGGCTACCTGGCCATCGCGCCGGAGATGTATGCGCGGCAGGGCGATGTTTCAAAGCTGACCAGCATCAACGACATCATGCCGATCGTGAGCAAGGTTCCTGACGCTCAGGTGATGTCCGATCTCGACGCCGCGGTCGCCTGGGCGAAGAAGAACAACGGCAATACGTCGAAGCTCGGCATCACCGGCTTCTGCTGGGGCGGGCGCATCGTGTGGCTTTACGCGGCGCACAACCCGAATCTGAAAGCCGGCGTCGCGTGGTATGGCCGACTTGCGCCGCCGCCGCCTGAGCGCGCAAACCCTCTGCAACCCAAACACCCGCTCGAAATCGTGAAGGACTTGAAAGCCCCGGTGCTCGGCCTGTACGGAGGCGCGGACACCGGCATCCCGAACAACACAGTCGAGCAGATGCAGAAGGCGTTGAAAGAAGCCAACAAGCCTTCGGAGATCAAGCTCTATCCCGACACGCCGCACGGCTTCCACGCCGACTATCGTCCGAGCTATCGCAAGGAGCAGGCTCAGGACGGCTGGAATCTGCTGCTGGCGTGGTTTAAGAAACACGGCGCCGCATAACCGAATTTGAATTTTGGATTTTGGATTTTGGATTTTGGATTGCAAATTGGCTTACCGATTCACAATACAGAATCCAGAATCCAGAATCTAAAATCCAAAATCCAAAATCCAAAATCCAAAAATGCCTTACGCTTACAAAATCACAGGAACACACCCGATCAAGCTGAAAGACTTCGATCCCGGCGACGACGCGGGACTCAAACGTGAAGATGCGGCTGAGAAGCTTGCAAAGTTGTGCGACGAGCTTACTCGCTTACAGGAGTTGCTTTACGCCGCCAGCGATCATTCCGTGCTGATCGTGCTGCAAGGCCGCGACACCAGCGGCAAAGACGGCACGATCAAAACCGTGATGGGGCCGCTCAATTCTCTCAGTTGCAATGTGGCGTCGTTCAAGGTTCCGACCGAGAAAGAACGCGCGCACGACTTTCTCTGGCGCGTTCACCAGCACGCGCCGGCCGAAGGCGAGATCACCATCTTCAACCGCTCACATTACGAAGACGTGCTGGTCGTGCGCGTCCACGAACTCGCGCCCGAAAAAGTCTGGCGCGCGCGCTACGATCACATCAACGCGTTCGAGAAGTTGCTGGCCGATAACGACACCGTCGTGTTGAAATTCTACCTGCACATCAGCAAGGAAGAGCAGGAGGAGCGGTTGCTGGAACGCGAGCAGGATCGGACGAAATACTGGAAGCTTTCAGTCGGCGATTGGAAAGAACGCGAATACTGGAACGCCTACACGCGGGCTTACGAAGACGCGATCAACAAATGCAGCGCGCCGCACGCCCCCTGGTTCATTGTTCCTGCGAATAAAAAATGGTTCCGCAATCTGGCCGTCGCCGAAGCGATTGTCGCCGCGCTCAAGCCTTTCGAGAAGCAGTGGCTGAAGGATCTGGATATAGTCGGACAGCGCGAGAAGGCGTTGATCGAGGAGTACAGAAAATCGAAGTAGTTTAAGCTGGCGCCATGCGAACCTTCATCGCCATCGAAATTCCTTCCGAAATCAAATCCGCGCTCGCGGCGTTGCAGACCGAGTTGCGTCGCGCCGGCGCCGATGTCAGTTGGACGAAACCCGAAAGCATCCACCTGACGCTGAAATTCCTCGGCGAAGTTGATGAGGGGCGGATCAACGAGATTGAAAAAGCCTGTGTTGATACCGCGTCCGAATTTCAGCCGTTCACGCTCAAACTCAACGACACGGGCGTTTTTCCGAATTCGCGCCAGCCGCGCGTTCTCTGGGCGGGGTTGTCGGGCGAAGTCGAAAAGTCTGTCGAGATGCAAAAGCGGCTCGATGAAAAGCTCGCGCCGTTTGGGTTCGCGCGCGACGAGAAAGAATTCCGCCCGCACCTGACAATCGGGCGGGTGAAATCGAACCGGAAAACCCGCGAGTTGATCGCGCTTGCTGACTCATACCGGCTCCCTCCGCTGTCTTTCAACGTGAACGAGTTTGTCTTGATGAAAAGCGAACTCCATCCGGCGGGCGCGCGATATACCTGCCTCGCAAAAGCTCATCTGTGAAAACGAGCGGCGCCAATCACATTTTTAGCGTTACCATCGTTCCATCAGAGCGTGATTCCGTCGTCGCTGCGTCCCAGAATCCGCGCCACGTTTTTCGCCAGCGCCACCGGTTCGACGGGCTTGGCCAGGTGGCGTTGGAATCCGGCGGACAGCGCGCGCTCTTTGTCCTGCGCCGAGGCGAAGGCTGTCAGCGCGATGGCCGGCACGTCGGCGCCGTCTTCCTGCGGCAGCGCGCGAATCTGCTGGATCAGCGCGTAGCCGTCCTCATCCGGCATGCCGATGTCGGAGACCAGAACGTCGGGTTGCCATTGGCTGAAAATTTCCATCGCTTCGGCGGCTGATCCGGCGGCGCGAACCTCGGCGCCGTAACGCGCGAGCATCACGCTCAGCACTTCGCGCGTGTCGTGTTCGTCATCAACCACCAGCACGCGCACGCCACGCAACGTGCCCGACCGCGTTTCGTCGCCTTCGGGTCGCACGGGCCACAGCGTCGAACTTTCATCCTCGCCGCTCTGAACAGCGAGCGGCAGCGTAACCATGAAATCCGATCCCTGGCCTTCGCCCCGGCTGTAGGCGTAAATCGCGCCGCCGTGCAGTTCGACGATGTGTTTGACGATGGCCAGTCCGAGTCCCAGTCCGCCCTGACGCCGCTTCGATGTGCTGTCAACCTGAGAGAAGCGGTCGAAGATGGTCGGCAGAAATTCGGGATCAATTCCCTGCCCGGTGTCGCTGACGATCAGCAACGCTTTGTTCTCCAGACGTTCGAGCCGGACTTCGATCAATCCTCCCTGCGGCGTGAATTTGATCGCGTTCGACAGCAGGTTCCAGACGACCTGTTTCAACCGCTCGGTGTCGCCGTTGAACGGGCCGACCCAGGGTTCGAGCACGATCTGCATTCGCAGGTTTTTCGCTTCGACCGACGGACGCACGGCGTCAACTGCGGCTTCGACTACGGACATCAATTCGACCGGGCGGATTTCCAGACTCAGTTTTCCGGTGGTGATGCGCGACGCGTCGAGCAGATCGCCGACCAGATGCGCCTGCGATTTCGCGTTGCGTTCGATGGTCAACAGCGCGCGTTCAGCCGACGCGCGGTCGAGCGCGCCCGCGCGCAGCATCTGCGCCCAGCCGAGAATCGCCGTCAGCGGCGCGCGCAGTTCGTGCGAGATCATCGCCAGAAAATCGTCTTTCAACCGGCTCGCCTCTTCCGCCATCCGGCGGGCTTCCTGCTCGCGTTTCAGGAAAGCCGCGCGCTGCTCTTCGACCCTGCGGCGCTCGACGCCCTGCGTGATCGTGTCGGAGATCGAGGCCAGAGCGTTCAACGAATCGGCTTCGAGTTTGTGGCGGGCGAACGCCGCCAGCACGCCGACTACGCGGTCGCCGACCATCATCGGGTATCCGGCGAAAGAAACCATCCCTTCGCGTTCGGCCCAATCTCTATTCTCTTCGCGCGGATCGGCCGCCACGTCGTTGGTCAAATGCGGCGTCTTCTCTTCGGCGATCAAACCGATTCTGGATTTGCCCACCGGCACGCGCGCTTCGGGCACGTCAAGACTCGTGTACATTCCCGCGCTGGCCTGAAGTTCGAGCGTCTGCTCTTTCTCGTTCAGCATCCAGATGCGCGTGAGCGCCGCGTCGAGATGATCAACAATCGCATCGGCGCATTTCTGCAGGACGCCACCCAACGTCGCTTCGTCGTCGGTCAGCGCTAAACCGACGTCGGCTCGCAGCGCGGCCTGATGGTTAAGGCGCTGCCTGGCTCGCTCCTCGCGCTTACGCTCGCTGATGTCGCGTCCAATGCCCTGGATGCCGACCGGGCGGCCATCTTCATAAATCAAGCGCGCGTTCACTTCCATTGGCAGACGGCTGCCATCTTTGCAAATGACCTCGATCTCATAAGGAGCAGGGTTGGCCTGACCCGTGATTCTGTCGGAGATTGTCTTGCGAACCAGTTCCAGATATTCCGGGGCGACGATCCGGCCAATGCTTATCTGCTGAATTTCGTCGCGCTCATAGCCCGTGACCTGCTCGGCCATCAGATTCATCGAAGTGAACCTGCCTTCGAGATCGCAGGTGTAGATGATGTCGTTGGCGTTGTCGAACAACTCCTGATAGCGCGTTTCGGCGGCGTGGCGCGCGGCTTCGGCGTGGCGGCGGTCGGTGATGTCGCGGATCAGGCTCATCACCAGAATGCCATCTTCGGTGTCTATCTGCCGCCGTGCGACCTCAGCCTGGAACTCGCGCCCCTTGCGGTCAGCCAGCGTGAACTCGAATTGCTCGCTCACGCTTGTCGGCTGGGCGTAGTAATAATCATCGAGTTCCAGCGGCGAATCGTGATGAATGGCCGCGATGTCTTCCTGCTGCCCGCGCAGATGTTCCGGCATCAACGCCTCAACGCCCTGGCCCAGAAGCTCGTCGCGTTTGTAGCCGAACATTTTTTCGGTCTGCGAATTGACCAGCACGATGCGGCCTTCCTGATTGGCCAGGATGATCGCGTCAGGCGCGAATTCCAACAGTTCCTGGAACCGCGTGCGCGCCGCGACCAGGCTGTTGATCAGGCTGCGGTGTTCGCGCATGTCGCGCGCGACGGCCAGCACACCTGTGATCTTGTTCTGCTTGTCATGCATCAGCCCGAGCGAGAAGCTGACCGGAATCGCCGAACCGTCCATCGTGCGAACGTCTACTTCGAGATTGGTCAAACGGCCCGTCGGAGCGATCTCCATCAGCTTCCACGGCGTGGCCGGAATCTCGTCGGAGCCGCAGACGGCGGTCAGCGGGCGACCGAGGATCGAAGTCTCCGGGCATTCGAGCAGCGAAGCCGCAGCCGGGTTGGCGCGGATGACGCGGCCCGAACGATCCGTCAGAAACAGCGCTTCGGTCATCGAAGAGATGACCTGCTGAAAGAGGTCTCGCGTTTCGGCGATCTCGGAAGTGCGGCGCTCAAGCTCGAACTGCGCGTTGGTCAGTTCAGCGTAAGCGCTCTGCAGGTTGGCGAACATGTCCGGCCATGCGGCTTCGTGCAAACGTCTGGCGTCGTCCTCGCGGTCGTGACGGTCGGCAGTGTCGGTGTTTTTGAATTTCCAATTCGGCAAACGCATTTCTATTACCTCCAGTGTCGCAAGCGAATGGCGCTTGATCCCAGCAAATCAGTTATAAATCAGTGAACAGCGCAATGCAGGCACGGATCGAAGCTGCGGATCGTCCGCAGGATGTCAATGCCCATGAACTCTTCCGGCTTCGCGCTCTCTTCGAGCAGCGGAGTATTCATTACCGCGCTTTCGCAGGGGCCAGGAACACCGAACGGATCGCGCGGCGAAGCCGTCCAGGTTGACGCCGACAGAATTTGATAATCGGCGACGCTGCCGTATTCGATGGCGACGTGGTGAGTCATCGCGCCTCGAACTCCTTCCCAGAAACCGACGCCGGCGGCCTCGACGGGCGAGCGAAAAGGTTTGGACATCTTCTTCTCGCCTTTGTGCAGGTACTCGAACGCCTTCAGCATAAAAGTGAACGCCATCAGGCTGCTGTAGGCGATCTGATAAGCTCGCGCCCGATTTCTTTCCAGAGCGTTCGGTTTTTCGGGAATCCGCCAGCGCAACCGCTGCGCCGGCAATTCCAGCTTGGGCAATTCCATCTCCAACCCATTCCCCGTCGCGTGGATGAATTCGCTCTTCAGCTTGCCGGCCAGAGCCGAAACCCACATTCGCGCCAACGGCCCGGTCTCCATCGGCTCGCAATCCCAGCGCGGCGATGTTCCCCACGAATACCTTTCTTTCCAGTTCCGCTCCGACGGGTCGGGAATCGTCTTTTTATTCCAGGGATGAAACGGCGAGAGCGGCGAACCGTGCGGGTCGCTTTTCAGGCGGCTGCCCTCCCACTGTTTGTAAAACGAATGCGGGATGAACTCTTCGATCCCGATGTTGAGTTCGGTCAGCCGCGTCGTGCGCAATTCGCCGTTGACCACCGCGCCCGGCGTCGAAAGCCGCCGCTCGCCCCAACTGTTGCAATTCTGGTAAGAGCCATCGTAAGACTCAGCGTCGTCCCACATTCCCATGCTGAGCAGATTCGCAGGCAGTTCGCCGACTTTGCGGTAGAGGGGGTTGGCGTCGTAAAAGAACTCGACCAGATCGTCCCAGATCAGCGCGACTTTCTTCGAATATTCGACCAGCAAATGGATGCGGCCCAGCACGCGATTGAACGTTTCGCGCTCCGGCACAATTCCGATTCCGCCTGGAAACATTGTGGACGGGTGCGGGTACTTGCCGAAGATAGCGGTGGCGATTTCGCGCGCCGCTCGCGTCACGTGCATCGCTTCCAGATAAAGATCGCCGGCCATCGGGTTCATCGCAGCCATGATCTGAGCGATGGAGCCGAAGCCGTGCGCGCCAGCGTTCGGCGCCGACGCGACCAGCGCCTTCTCCCACAGCGACGGAGCCGTCTTCCTGATAGTCACTTCGGAGTAATCAGGCCCGGCATGCAAAAACAGATGTTGCGGGTGATCGAAAAGGCTTTCGGCGCTCGCGCCCAGATTTCGCGCAATGATCGCCAGCGGAGGCGGCGCCACGTTGTAGGCCATCTCCAACGCCAGCGCGGAAGCGATCGTGTTCGCGCCGCTGCAAAGTCCGCAAACGCGGCTCGCAATCTGAACCGTGTCCGACGGCTCGCGGTCTTTCAGGATCAATTCATATCCGCGAAAGAGCGCGGCGCCCGTGCGCGCATCGAGCGCCTTGCGCTGCTCGAAATCAATCACGGTATGAAAGGCGAGCGCCCCGGAAACGCGAGTGACGGGGTCAATGTCGAAACTGCGAAGATATGAGCGTTCCGCCAATCCCGCGATTACGCGCTGCACGTCTGGTTCGGCCACTCCGACGCCGCCGCGCATGGCGAACGGGTACGACTGGCCATCGCCTCGCAGTGTGGCCTGCCCGCTCGCGTCAAATTCTATGGGGAGGTTCTTGAAATACATTCACTGTCCTGGGAGCGCACGCTTCCAGCGCGCAACTCTGTGAGCGCACGCATCCAGCGTGCGCTCACAGAGATCATCAAGGATCGAAGCTGCGCGCCACGCGCAAAAGATCAACTCCGATGAAATCTTCCGCCCGCGCGCATTCTTCCAGCAGCGGAGTGTTCATCATCGCCGCTTCGTATATTCCCGGAAGACCGATGGCGTCGCGCGGCGATCCCATCCACTCGGACGGCGTGATGACCTGATAATTGCCGATCACGCGATTTTTGATCGCCAGATGATGCGTCGTCATTCCGCGCCCCGATTCCCAGAATCCCACGCTGATCTTCCTGTCCGGATGTAAAAACCTGACGGACATCGTCACCTCGCCCTGGCGAATGCAATCGAACGCTTTCAACAAATCGGCGTAGGCGACCATCACCGCGTAAGCCACCTGATAAGCCCTGGCCCGATTGCGTTCCAGCGCGTTCGGCCTTTCGGGGATTGACCACTGCAACGTAGTCGCGGGCCGTTGTCCCTTCGGCAAAAAAATTTCCAACCCTCTTTGCGACGACCTGCGCGATGACTTGATGAACTCGCAATTCTGCGCGCCGCCCGCTGCGTTGATCCACAAACGAGCCAGCGGCCCTGTCTCCATCGCTTCACGATCCCAGCGCGGCGCAGTGTTCCACGAATATCGTTCTTTCCAGTCGCGCGGCGTTGGAAAAGGAGCGGTTTCTTTGTTCCAGGGATGCCAGGGTGAAACCGGCCCGCTCAACGGATCGGCTGGAACCTGTCCGCCTTCCCATTGCCCGTAATATGAATGATCAACAAATTCTTCGATGCCGATGTTGATGTCGGAGAGCCGGTCGGTTCGTATCTCGCCGTTGATGATCACGCCCGGCGCCGACATCCGGCGCATCCCCCACTCGTTGCAGTTGGCGTAACTGGCGTCGTAACCTTCAGGATCGTCCCACAGCCCGACGCTGATCAGATTGCCCGGCAATTCACCCACGCGGCGATAACGAGGCTCGGCGTCGTAAAAGAAATCAACCAGATCGTCCCAGATGACCGCCAGCTTTTTGGAGTAATCCAGCAGCGCGTTGACGCGGCCCAGAACCTGATTGAATACCTCGCGGTTGGCTTCAATCCCGATCCCGCCAGGGACGATCGTCGCCGGATGCGGATGTTTGCCGAACATCAGCGTCGCCATCTCGCGGCCCAGCCGCGCCATCTGCAAAGCTTCAAGGTAAAGATGCCCGCTGATCGGGTTCATCCCGCGCATGATGTCGGCGACGGTTTCAAGCCCGTGCGCGTTGACGCCTGCGGCTGGCGTCTTCTGCGCCTTGCCCCAGAACGAGAGATTGGTGCGGCTGACTGCGCCTTCCGAATAATCAGGCCCCGCGAGCAGGAACAGATGATTGACGCATTCGCTGATCACTTCGCCGCAGGAACCCAGATTTCTTGCCAGCACAGCCAGCGGCGGCGGCGTCACGCCGGCGGCCATCTCCAGGGCCATCGCCGAAGCGATTGCGTGCGCGCCGCTCGAAGAACCGCAAACGCGGCTCGAAATGTGAATCGCGTCCGACGGTTCATGGCCGTTCAGGGTCATCTCGCAGGCGCCCGATTGTCCGGCGAATTGTCCGCATTCGACGTGCGCGTCGAGCGCCCGCCGTTGATCGAAATCAATCACTGTGCGCAGCGCGAAACGTCCACCGGTTCGCGTCACCGGCCCAATCTCGAAAGGCCTGACGTTTGGGTTGCTGGAAAGCTTTTCCAGCGTGCGCTCGCGGTTGAGCGCGCGTTGAATGCGGGGGTCGGGTGTGTAGTCGAAAGGGTCGCTGGCCTCTTCATCGCGCAAATGGGCGCGGCCATAAACGTCGAATTTTATCGGAAGATTCTTGAAGACCATTCAGGCCCCTACCGCTACCGCAGGCAGGCAAAAATCTGCGGCGGATTCAGTCGGCGATATTTCATATTTCACATGCGCTATTTCATATGAAATATGATCACGCCTCGGAATTGTTGCCTGCGCGCTTATTGACGATCAAAACGCCGGGTCCGGACGAGCCAGAGCCAGATAACTATCCGCGAAGTCGCGTTCGGTGCAGCCGATGCAGCTTCCGCCGACGCGGGCGCATCCGCCGAAGTTTCTCAACCACCCGGTCACGGGAACCGGGCACTTGACGGTCGGGCGGTTCGACAGATCGAACCCGACCGCAGGCGGATATTCAACGCGTGGTGGCAACGGATACGTTTCGTGGTTGTAAAGCCAGCGAGGACGGCGTTCCTCATCCAAATCAAGGGGCACCAATTGAGCCAGATGGAGGAAGACGTATATGAGCGTCTCAATAAAACCTTCGCCAGTTGGAGCGCATCCCGGCACATTGACTACAGGCAATCCGCTGGAACTGAAACCGCCGCGACTTCTGAAATCGCGGCCCAGATAATCTTCCAGCCCTTTCGCGCCTGTCGGATTGCCGTCCGCCGCGGGAATGCCTCCCCAGCTTGCGCAACTTCCAATCGCTATCACAGCCTCAGCCTGCGGAGCCAGCCGGTTCACCCAATCGGCGACAGTGACCGGACGGCCATCAGCGGAGGTTCCCAGCCTGGAGAAACTCCCTTGTCCAGCCCGCGATTCATCAGCGATGGCGCCTTCGAGCACGAGCACAAAAGGCGAGAGCCTTCCATCCGCAGCCTGCTCCAGATTCGCCAGGAAAGCGTCGCCGCTCTCCGTCGCCAGATCAGGATGAACGAGGATGACGCGCGGCACGTCGGGCACATTGCCCAAAATCAGGTCTTCGATGCCGGGTTCGGACGAACCCAACATCGCCATCGTGCAGCCGTCACAGCCTGCGCCGCTCAGCCAGATCAGATACACCGCTTCGAGCGAGGACACTTCGCTCTGCATGCAACTCTCCTCTTAACTAAACTGCTCACCCAAATTTGAATGATCTGCAACAGCGATCAGCTAACGAAATCGAAATTGATCCTAAATTGATCTGTGGCTATAAAATCCCGCTACAAAGGTGGGCGGATTATAAACGGATGATTTGTTGCGCGCAACAAACGCGAGCGATCGCTCCGAGGATTTTGTCCTCCCGCTTAGGGCAATTAAGTTGAACGCCACCTTCTGCGGCTCTGCGGCATAGATACCGCCCCAAAGTTTCGTGGTTTGATTTAGGCAGGACTTGGAGAGTTAAGCGGAGAAGAAAGCTGTCGCTTCTACCGTTTCATCGTTACGCTCGCGGGCTAAGTCCTCACTTTGATCCCTAAAATCTTCGCGAACGTCTCGCCGTAAATTTTTCGGCGACTCGCTTCCGGCACATCGCAGGCATCGAGCATCGCTTCATAACGCGCAAGGCATGAGTCCAGATTCTCCGGTTCTTCGTCTGTGCCGAAGACGAGTTTCTCGAAGGCGTAGACCGCGTCCGGCGAACTGTGCGCCGTCGGGCCTTCCCACCAGAGATACTCTTTGAAGATTGCCGGATTCTTCCGCTTCTTGATGAGCGACGAACCGGTCAGGTCGAAATAAATGTTCTTCTCCCAGCGCGCGACCTCGGCGGCTTCGTCATACCAGGGATTGCCCAGGTGCGCTCCCTGAATCACGAGCTTCGGAAATGATCGCGCGATGGTGTGCAGAAAGGAAGGACGCATTCGCGCCATCGAAGACGGCTCCGGCTCGTCGCTCTCTCCTGAGACGATGCCGGTGTGAAAGAGCGCGACGAGTTTGAGCGCTTGCAGCTTTTCGTAGATCGGGAAATAACCGAAATCATCCCAATTGTATTTCGGCGTGTGCATCTTGACGCCTTTGAATCCGGCGTCGGCGAACTTTTGAATCTCGCTGATTACTTCGGGATTGTCTACGCTGACGTGGCCGTATGGGATGACGACGTCAGGGCGCTGCGCGGCGGCCTTTTTCACAACCTCGAATCCTGAGATCGGAGTCAGCACACAGGCCATCGCATTGCGCGAACTGTAAACTTTTACCAGCCGCTCGATATAATCCGGCGCCGCGCTGTAATGCTGATGAGTGTCAATAATGAAGCGTCGAGCCGGTGGTTTCGACTGCGGAGTTTGCGCGAAGGCGCGTGTCAATGCGCATCCCGTGGCTCCCGCCAATGCGCCCCTGATGAAATCACGGCGTGAATGAATCGTGTGCGCCATAAAATTTGTCTCCTGGTCACGCCCTTCGGCTTTCGATCTAATTCTCCAACCTCGCCGCCGCCAATGCGCTCGCGGGCACGTTGTGCCTCTTCGCATACTCCCGAATGACAGCGGCCAGATTCTCCATCCACTTTTCGAGTCCGACACTTTCTTCCGGCGCGATCATGTAGCTCAGATCCGGACGGCGGTCAGCCCAGTGATCCTTCGTGTCATCCAACACGTGATAAAACTTCCGCCCGTTGACTTCCCTGCCTTTTGCAAAACGGCTTTTCTCCCAGACGGTCTTCAGTGATCGGAACGTCTCGATTCGTTCTTTGACGACGCCTCGCGCTCGATCGTAAGCGCCGACCAGATGTCCGATGGCTTCCTGGTGGCGGTTTTTCGCGGATTCCATCCGCGCGGTATTCAACTCATCCTCGATCTTTTTCATTCCGAGGATCAGGCGATTGTGATGACCCGTCAGTTCGGCGAGCGAAAGCAATACTTCCAGGTTGTAGCGGTTGCGATCCGCCTTCAAAAAATTCTGGTGAATCCGGTGCAGGAGCAGATCGTTCTCAAGCGCCATTCGGCCGGCTTCTTCAACGCGCGCCGCATAACGTCCGACATAGACGGGAACGAAATCCAGGCCAGGCATGGACGGCAGAGCGGGAGCGGGCAGCGTCTCGTCGAACCGAACGACGCCGATCCCCTTGCCGTACGAGTTGCCATAACCCGGCCCGCGCACTTTCGAGACGACGCGATCCCACGACTTTTCAAAGAAGCGGGCCTGCGTTTGCAGCCCGCGATAAACTTCCGTCATCTCCGCCACGTTCGGGCCGTAGTAAATCTTCATAAACTCGGCCACAGTTTGTTCGACGGGCGGCGTACCCGGTGTCCAGCCGTATTCGGCGACGGTCGCCCACCCCAGCCAGAACGTTTCGTTGTGTAAGCCCGAATCGCCCCAGGCCGCGCCGAACGTCCCGATGGGCTTGCCCTTCCAGGCTTTGCTGCCGAACGAAATGGCGTCGGCGGCAGAGCGCAAACGCCCGACGGACGGCCCGGAATCGCCCCCCGTATTCAAACTGCTGGGCAGATGATTCGGAAACAGATATTCTGCGCCTTGCATTGAGACGTAGGCCAGTTGCCGCATCCCCAATTCGTTTTCGGTTTTCAGATATTCCTCGTCGCCGATGATGCCATCAATCACGTCGGGCGGAATCATTTTCACGTGTTCGGGCAGCAGTGGATATTCGGCCCACACCAGAATCCGCCGTCCCCGACTCGCGGCAAAATCGCGCGCGCGCCGCACGAATTCCACCCATTTCAAGCTGCGATTTTGTTCGTTGTAGGGTTGGCTGCATTTGCCGCAGATGCCCGCGTAATATACCTCATCGGTTGAGACATACAGGTAATCCACGCCCTTCGTCGCTTTGATAACATCGTCATACATCTGAAAAATCAGCTTGTAACTCTCTTCATCGCACATGCACATCTGATAATTGTTGCCGTCAGAGCGTAGATGCGCGAATTGCGGATGCTTGAGCACATAGGCGGTATGCGCGGGCGCTTGAATATTGGGCACAACCTGAATAAACCGCTCCAGACCGTAATTGACTATCTCCTGTAACTCGGCGGTGGTGAATGCGCCCGGAGCGCCGATGACGGGATTAGTCGGATACTCGAACTTGTCTTCGAGTTCAAACGCGATCATGTTTATTTTGAAGCGCGCCGACCAATCCAGATACCGCTTGAGCGTTTCAATGCGATCCTGATGATGCTTCGTGTCCCAATGCAAAAAGCGCAGTTGCAACCTGGGCCGGTCTTCGATTGAAGCGATGGGCAAAAGCAGCTTGCCGCGCGGGCCTGCCTTGAGCAGTTGCAGCAGCGTCTGCACGCCATAAAACAGGCCCTGCTCGGTGTTGCCGGTGATCTCGATTGAACCTGGCGCGATTTTCAATCGGTAGCCCTGCTTGTCAAGCTCCGGGTCGTCGCCGGCCTGGATCGCGCCTTCCGCCACCGAAAGCCGGATCACATTTTTCGCCTGCCCTGCGGCAGGCCGTATTTCGATCAGGTGAAACTCCCGCAGATCGCTGAGCAGCGAACGAACCACAATGTGGTCTTTGGCCAGTTTCCCCGCATCGTAAACCCACGAGTCGTCAAATCCGATCTCGCCGCTTTGCAGTTCGACTTTCTGCGGTGTGGGGATCACCGAGTAACCGCGCAGAAACAATTCGGTCGGCGACTGGGCAAGGGCAGGCGCAATAGTGAACAGGAACAAACTGAACAGACAGGCGGCGCGAGTTTTCATTGAGTAATTTCAACCTCACGTAAGTGAACTACTGATTTTCGGAGAATAACGAGACTCGAGGATCAAAAGCGCCGTCCCCTGCCAATTACGGCTTTGGCAAGGGACGGCAGATGAGAGGCGGCTCGCTATCGCTACCACTCGACGCGCAGCGAGAGTTGAATCGTGCGCGGATCGTTGGATTGCACGCCCAGGTTTTGCAAACCCGTGGTCGCATTTGGCGCCACATCCACCGGATGATTGAAGGCATTGAAGAAATCAGCCGTGAAACGGATGTTCCCCTGTTCGCGGAACCGGAAGTTTTTGAACAGTGAAATATCCGCGTTCCAGAAACCCGGCCCGATAATGTTGGCGCGAGGGCTGTAGTTGTACAGATCTCCAATCGGCACGTTGCGCACTGTGCCATTCGCCAGCGTCACCGGAATCTGGTTATTGAAGTTCGGGCCAAGCGGACGCGCCACGCGCTGCCCGCGATCCAGCGGAACCAAGGCCGCCAAATTGCCGCCCGTCACGCTGGTGGCCGAAGCCGGGTTGAAATCGCCGCGGAACCACAAACGTTGCCGCAGACCGAAGATGTTCATTTCGGGGCGTTGATCCGCGTCAATCGTAATGTCACCGAATTGATAAAGCCCCGCTGCGGCGCTCATCCGCAAGCCGCTGCGCCAATCGCCGATGGCTGCGACCTGCCAGCCGCCAATGATCTGATTGGCGAAGCCGGAAACATCGCCGCCGAATTTCTTGCCACGTCCGAACGGCAGATCAACGATGGCGTTGTAACGGATGCGATGCATCGGAACCGCCGTGGAGCGAAAATAGACCAACCGCAGTCGCTCCTCGTAGCTCAGATTGGGCGCGCCGAACAACTGAATGTTTTCCGGCACCTCTCCGCCAAGCCCGCCTGAATTGATGTTCGACCCGCCCGAAGAGAACCCATTCGCATCGGTGGTCGTCAGCGAACTGGTAAAGGTATAGAACCACTGGAACGCCAACCCCTGGGAGAATCGTCGTTCTAGTTCAACCTGTCCCGAGTGCGTATTGGAATACCCGGAGCGGTTCATGGCGCCATTGAAATTCCAATCGGGATTGGCCCGCAGCAAATCGCGATTCGAGGGCTGTGCCTGTTTGGTGCGCGAGACGTAGGTGTACTCGCCTTCGCGGGGGTTGACCGAGACGCGCTGTTCGAGGTCGCGCCCGTGTTCGCCGATGTAACTCACCCGCAGCGCTGTCTGGAACGGCAACTCGCGTTCCAGCGAGACGTGCCACGATTGCGCTCGCCCGTCTTTCCAATTCCGCCCATCCCAGGCCCGCATGACCGCCGCGCTGGGTGAGATCGGAACGATGCCCTCCGTGTCAACCTTGATGACGCCGATGAAATCCGACGCCACAGGCTTCGCAATCAGCGGGTAATTGAGAGTGGCGTTCTTGTCAACAGCGCGATTCACGAAGCGCAGGTTCAAGGGCGGATTGGTGCGCGCCCCCTGCAGCAATTGCGCCAGTTGCATGGTCCAGAAATACTCGCCATAGCTGCCGCGCAGAACCATCTTATTACCGAGCCGGTAGGCTACGCCGATTCGCGGCCCGAAATTATTACTATCCGGCCGGAATAGGTTCTCAGGATAATTAGCGGCATTGGCTGTCGTATAGGTCATTCCGCGCGCGCTCCACGACGCCAGCACCGAGGGCGGAATGCCCCGCAAATCCTGAATGCGATGATTGCCCGGCGTCAGCACTTCAAATTTGCCGACAAAGGAATCGAGGTCAGTAGTCACCAGCCGATTGAACTTCTCACGGTACGGCGTCCAATTATCCCAGCGCAAGCCGAGCGTCAGCGTCAGGCGCTGCGTGGCTTTCCAGCGGTCGGTGAAATAAAATCCTTTCTCCGACTGACGGAAATAGAAGTAACCTCGATTGTATTGATTGGAAAGGTATGTCGGTAAACCTAACAACAGCGATGCGAATCCGCTGCCGGTATAAGGCACGGCAGCATCGTCGGTCGGCGAATAAAGCGCCGTCCAGTCGCCTGAGATATCGTGCGAGCCCTGAGCTTGCTGTAACTCGCGAACGTTGTTCCATTCGCGACGATATTTGCCGCCGAAGTTAATGGTATGTGTCCCCTTATTCCAGGTGACGTTGTCCTCCAGCACGCCGCCCGTTAACCCCTGATCGTTGCGGTTGTCCGAGTCCCAGCCGAACCAGTCGTCATAAATCGTAGGCCAGCCGGTGACCCCGAACGGGTTGGGTAATCCCAGCCGCTTCGGCCAGTCCTCGAAATCAGCCAGCGTTCCCGAACTGTTATACGTGCGATGCGCGCCGATCAGTAGTTCATTAACCAGCGTGGGAGAAAACGTATGCGTTTGCGTGATGGACAGGTTGTTGACATTGACGTCCTGTCGCCCGGTTCCCAACCCCGCTTCAGTGTTGATCGGATTGCCATAGACGCCGCCTTCCGTCGCCGCTTTGCGCGTGGATCGCGTCCAGCGCGCCGACAGCGTGTCATTTTCCGAGAAATGATGATCGGCGCGCACCGTGATCTTGTTGTCATCGAATTTGCGGGGATAGAATTTGACGAAATTGTCGGCCAGATATGGATTGAGATTGTTGAGTGGCGTCGCCGTGAGCGATTGCATCACTTTGGCAAAAGGCGAAATCCGGTTCGCCGGAATCTGATTGTTGGGGAAAGGCTGGCGCACGCCGTTGGCGTCGGTGGTCAGCGGATCGTAGATGATCGTCTTAATTCCGTTCTCGTCCACGCGATTGCTCAAATCGCCCGCCCACATCGCCGCCGTCGGGGTTTGTCTGTAATCGGTGATGCGGGACTCACGGCTGCGCAGGCCTTCATACGCGGCGAACCAGAAAGTTTTATTGCGCCCATCGTGGCCGAGAGGGCCGAAGACCGATTTGGGTAGCCAGAGCGGACCGCCCGCCGAGATCCCGAATTCGTTGCGGATGAGTTGGGGCGGTTTTGTCCCCACGGCTGTCTCGCGCCGCCGCGCCTGCAGCCCGGCGGAGTTGTTGCGGTGGGTCTCGAAGGCCGAGCCGTGAAATTGATTCGTGCCGCTGCGGGTGGCAAGAATCACCGTTGCCGGACGCGAATAGCGCGCATCTGACCCCACGGTTTCGACGCGGAATTCCTGCACGGTATCGAGTCCCGGTTGCACGCGCGCGATGCCCCCGCCGAAGCGATCAACCAACGAAACACCGTCTATCGTAATTTCCAACGACCCGACTTTCAGCCCGTTGACCCGCGCATTGCCGCCGCCTTCAATGCCGGGAGTGAGATCGAACAGGGTGCTGATGTTGCGCCCATTGAGCGGCAGTTGCCGAATGCGCTGATAGTCCTTGATGTCGGCCACTTCGGAGCTTTCGGTTTGCACGAGCGGCGCGGCGTCCGTCACCGTGATCGTTTCCTGCGCCGAACCGATTACCAACACGGCATCCAGCGTAGCCTGTTCCCCCACTTGCACGGATAGCTTGCTCTCCCACTTCTTGAATCCCGGGGCCTCGATCACCAGCACATAATCCCCAATCGGAACCGAGCTGAAATAGTAACCGCCATACTCATTCGTACTCGCTTTGCGCGTGATACTGGTGGCGGTGTGAGTGAGATTGACGATTGCGTTGCGGATCACCGCATTGTTCGCGTCGCGCGCCGTGCCCGTCACCGTGCCCAAACCTGTTTGAGCGAAAGCGGATGGAGCCAACAGCAAAAGAACGGCGGCAAATAAATAGACGGCGTGGAACCGCCTGATTCCTATGAGCTTTAGACCCTTCATTGCATACCTCCATTGGAGAGTGTGGAATTGCGCCTTCCCAGGAAGCGCGCGCATGCTTGCGCTTTCTGGCGAGGCGCAACTCCGAATGTTTTTTGAATGCCCCTGTCCGCAGTTACCAGCCGAGACTCGGCGCCGAAAAAGCGCGCGCCAGAACCAGCGCAATCGCCCCGGCCAGACTCGGATTGTCCCCCAGGGTGGAGGGAGTGATTGTGACGTGACTTGAAAAAAAGCGTGAGACCTGGGCGGCCAGCACGCGACGGATTTCGGGATAAATGATTTCCCAGGCTTTGGTAATCGCGCCGCCGAGCACGATCACGCCCGGATTGATCGAGTAGATGATCGGGATCAACCCGCGCCCCAGATAATTTGCCGTTTGCCGCAACGCCTCGATCGCTCGCGGATTGCCAGCGGCGGCGCGCGTTATCAATTCCTCAATCGTGACTGCGCCTTCCGCTTCATCCGGACGGCCTTCGGCGCGGCATAATTCACGATAACGCGAGATGGTTGCCTGATCGGACGCCAGGACTTCCAGGCATCCGCGCGCGCCGCAACTGCACGGCGGCCCTGATTGATCCAGCGAGATGTGGCCGAACTCACCCGCGCCATTCATCGAGCCGTGATAAAGCTGGCCCTGAATCATGATCCCAGCGCCCACGCCGTCAGTGATTTCCAGAAAAACCAGATCCTGAGGCTGCCGCGAGGCGTGCGCGCCCAGCCAGATTTCCGCCAACGCCGCCAGCCGCGAACCGTTGTCGAAATAGAGCGGCATATCCAGATTCAGCGCGTTTCGCAAAATCGAACCGACCAGCACGTCGTCGCCCCAGCCCAGGCTGTCAGCCGCCAGCATGCGTCCTTCCTTCGTATCCACCAGACCGATGAGGCTGACGCCTATTCCGTTGACGCGATCTTTTGGCAGGTCGGTTTGCAGTAGCTTCTTGACGCTGCGGGCGACCGCTTCCAGCGTTTGTTGCGGATCGGAAGTGTTTTCGACGCTTAGTCGGCGCAGTATCCGCCCCGAAAAATCGCTCGCCGCGACCGTGTGCCTTCTCGGACTGAGATCAACGCCAATCGCGTATGCCTTCTCAGGATTCAAATGCAGAAAGCGTTTTTTGCGCCCGCCTTGCGGCGAGGCTGAACCGAGGCCGTCTTCGTAAACGAACTCGTTTTCCAGCAACCGGGTCACGATCTTCGATACCGTCGAACCTTCCAGCCCCGTGTGCTCGGCAATATCAATGCGCGAAATCGGCTGGCGCTCGCGCACCTGGTTAAGCACCAGAATCTCGTTCATATCGCGCAATGTCTGGTGCGTAGCCCGCCCCGCTTTATGCAGATTGATCTTTTTCATCCTTAATCTTTCGGCAATCAATCTTTCTTTCGGTTCCAGCAAAGCTAATTTTTTGGTTGGTTAGTTGATGTCGCGCGGACTGTAACCCAGCGCGCAAAAATCTGTCAAGCACAATATGAGAATTTTACTAAGCCGGTATCAAATTGATTTTATTATCTTTGACATTTATAGCGCGTTGTCTATAATTGCTTCCAGTCAGACATCAACTAACGCTTAATCAAACAGAAAGGTTAACTTTAATGAGCACCGGGGAGTTCATCCAGCGTGGGACGTCGGAAGATCGCGTGTCGAAAACCACTGGCGCATTGCGCGAGCGTCTGGTGAAGACGCTCACGGAACTTGTCCAGATCCCATCGGAAAACACGCCGCCGACCGGCAGCGAGTTGGGTTGCCAGCAATATGTTCACGAACGGCTGAGCGGCCTGGGATTGAAGTCCGAGATGTACGACATCAGGGATGTGCCGGGATTGACTGAACACACCGCGTTCCGGCACGAACGCGATTACGCCGGCCGGCCCAACGTCGCCGCGCTCTGGCAAGGAAGTGGGGGCGGCAGATCGCTACTGCTTTCAGGCCACATAGACACCGTGCCGCGCGGCTCCGCCCGTTGGAGCCGCGACCCTTTCGGAGCGGCCATCGAGGGCAACCGTCTTTACGGACTTGGCTCGAACGATATGAAAGGCGGGATCGCGGCGATGCTCGTGGCCGTTGAGGCTCTCAAAGAAGCCGGTGTGAAACTGCGCGGCGATCTGCTGGTCGAGACCATCGTTGATGAAGAGTTCGGCGGCGTCAACGGCACGCTTGCCGGGCGCTTGCGCGGCCATAACGCCGATGCGGCCATCATTACCGAACCGAGCCAGCAGATGATTTGCCCCGCCCAGACGGGCGGGCGCACCGCGCACATCACTTTGCATGCCGAAAACGCCGGGATTCTAGGCGCCGGCCCGCCGCCACCGGCGGTCGCTGACCAGATTCAGTATCTTCTAGGCCAAATCAAGAGCTTTGCCAGACAACGAAAAGAAAAGGCGCCTGTTCACAACCTCTATGCCGGCGGCTATGATCCTGTTCCCGTCTGGGTCACTAAAATTCACAGCGGCGGATGGGGAATGAACGAGCCGATCACGCTGCCCACAATCTGCCGCATAGAGCTTTACTGGCAAAGCATGCCGGGCGAAGAGCTTGAAGCGATAGACCGTGAGTTCTTCGCTTGGTTCGAGCAATCAATCGCGGCGCGAGCCGACCTGTTCACGATCAAGCCAGAGATCAACTTTCCGATTGAATTCCTGCCCGGCTCGGCGATTGATCCACGGCAGGCGGTTGTTACGGAGCTTTCTGAAACTTTCCAGCAAGTCACGGGCGCTGAGCCGTTGGTGCGCGGCATCGGCGGGCCATGCGATATGTTCGTTTTCCATCGGCACTTCGGCTCGCCCGCGCTGCTGTTCGGTCCGCGCGGCGGCAATACGCACAACCCGGACGAATGGGTTGATCTTGATTCGGCGCAGGCGACGATGGAAACGCTGGCCGAGTTTATCTGTCGCTGGTGCGAAACGGAATGAGTTAGTTCATGGAGAATCAATATGCTTCTGACCAGACGAGAACTGATTCGGCAAACCGCCGCCGTCGCGGCTTCAGCTTTTTGTCCGGCGCATCACTTTGGCGGCGCTCTGTCAATTCCACCGCCTGTTCCCCAAAACCTTCCCGGAGACCGGAGCATTCGCCAATACCTCGCCGCTCGCGCCGCTGAACTCGAACGCGAGTTTCTGCCGGGGATCAACCGGGCCGAGGATTTCGAGAAGATTCGCCCGGCGCTGCGCGAAGACCTCTTCGATATGATCGGGCTGAAGCCGATGCCCGAACGAACCCCGCTCAACGCGACGGTCACCGGCAAAGTCGAACGGCCCGGATACACAATCGAGAAGCTTCATTTTCAAAGCCTGCCTGGTTTATATGTCACGGCCAATCTCTATCTTCCTGGTGGGGAGGCCCGCCCCGCCAACGGACGCTATCCAACGATCCTTTATCAGGTCGGGCATTCCAGCCAGCACCCCCGCGACGGCAATAAGGCCGCGCCCTATTGCCTGCAACAAGGAATCTGGTTCGCCACGCACGGTTACGCGGCGCTGGTGATGGACACGATTGAGCTGAGCGAGATCGCGGGACTGCATCGCGGGTTGCTCCGTGGAGGGCGTTGGTGGTGGCATTCGACGGGCTACACGCCGGCCGGCGTCGAGACCTGGAACGCGATGCGCGCGATTGATTATCTCGTTTCGCGGCCTGAGGTGGACGCCGACCGGATCGGAGCCACAGGCATTTCGGGCGGCGGGATCGGGACGTTCTGGATCGCGGCGGCGGATGACCGGGTGAAAGCCGCCGCGTCGGTGAGCGGGATGGGCGATCTGACTTTTTACGCAGGCGAAGACGGCATCAGCCGCCATTGTGACTGCTTCTTCCTTTACAACCGCGCGCGCTGGAACTGGACAACGATCTGTTCACTGGTCTGCCCGCGACCGTTGCTGTTCGTCAATTCGGACAACGACGTTTACTTTCCGATGCCCGGCAACGAGCGAGTGAGCGCCAGGCTCGAAAGGATCTATTCGCTGTTTGGCGCGAGCGATCAGGTTGACTCGGTGATCAGCGTGGGCGGGCACGCTTACCGCACGGACATCCGCCGCGCCGTCTACGAATTTTTCAATCGCCATCTGAAAGGCGATGCGCGGCGCGTGGTTGATCCCGACGCTGGAACTAACGCCGACGGCTCGCCCGCGCTCGAACGCAAACTGCTCCGCGTCTTTCCCGAAGACACCGACTTTCCGAAGAATCACATCAACGCGAAGATTGATGAGCTGTTCGTCACGCTGGCAAAACCCGCGGCGCCTGCGGCGGGAAGGTTCGAGGTGTGGCGGCGGGATTTGCTGGATCGTCTGCGCCAGGCGGCGTTTGCGGCCTGGCCCGTGACGGCGCCTGCGGCATACGCGCCCACTTTGGGCGCCGAACCGAGATCGGAGACAGAAACCACCGAAGACGGGATAGAGGTTTACTGGCGCTGGGCGCCGGGCAAAGATTCGGAGAGCGCGCCCTGGCTGATCGTGCTCAACCCCGATGAAGATTTGGCGAAGCTGCCGGAATGGGCGCGCGGCGTTGTCGGAGGCGGTTCCGCGTTGTTGCTCAGTCCGCGAGGCGCGGGGCCTGGCGGTTGGACGCGAGGCAAGTTTCCGAATGCGATTGAACGTTCGATGGCGTTGCTGGGCGGCACGGTTGATGGCGGGCGCGTCTGGGACGTGATGACTGTCGCCGGTCGTCGCGCTGGCGTTCGCTGGCGCGCCGCCGGTCATGGCCACGCGGGGATTCTGGCCGCATACGCGGCGCTGTATCAACCGGCCATTGAATCGGTAGTCGCGGTTGATCCACCCGCTTCGCATCGTCCCGGAACGGCAGGCGAAGAGTATGGCCCGGCGCTGCTGAATGTTCTTCGTGTGATGGATATTCCCGAAGCTCTCGGATGCCTTGCGCCTCGCCGGCTCACGCTCGTCGGCGCGAACGACTCCGCTTTTGATCGAACCTCAGCGATCTATCGTTTGGCGGGGACCGCTGATCGTTTTGAAAGAAGATAAAGGTAACTGCTCAGCCCTCTTCGTCCCAGCGGGACGGTTTGATTTTAGGCAGGTCGTTTACGGCCTGCATGCAAAGGCAAACGATTTTCACGTCGCGTAGCGACGGTTGAGACCAGCATCACAATTGATTCAATCGTCGCTATGCGACGAAATATATTCTCTGGCGTCTCAAGCAGGCCGTAAACGACCTGCCTAAAATCAAACCGTCGCTACGCGACGAAGAGGCTAAGCAGTTACAAGAAGAGTTTCATTTTTTAACTGCTGAAGTCAGGAGACGAAATGATTCTTTCTGCTCAAGCGTGGCGGCTGTTCCTACTCAGCCTTTTCATCAATGCGCTGGCGACCGGCGTCTTCTGCGCCGAGCTTGAAGTCTTCGCCTCTTTTGAGAATCAGGCGGAAGTCGACGCAGTTCGTGGCTCTGACGGTGTAAAGATCAACGCTTCAACACGCTTCCCTGCCTGGGACGGGAATTCTCTGGAGGTGATCTTTCCGGCGAGCGGCGGAAGGATCGAGACGGCAAAGATTCCCAACGACTGGCGGCGGCATGAATCGCTGTTGATCTACGTCTGGAGCCTTCAACCGGCGGAATTGAAGCTCAGGCTGCGCGACGCGCGCGGCGGATCGTTCGATCATACGTTTGCGCTGCGAACCGGCGTCAATCATTTACAGCTTCGCCTTTCTCGCGCGAGCGCCCTAGCGCTTGGAGAGATGCGCGCGCTCTCGCTCGAAACCAGCCGGGGCGGGACGTTCTATTTCGATTATTTCGCGCTCGACCGGTTCCATCCCGTCCTCGAAGAGCGCGGGAGATGGGATATTGATTATTCGATGGCGGTGGAAACGCCTCACCTTCAGTGGGCCAGACCATTCGCCGGAGGACGCATCAAGGTCTGGGCGCTCGCCGAGGTCGCGGATGGACGCGGCGTCGTTGAACTGGCCCAGCGGATGGAGATGGATTTCAAGGCGACCTCCATCGGCCGCCGGCCTGGTCTCAACAAATGGGGCTTCGGCGATTTTTACGAACAGCGGGCCAGCGGCGGAGAAGACTGGAAGCACGCATACAGCCTTGCGCACAGCTACATCGCGGACGATCTGCTCAATGGCCCGGAATACGATGTCATCCTGTGGCCGGGTATCCACCCCTGGGAAAGTTATCCGGTCGAAATTCGCGACGAGATTCGCAGGCGCGTCGAACGCGGCGCGGGCCTGGTGCTTTTTTATCCGAATGGCGGCGAGTTGAGAGATCTATCGCCGCTTCGCCCAAAGCAACCGCCGGGTTCCGAAGCCGACCGCAGCGAGTGGAAACGAACGTCCGATCATTACATCACGCGCGGCGTCCCGCTCGAGGCTTTCCCCTGGGGGCAAATACGCGTCGCCGGATTTGAAGCGGCGGGCGACGTGTTGCTGAAGACGGCGCAGGGCGCGCCAGTCCTGGCCGTAAGCAAGCTCGGTCGAGGGCGAGTCGTAGCTTTTGGCTATCACGAGCGCGGAATGATCCCTGACATCGAAAATGTTTTTGAGACCGGATTGCGCTACGCCTATCACGAATACCTCTGGTCGCTGGTTTCGCGCGCCGTCATCTGGGCCGCAAACCGCGAACCTCAAGCCGCAATCCGCGATCTGCAACTGTCCGCCAACAGCCTGCGCGTCACGCTCGACCGCGCGCCCGAAGGGGCCGAAGTCGGCGTCATCCTTCGCTCTCGCTTCGACGAGGCCGAAGCGACGGAACGATTGCCGGTCAACCAACAGACCGCGACGCTGACATTTCCCAAGCCCCTTTCCGGCGGGCGCCATTTCGCCGAAGCGTACTTGATCGAGAAAGGGCGCGGGATTGATTGGGCGATGCGAACGTTTGAAGTCCCCGCGCAGACCGCGATCCGCGACCTCGCGCTCGAAAGCGACCGCGTCAAACTCGGCGCGACGGTCAATGCGCGCGTGCGGTTGCAAGCCGCAGGAGATTGCGCGATCACCGCGCGGCTCTACGACAACTACGACCGCCTGCTCGATGAGCGTCATTACCCGGTGAAAGCGCAGGGCGAAGTGGAACAGGCGATCAGCCTCACTTCGACGGGCGCGTTGACGCGTCTGGCCCGAGTGGATTGCGAGGTGTCGAGCAATGGCGTGCGCGCGGATCGCCGCATCCAGGAAGTCTTCATCCTGCAACCGCGCCAATGGGACGATTACGATATCGTGATGTACCTCTTCGGCCCCAGCCCGATCCCCGGCGTCTGGCCCGCGATTGACGCGCAGTTGAGAAGGTTGAACGTCACCACGCTTTCTTCGTACACGCTGCAACACAGCAAGCACGCCAATTACAACGTTCAGGCGCAAACTCGCATCAGCGGCCAGGAATCACCCGACGGCGCGAAACGCGCGTATTACAGCGCGATGAAGAAAAAGTATTTTGAAACGCACGACAAAAAAGGGCTGGTGCGCGAATATTGCCTGAACGATCCGGCCTATCGCGACCTGATCCGCAACGAGCTTAAAAAACTGACTGCGCCCTGGGTTCCCTTCTCGCCGCTTTCCTATTACGTCTTCGAGGAGCCGTCGTTGACCTGCTACGAAGACGACCTCGACCTCTGCTTCTCAACGCATTGCATGACAGCGATGCGCAAATGGCTCAAGGAGGAATACGGAACGCTCGCCGCGCTGAATAATCAATGGAGCGCGAGCTTCAGGAATTGGGACGACGTGACGCCGGACGACACTTACGAAGCGCAGGCGCGCGGCAATTATTCGTCGTGGGCAGATCATCGCACTTTCATGGAGAAGACCTACGCCGAATGTGTCGAGTTTGCGCTGGACGAATTGAAAAAGATTGACCCGCAGGCGATCTTACTCAATTCCGGCACGCAGGTTTCAGGCGCGCATAACGCCGCCGATTACAGCCGCCTGAATCAATTCACCCGGCATCTCAACGCCTACAGCGGCGGCAACCAACTCGATTTTCATCGCGCTTTCAATCCGGAGTTGAAGATTTCCGGTGGGGCGGGTTACGGCGTTCTTGGCAAGGATGTCTTCTACAACTTCTACAGCAATCTTTTCAAAGGCTCGAACGGAGGGGCCTATGTTTTCTGGCAATACTCGACGCTCGACGCTGACCTGACAATGAGCCAGAGCGGAAAGGATATGGAGCAGGGCTTTCGTGAACTGCGTGGCGAAGGAATCGGCAAGCTTGTGGGGCTGGCCGCGCCCGACAATCACGGCGTCGCCATCCATTATTCATACCCTTCGATTCACGGCGCCTGGATCGTTGACGGAAAGATCGAAGAAAAGGTCGTCTATGATCCATCCAGCGTGACGATGCGGCGCTTCAACGCCAATCGCGACGGCTGGGTGAAGTCGCTGCGCGACGCCGGACTGCAATTCGATTTCATCGCTTACAGCGACATCGAGAAAGGCGGCCTTATCTCAAAAGGCTATCGAACATTCATCCTTCCGATGAGCGTGGCGTTGAGCGATGAAGAAGTAAAAGCCATCCGCGATTTCGTCAGCCAGGGGGGAACCGTGATCGCCGATGCGCTGCCGGGGATCATGGACAAACACTGCGCGTTCCGCACAGCGCGCGCGCTCGCGGATGTCTTCGGCGTCGAGCCGTCCCAATCGAACCGCGAAGCTGTCATTGCGATGAACGGAGAGCCGGGTTTGAAACTCGCGGGAGCGGCGCCGCTGCTCAATGAGGAAGGCCGTCCCGCGCTGCTTGAACACCGGTTCGGCAAGGGACGCGCCTATCTGCTCAATTTCTTTTTGGATCGTTACCCTGAGGACAGGGTCGAAAAGCGGAATGCGCCGACGCTGGAAAAAGTGAAACGCGTTCTGGCGGCGGCTGAGATCTATCCCAAAGTGACGCTCAGCTCCGCTTCAGGCAAACCGATAAGCGATTGCGACAGTTTTCTCTTCAAGAACGGAACAACCCAACTGCTGGGTTTGCTGCCGGGAAAAGATGGATCGGCCACGAACAATGTTCTCATAAAGTTCAACAAGGGCGGGGCGTTGTACGACGTGCGTCAAAAACGGTATCTCGGCTCCGGCGCCACATTTGAAACTGAGATCGAGGCGTCGGTTCCGCGACTCTTCGCGCTGCTCGAAGGGCGGATTGCGGGAGTCGAGATTCAATCGCCCGCTGCCGCGCAACGCGGTGAAGAAGTAACCATCAACTTCCGCGTCCATGAAGCGAATCGGGGAGTAAATAATCTGCGCTCGGTCGCCAAAGTGGTAGTGACTGACGCCGCAGGCCGCGAAGTGAAAATTTACGGCGGCAACCGGGACATCGTGAACGGAGCCGGAAACATTCGCTTCAGAACCGCGCTCAACGACCCGGCGGGTCTCTGGCGAGTCTCGGTCACCGAAGTCATCAGCGGTGAACGGGCGCAAGCTGAGATCCGGGTTCAATAAAACAACCCGCGAAGTGATTCACAGCGCCGCATAGTGGCGAAGAAATACCCCAATGGCGTTCTTCAATCTCATTCTTTACTTCAGTCTGCTGGCCGCGCCGATGTGGCAGGCCGCGAATCAAGCGTCCACAGTGCGATTCACACGAGGCATGCTGGAAGCGCCGACGTACACCTTTGGACGCTCGGAAGCCGTCGCGCCTCTTTTTAAATCGGCTGAAAGTCGCGGGCTTTATCCGTACGCGGCGCTTGATCGCGATTCGCTCAGCCGCCAACCGATCCCCGTCAAATACGAGTCGCTGACGCTGGAGAATGAATATCTGCGCGTCGTTTTGCTGCCGGAACTCGGCGGCCGCATCTGGTCGGCGCGAGACAAGATCGCCAACCGGGAAATTTTCTATACCACCAGCGTCATCAAGCCGACGGTCTACAACCAGCGCGAAGGCTGGCCCGCAGGAAACCTGGAAGTTTACGGCCCTTACGATGCCCACATGCTGACATGGCCCGGCGAGCCGTGGGCGTGGGCGTTCAGGCCGCATGAAGATGGCAGCGCCTCGATCACGCTTTCACACATTGATCATTTCTTCCGCAACAAAGTTTCGATGACCGTCACGCTGCGTCCTGGCCGCTCGTTCGTCGAACTTTCCGTACGATTGAGCAACAACAACGCGATGGCGAACCGGTATCTTTTGTGGACAAATGCAGGCGTCGCCGCGACTGAAGGCACACGCTTCGTCTATCCGATGACCAGAACGATCGCGCACGTCAGCTCCGACATCGGAACGTGGCCCATGTCCGGGGGCGTAGACCTGAGCTGGTACAAAAACAATCCGAATATGCTGGGCGTGTTCGGCCTCGATCTGTACGACAATTTCATTGCCGCTTACGACCACAAATCCGATCACGGCGTGATCTGTTACACAAACCGTCAAATCGCGCGCGGCGTCAAAACCTGGACCTGGGGAACCGGCGATGCGGCAAGACGACAGATGGAGCATTACACCGATTCCGACGGCCCTTATCTGGAAGTGCAGAGCGGCAGATTCGTCTGGGACGGCAATTACGAATTCATCGAACCGGGAAGGATTGACGGCTGGACTGAATACTGGTACGGCGCGAGCGGGCTGGCCAACGAAGCCGGAGGGTTGATGACGGCTACCCGCGACGTCGCGCTTGGTTTTGAGATTACGGGGAAAGACCGTCGCGCGGCCCGGCTTGCGATCATGGCGACCGGGCGATTTCCCAACGCCACGCTCAGATTGAAAGCGGGCGATGACACAATCTGGACTTCGCAGCAAAATCTCTCGCCGGAAAATGTCTTCCGCCGGCAAATCGAGATAAAACCGGAAAACGCCGGACAGACGCTGACGCTTGAAATTCTTGCGGCCAACGGCGACTTGCTTGGGAAATACGTTCAGCGCCCCGGCGGCAGTCATCCCGACGCGGTCTTTGCGTCCGATTCGATTCCGCGCCGCTTCGGAGCGGTTGAAGGATTGACCGCCGAAGAGTCGTTTCAAAAAGGGCTGGCGCACGAAAAGTTCGGCGAGATGGAAGAAGCTCGTCAGGCTTATGAAGCCGCGCTCGGCAAAGACCGCCTCTTCACGCAACCGCATCTTCGCCTGGGAGCGATTGCGCTCGAACGTCTGCAATACGAATCAGCGATCAACCATTTCACGAAAGCGCTGGAACGCGATCCGGGTAACGGCGAAGCTCATTATTACCTGGCCGTCGCTTATTTTGAGTTGGGGAAGAACGAAGAATCGCAACGCCACTACTTCCGCCTGCTGCCCGCTCACGCCAAATACGATCAGCGCGATTACGGGCTGGGGCTGCTGGCTTTGCGCGATGGCGATCTGCCTGAAGCCGCAAAATGGCTGGCGCAGGCGGCTGCGGCCTCGCCCACGCAGTCATCAATCAGGCAGGCATACGCCTATGCGCTGCGCAAACTGACGCGCAACGAGGAAGCCCGGAAAGAGATCGAAGCGATCCTCAAACTCGATCCGACAAACGCCTTCGCGTTCGCCGAATCGTTCGCTCTCGACAATCCGCGATCCGCAATCCGCAATTCGCAATTGGACAATGCCTGCGCCCGTCACGAGCAAGGCTATCTTGAACTGGCGACCGAATATATGAAGCTGTCGGCCTGGCAGGAAGCCGGAAGGATTCTTGATCGAGGGATCGCCGCGGCGACCAGCGCCGGGAAAACGCCCTACCCGATGCTCTATTACTACAGGGCTTTCGTCGCGGATCGGCTCAATGATTCGGCTGCTGTCCGGGATGCGGTTGCCGCCGCCCGCAGGCAACGACTTGATCTGGACATCTTCCCTTTCCGCCGCGAATCCATTCAGGTCTTAAATCGAATCCTCGCCATCGAACCGAAAGACGCCAACGCCGCATGTTTGCTGGGTGATCTTCTATATTACCGCGCGCGCCGTGATGAAGCGCAAACCGTCTGGCGCAAAGCAATCGAATCCGACCCGCATCACTTCCCCGCCCTCAGGGATTTGGGAATGTCCATGCTCGAAGAGGGGCCTGGAGCCGGACGCGCGGAAGAAGCTTTAAGCCTGTTGACGCGCGCGATGGCCGAGCGCCCGGATCATTTGCCGACCACGCTGCTGGTAGCGAAACTGCAAGTGCGCGCCGGCGCTCTTGACGCCGCAAGGAAATCGCTCGAACAATCGCTTCGGAAACATCCAGGTAATGATCGCCTGCTTGAGCGGCTGGCGACCATCGAAACCCTGAACGAGAATCACGAACGCGCGCTTCAACTGCTGACAAATCATGTCTTCGAGCCGAGACACCAGTCATATTCGCTGCTCCAGCTTTATCAGGCTACCCGAATGATGATCGCGCTGAAGCGGTACCGGGCAGGCGCCGGTGCCGCCGCGATTGATCAAGTTCGGGCTGCGCAGACTCCGCCGGCCAGCCTGGGCGTGGATGATTTCGCGGCGTTGCAAAGCGCCCGCCTGCTTGTCTTCGAAGCGTTGTTGCAACAGGCGGCGGGTCATCAGGAAGCGGCGAATCAATCCTGGGCTTCAGCCGCTGGAACCACGCACAAAGAGATTGACGAAGAAGGGTTGTTCCGGGCCGTCGCGCTGCTTCGAGAAGGAAAGAAAGAGAAGGCGGAAGCGTGGCTGAAAAATTTCACGACGGCCAACGAACGCGATCAGAGCGGAGATCGCGGCGCGGCGCGCGCCAAAAGCTTTTATCTCGCTGGCGTCTACGCCGCATTTCAAGGCGAGCCTGAGCAGGCGCGCGAAAGCTTCCGCAAATGCCTGGAAATTGATCGGTCGCACCTATGGGCGCGGCAGGCGCTGGCGTGGCTTGAAGCGGGCTTGTTGAAACACCTGACGCAATGATTCTGACGGAGAGAAAGAAATGGAAAACCCCCTCAATACAATTCGGAGAAGTTGTTACCGTCGTCCAGCCCTTCTGTCCTTCAGCTTGGTGATAATGGTTTACGCCACCTGCAATTTGCTCGCTCAATCCTCAAGCATGCAGGAAGATAATCTCAACGTGCTGGCCGGACGGGAGGAGTTTCGTTCGATCAGAAAGATGCTGCCCGACTCGCTCAGGGCAATCGCATTTAACCATCTGGCTGAACGTGAAAGCCGCGTCGCCGGTTTGAACACGCGCTCGGAGATCGAAACTCGACAACGCGCGATCCGTGAAACCATCCTGCGCGCCATCGGCGGATTGCCTGAACGCACGCCCTTGAACCCCAAAAGCGCCGGAGTTCTGAAACGCGCGGGTTATCGGATCGAGAAAGTGATTTTTGAAAGCCAGCCCGCTTTTTTTATCACCGCCAATCTTTATATCCCTGAGACGGGACGCGGGCCTTACCCCGGAATCCTGCTGCCGCTGGGACACGAAGAGGGCGGCAAGTCCAACCCGGATTGGCAACACCTCGCCATCACCTTCGCCAGAAATGGATTCGTCGTCCTGACCTGGGACCCGATGGGACAAGGCGAGCGCATTCAGCTTTACGATTCGGATTGGGGCGGATCAAAAGTCGGTCAAGCCACTACGGAACACACGGTCGCAGGCGCGCAATGCCTGCTGCTCGGTCACAGCTTCGCGCGCCATCGCATACACGACGGACTGCGCGCGCTTGACTATCTGGTCTCGCGGCCCGAAGTGGACGCGGCGCGCATCGGATGCACGGGAAATTCCGGCGGGGGAACGATGACGGCGTATTTGTCCGCGCTCGATGACCGCATCAAGGTCGCGGCCCCGTCGTGTTACATCACCTCGTGGAAGAGCCTGCTTGAAACCATCGGCCCGCAGGACGCCGAACAAAATCTGCCGCCGTTTCTCTCCGACGGGATGGATCAGGCGGATTTCGTTATTGCATTCGCTCCCAAACCTTATTTGATCGCCTCTGCGATTCAGGACTTCTTTCCGATCAAAGGAGCGCGCCAGACCTATAGCGAAGTGAAGCGGCTTTACGGCGTGATGGGCGCGGGCGACAAATTGAGCATGGTCGAAGTTGACGACAAGCATGGTTTTACTTTGCCGCGCCGGCTGGCCGCTTACCGATGGATGAACCGCTGGCTCAAGGGAAAGGATCAGGCGATTGACGAGTCGCAGGTTCAAATTGAAAGCGAGGCGGATTTGCGCTGCGCCGCTTCAGGCCAGGTCACAGTTTCGCTCGGCGGAGAGACGATCTTTTCCCTCAATCGCGCGGAAGCGGCGCGAGTCAAGCCGCGAGGCAAAGCGCCGTCCACTATTGATGAGCTGCGGAATTACCAGCAGGAGATTCGCAATCAGGCGCAGAAGCTGATCGCGTTTGAAAAACCAGCCGGGGATCTGAAGCTAAGGAAGTTCGGCGAGATCAAACGCGCGGGCTATCGCATCGAGAAACTGACTTTCGAGAGCGCGCCCGGCATCGTCATCCCCGCTTTGATGTTCATCCCCGACGGCGCATCCGGCAAACGGCCTGCGGTGCTTTACCTGCACGAAAGAGGCAAAGCGGATGAAGCCGCACCGGGCGGCGAAATCGAAGGACTCGTGCGCGCGGGCGCGGTAGCGCTGGCGATTGACTTGCGCGGGATGGGGGAGACGCGGGAAGAATTGGATCAATCGGATGCGTTCTCCAGATATTTTGGCGCGTTTGAAAGCGCGATGACGGCGATGCTAGTGGGCAGGACATTGATCGGGCTGAGAGCGCAGGACGTTGTGCGGGCGGTTGATCTGCTGGCCCAGCGCGATGATGTCGAGATGCGGAGCCTGTCAGCTTACGGGTTCGGCGGGGCCGCGCCGGTGTTGCTGCACGCGGCGGCGTTGGATGACCGGATCAGGAGTGTTGTTTTGAAAAACATGCTCGCGTCATACGAATCGGTCGTCACGGAGAAGATCAGTCAGCGGATTTTTGAGAGCGTTGTTCCCGGAGTCCTCGCCAAATACGATCTGCCCGATCTGGCAGCCGCGCTGGCGCCGCGTCGCGTTACGATCATCAACCCGGTCAATCCGCGCGGACAGCGCCTGGATTTGTCTCAAGCCCGCTCGCGCTACGAGAACACGAAAGCCGCGTTTCAAATATCCGGAGCCGCGTCATCGTTTGTCATCACCGAACAAAAGCCGGGGCAAAGCCTGACCAGATTTTTTTATGACCGTTAATTCGACACAACAAGCGATCAGTTCGGCCACGAACGCCGCGTCAATGGCGGAGGGCGGCTTCAAGCGCGTCCTTTCGTTGTGGGATTTGGTCATCTTCGGTCTCGCGTTCATCGGGCCAACGGCGCCCTACTCGATGTACGGCATCGCCACCGTCAAATCGCACGGGCATCTGCCGCTTGTTTATGGCGTGGCGATGGTCGCCATGGGCTTCACAGCGCTGAGCTACGGACGAATGGCGACCGCGTTTCCCGAAGCTGGCTCGACCTACACGTATACGGCCAAAGCGTTGCGCCCGACCGTTGGCTTTTTCGCAGGCTGGGCGTTGATGCTGGATTACATTCTGATCCCGATGCTGAGCGTGATCTTCGTCGGGCTCACCGCCAACAAGGTCTGGCCGGAAGCGCCGTACTGGGTGTGGGCGTTGATTGCGGCTGCGGGAATCACCGCGATCAATCTGGGCGGAATCCGTGTCACATCGCGCGCCAACTATTTGACCAACGCCATTATGGTGACGTCTCTGGTCTGGTTCATCGCGCTGGCGATCAGGGCGTTGCACGCGGGCGCCGGCGAAGGCGTTTTGTTTTCGACCAAACCATTTTTCAATCCACAGACATTCGCGTTTGGAGACATCGTCAACACAACCTCGCTCGCCGTTCTGTCTTTTATCGGCTTCGATGGAATCTCGACGCTGGCCGAAGACGCGAAAGACCCGCGACGCGACATCGCGCGCGCAACCGTGCTGGTGTGCCTGGTGGCAGGCGCGCTGTTTGTGATCGAGAGTTATCTTGCGCAGATGGTCTGGCCCGACTACACAACTTTTTCGCCAGTTGAAACCGCGTTTATGGACATCGGCAGGCTGGTCGGCGGCCCGGCGCTCTTCTTCTTCTTTTCGTTTGTATTGGTCGTGGCCGGGATCGCCAGCGCGATCACCGGTCAGGCCGGGGCCTCGCGGCTGCTGTGCGGACTGGGACGCGACCGGGTGTTGCCCTACCGCATCTTCGGCTACGTGCATCCGCGATTGGGGACGCCCGTTTACAGCGTGCTGTTGATGGGCGGCGTCCATCTGGCCGGGGCTTTGATTTTGAAATATACCGAGGCCGCCGAATTGGTAAATTTCGGCGCGTTCATCGGATTTATGCTGGTGAACCTGTGCGTCGTCCGGCATTACTGGCTGCGCCTGGGGCTACGACAAGGCAGGCAGTCCGTAACCAATCTGCTCCTCCCGATTTCAGGCTTCGCCATCTGTTTTTATATCTGGCTTCATCTCTCGCCCTTCGCGCTGAAACTGGGCGCGATCTGGATGGCGCTCGGCTTTATTTACCTGTTGTTCCTGACGCGAGGATTCACGAGAAAAGCAGAGATGGGAAAGTGGTAACGCCCTGCATTACGCGACACGCGGTAACTAAATCGAAACATTGGGACACCAGCCACAGAGATCACAGAGGACACAGAGGTGAAAGGCGAGTGTGCATTGTCTCTGTGCTCTCTGTGATCTCTGTGGCTAAAAACGTTTGTACCAATCTTGTATAGCCTGATTTAGGAGGAAATTATGACAAGCGACAACAACACGCTCGACAGGCGTCAATTCCTGATCACGGGCGGCGCCGCGCTGGCGGCGGCGGCTCTGCCGGAGAGCGGGACGTTCCCGGCTGCGGCTCAATCCAAACGGCTCAGACTCGCTTTGACCGGGACGGGCGGGCGCGGTTCACAGACCTGGGGAGAAGAACTGGTCAAAAACTACAGCGATGTCGTCGAGTTCGCCGGCCTCTATGACATCAACAGCAAGCGCGCCGAGGCGGCGAAGAAATTGATGGGAACGAACGCGCCGGTCTTCAGAGACTTCGACCAGATGGTGAAAGAAAGCAGGCCGGACGCGGTGATCGTGACGACCGTTGACGCCACGCACTCGCGCTACATCACGCGCGCGCTCGAACTGGGCTGCAACGTCATCACCGAAAAGCCTATGTGCACCGACGAAGAGCAATGCCAGACGATTCTGGACGCGGCCAAAGACGCGGAAAAACGCAACGGGAAGAAAGTGACCGTGACCTTCAACGCGCGCCATTCTCCCGAAGCGAAGAAGATCAAGGAACTGCTGATGCAGAAAGTCATCGGCGACATCATCTCCGTTGATTTCCACGAATACCTCGACACCAGTCACGGCGCCGATTACTACCGCCGCTGGCACCGGTACAGGGAGAACTCCGGAACGCTGCTGGTGCATAAAGCCTCGCATCATTTCGATCAGGCCAACTGGTGGCTCGATTCCGCGCCGGTCGAAGTCACGGCCTTCGGCGACCTGCGATTTTACGGACGGAACAATTCCTTCCGCAGCACGCATTGCCGCGCCTGCCCTTTCAAGCAGCAGTGCAAATTCTATTGGGATGTGACGCGCAACCAGCGGTACGTGAAGCTGTATGTCGAGTGCGAATCCGAGGACGGATACCTGCGCGACGGCTGCGTGTGGAGCGAGAACATCAACATCTACGACACGATGTCGGTGATGGTCAGATACGAAAACAAAGTTTTGCTGAATTACACGGCCAACACGTATGGGCCGCTGGAAGGCCAGTCGGTATCATTCAACGGAACCAAAGGGCGGCTCGATTATTTCGATTACACCGGCGGCGGACACACGCGCAATGAAATCAGGCTGACGCGCAGCTTCGGCAAATCGGAAGTGATCACCAATCTGGAAACCCAGCGCGAAGGCGGGCACGGCGGCGCGGACACTTCGATCCACGACCTGATATTCCGCCAGGCCTCCGCGCCCGACCCGTTGAACCTGCGCGCGGACGTGCGCGCCGGAGCGCTGTCGAGCCTGATCGGCATCGCGGCTTACCGGAGCATCGAGCGCGGCAATCAAGCGGTCAAAATTTCTCAACTGGTGAAACTCTAAAAGGAGAAAAAATCATGACATCCATCAATCGCCGCAATTTCGTCAAACAGGCAAGCGCCAGCGCAACCGGGCTAATCGCCGCCGGCCAATTGATCGGGAACGGCTTTGCGCGGGAAAGCCCCAACAACACAGTCAATGTAGCCGTCATGGGAATTCGCTCGCGCGGATCGGCCCTTTCCGAAGGCTTCGCCAAATTGCCCGATGTCAACGTCTCGGTATTGTGCGACATTGACGAGAATTTGCTGCCCAAAGCCGTAGCCGACGTTGAAAAGGCCTGCGGCAAACGCCCGAAAACCGAGACGGACATCCGCCGCGCGCTGGACAACAAGGACATAGACGCGGTCGTGATCGCCGCGCCGAACAACTGGCATGCGCTGGCGACGATCTGGGCCTGTCAGGCCGGGAAGGATGTTTACGTCGAGAAACCGGCGTCGTACGACATCTCCGAAGGCCGCCGCATGATCGAGGCCGCGCGGAAATACGATCGCATGGTGCAAGTGGGAACGCAGAATCGCAGCCGCCCGCTGATCCAGGCGGCGGTTGATTATCTGCACGCGGGGAAACTCGGAAAGATTCATATGATCAAGTGTCTGGTCTTCCGCCCGCGTGAAAGCATCGGACACAAAGCGAACGGGCCGGTTCCCAAAGGCGTGAATTACGACCTCTGGCGCGGCCCTGCGCAAATGCGACCGTTCAACGAAAACCGCTTCCATTACAACTGGCATTGGTTCTGGGACACCGGCAATGGAGAAACCGGTAACAACGGCCCTCATTACGCCGACATCGCGCGCTGGATTCTAAAAAAATACGAGCACCCGGTCAGAATTCAGAGTATGGGTTATCAGGACATCCACGATTCCGATCAGGAGACGCCAACCAGCCAGTTCTCGATCATGGAATACAGCGACCACACCCGCGTCCAGATCGAGGTTCGCAACGGCTACACCAACGCCGAAGACGGCATGCGAATGGGCCTGCTGGTGTACGGCTCGGAAGGATGGATGCGCCTGGGCACGGATGACTGGGCCACTTACTTTGGCCGCAAAGAAGAGCCTGGCGCGAAGATGACGGAGGATGAAGCGAACGCCAAAGTTGATACGCTCAACCCTCGCGGCACGGGCGATGAACCGCATCTGGCCAATTTCGTTGACGCCGTTCGCTCTCGCAAACGCCAATCGCTGAAGGCCGAGATTCTCGAAGGCCATCTGTCAACCAGCCTGTGTCATCTGGCCAACATCGCCTATCGAGCCAATCGCCAGGTCGTGTTCGATTCCAGGAGCGAAACTTTTCCGGGCGACGCTGAGGCCAACAAGTATTTGTCGAGAGCCTATCGTTCTCCCTTCGTCGTTCCAGCAAAGGTCTGAGGAGAAAACCGATGAAAATCAAACAATGGCAGGCGGGAAGATTACTTGGCCTGGCGGCGTTGTTGGCGTTGTTCGGCGGCTTCACCGAAACCATCAGCCAGCAACGCGCGGCTTCAAGCTCTGCGCGCTCTCGAATGCGGCGGGTATTACACCTGCCGCAAGAGGAAGCCGCGCCTAAAGTTGAAGTCCTGGGGAAAAGCTCTGGCCAGGACATCGCGCTCGAAGACATTAAATTCCAGGCAGATCGGGACAACTGGGTTCCGGCTATCGTGGCCAAACCGCGCGCCGCCACTCAACCATTGCCCGCCATCATTTGCCTGCCCGGAACGAACGGAACGCGGCAACATCTTGTTGATCCGATTCTGCAACTGAGCAAATTCCCTCGAACAGGTTGGGCGCGAGCGCTGGCCTCTCAGGGCTTTGTGACGATTTCGCTCGACTATCGAGGCTCGCCCGCGCGCGCGCAGAACATTTATACCGAAGCCGTCAGAACGCAACTCGAAGGAGGCAGCTACATGGGTTTGCTGGTTCACGAAGTGATGCGCGCTGTGGATTACCTGCAAACCAGACCTGATGTTGATCGAACGCGGATCGGGATCACCGGCTTTTCTCTCGGCGGGGCGATGACCTGGTACGCGGCTGCGGTTGATCCCCGGTTGAGTGTGATCGTCCCAGTGTGCGGCGGGGCGGGAACTTACGACGCGCTGACCAGGAACCAGAAAAAAACCGGCTACCACTCTCAATACTTTTACCCGGCGGGATTTCTCAAACTGTTTCCGGGCGATCAACCCGAAGTCTTCGCCTCGATGGCTCCGCGAGCCGTGCTAATAGTGGGCCGCGATCAGGATCAGGGGATGCCGGTCGAAGGGCTGCGGAAGCTGGAGCAGGAAGTCAAAGCGGCTTATTCAAAACGCGGCGCTCCCGACCGATTCGCAGTTCACATCACAGCAGGAGAACACACTTACACGGATGAGATGTTCGAGCAGGTCAAAGCCTGGTTCGGACGTTTCCTCAAACGTTGATCGGTACTGCGACCGGCAGGGAGCGGCTTAATCGCGGAATCGCCGCTCCCTGCCGGTCGCGGCGCTGACCCGGAGTCTCAAGGCGGCGAGCATGAGATTGCCTATCCTATTTTTTGCGACCATCACATCGTGCTTGTTTTGCTTGTTGATCGGAGTGGCGACGGCGCAGCGAACGAGCAGCCTGAATTTCATCTCCGAACTCGAAGATTACCGAACGATCAGGAACATGCTGCCTGCCTACCTGAGCCGTCTGGTCGCGGAGCGGCTTGAGGAACGCGAGCGGGCGATAGCTCGCATCTCGACGCCGAACGAGGTCGCCGCGCGCCGAAGCGAGATACGCGAGCGGATACTCCAATCCATCGGCGGCCTTCCCGAACGAACGCCATTGAACGCTCGTGTGGTTGGGACGATTGAACGGGATGATTACCGCATCGAGAAAATCATCTTTGAAAGCCAGCCTCGCTTTTTCGTGACAGCCAACTTGTATGCGCCGAAGAAAGGACGTGGGCCGTATCCGGGAATTCTCGTTCCTCTTGGTCACGAGCCGGCGCCGAAGGCTTACCCGGACGCGCAACAACTGCTCGGCGCGCTGGCTGAAAAAGGTTTTGTCGCGCTGGCGTGGGATCCGATTGGGCAGGGCGAGCGCATTCAGATTTACGATCCCGATTGGGGAGAATCGAAGGTCGTTCGCTCACCAACCGAACATTCTGTCGTCGGCGTCCAGTGTACGGTGGTCGGCGACAACCTGGCGCGTTACGCGATCAACGACGGCCTTCGCGCGCTCGATTACCTGCTGACACGGCCGGAAGTTGATCCCGCGCGAATCGGTTGCACGGGCAATTCCGGCGGCGGCAATCTGACGGCTTATCTGGCCGCGCTCGATGATCGCATCACAGTGGCCGCGCCTTCCTGCTGGATTACTTCGTGGCAATGGCTGCTCAAAACCATCGGCCCGCAGGACTCCGAACAGACTTTATTTCCATTCATCGGCGAGGGCATTGATTACGCCGACTTCATCTACGCTTCCGCGCCCAGGCCTTATCTCGTTCTGGCGGCCACGCGGGATTTCTTCTCGATCAACGGAACGCGCCAGACTTATGCGGAGGCGAAGCGCGTCTACGAACTGATCGGCGCGCCGGACAAGTTGGCGATGACCGAAGCGGATGACCATCACGCGTATTCCCTGCCGCGACGAATGGCCGCGTATCGCTGGTTCGGGCGATGGCTAAACGGAGTTGAAGATCAGGAGCCTGAACCGAAGATCGAATTTGCCACCGATGAAGAATTGCGCTGCACTGAGACGGGGCAAGTGACGACCTCGCTCAACAGCGAAACGGTCTTCTCCATGAATCAAAAACGCGCGGAGAGTCTTCGTTCGCCAAAACCCCTTCTGTCGAACAGGAAAGATTTCGCCGCGTTCCAAATGGAAATCCGGAAACGCGTGCGGCAATCGCTCAATGTCACAGCGCCGAAAGAAGCAGCGCCGGTGAAGCGATACGGCCAAATCGCCAATCCCGGCTACCGCGTCGAAAAACTCGTCTACGAGAGCGAGTCGGGGATCGTCATCCCTTCCCTGCTCTTCATTCCCGACACAGCCGAAGCGCGGAAACCGGCCATCGTCTACGCGCACGGTCGCGGCAAAGCGGCGGGCTTGGCGGAGATTGAAGAACTGGTTCAGGCGGGTTTCGTCGCGCTCTCGATTGACCTGAGAGGCGCGGGCGAAACGATGGTCATCGAATCGCAACAGAGCAACGACACGCGTCCGTATTTCGGAGATTTCGACAGCGCGATGACTGCGCTCCTGCTCGGCAAGCCGCTCGTTGGAATGCGCGCGCTGGACATAAGCCGGGGCGTTGATTTGCTCGCCGCGCGCGCGGATGTTGACGCCGACAGAATTTACGGCTTCGGCAAAGAAGGCGGAGCGGTTCCGATGCTCTACGCCGCGACGCTCGACGAACGCATCAGGAAAATCGCGCTGGAAGACATGCTGATTTCTTACCAGTCAATCATCACACGGCGGATTCATCGTCAGGCGCTTGAACACGTCGTCAACGGCGCGCTGAAGTTTTATGACTTCCCTGACCTGGCCGCTGCTTTCGCCCCGCGTTCCATCTGGATCGTGAATGGCGTTGACCCAATCGGGCGGCGGGTTGATCTGGCCGAGATGAAAAAGCAGTACGCCGCTTCGACAACCGCTTTCCGATTGCTCGAAACCGAAGGCTCCATCCGCATCGCGGTCAGGAAAGATCAGGAGCGGATAACAACATTCTACCGGGACTGGCTCGGCCTGAATCGAGAGGAAAAACAATGAAGCGCAGCCGCATTACGATGTTCGGTCTCTTGTTCAGCCTTTTTCTCTGCTGCCCGCTCCGCGCTCAGACGAAAAGCGCGGAATTGCCGGGCCATTATTTTCGCCTGCTGGAATCCGGAGCGGCGAAAGTCGAGAACCGTTTGAACGCTCAACCGAACGCCGATTTGAAGTCGCTGGAGACAGGTTCCGATTGGCGTCACTTCCCTT
Organism: Acidobacteriota bacterium; assembly: GCA_022072205.1. Taxonomy (GTDB): domain Bacteria; phylum Acidobacteriota; class Blastocatellia; order RBC074; family RBC074; genus JAJVID01. The sequence goes on from JAJVID010000137.1 coordinate 70,145, forward strand.
ACGCTATTCTTGCGCCCGCGGTGTTGTACGCCAAACGTCATCCGCAGAATCATCGTTATGGCGATTCCAGGATGCGCGATCTCGCGATCAGGATCGGCGATCTGCTGGCCGATGAACACGGGCGCAGCGCTTTCGAGCCTCGTGGCGACAGCGATTGGGACACTTACATGTGGATTGAAGCATGGCGGCTGCTCGAACGAGAGTTGGGGGAAGAACGCCGCGCGCGATGGCGGCGCGGCATCGAAGAAAATGTCGCTCTGCTCGTGTCTGACGCGGCTGAACGATACGATTTCCCCTGGTACAACTCGCCCTACACGGGCACTTCGCCGAACCATTATTCGCTGTGGGCCGCGAATCTGCTGCTCGCCGGGCGATTTTTCGGGAATAAGGAATGGGAGAATCTGGGCGCGAAAATTCTTCGCCGCTTCGCGACGACGGAACAAACGGAAGACGGATACTGGGGCGAACATAGCAGATCGGGGCCGACCATTGGCTACAACCATCTCACGCTGAGCGCGGTGGCGCTCTATTGGGAATACACCAAAGACCCGGCGGCGCTGGCGGCGTTGCGCCGCGCCACGAACTTCCACAAAAACTTCACGTGGCCTGACGGCGCTCCGGTGGAAGCCGTCAACGACCGTAATCGCCATTGGGGCGTCAGCGCCTGGAGCCAGTTCGCTTTCTCGAATTTCCCGGACGGGCGTCGTTACGCTGAATTCCTGGCCGGTTTCTTCAAACCGGAGAAGATGACGATGGAATCCCTGGGGCGGCTTGCGCAGGACGCGCTCTACTTGCACGAAGGCCCCAAAGAGGCAATCCCGCAGGATCAGCCGCATTATGCGTATCGGATGAAAATCCCGGCAGGCATACGAAAAACCGCTCCGTGGGTCATCGCGCTTAGCGGCGTCATTGACACACAGGCGATCAACAGCCAGTTCTATCTTGATCGGCAAGCGCATCTGAGCGTCTTCCACGAAAAACTCGGTCTGATCATTTCGGGCGCCAACTCCAAACGCCAGCCGGAACTGGCGACGTTTTCCGAGAAACTGATGGGACAGATTGCGCATCTGCCGCTCAGCAGCCGCCTGCAAATGAGCGAGCGCCAAAATGGACAAGACCGGCTCTCACTCGCATTCAACACTTTCTTCAGCGACCTTTACATCCCGCGCCCGGCCAACAATGAAATGTCGTTCCGATTCGTCATCAGTGGCAGAGGCACGCCTGCCGAAGAACCGCGATTGACTTTACAGTTGTGCTTAAAAGCCGGCGAGACGCTGGAAACCGGCGCAGGCCGCAAGTTCACGCTGGGCGCCGAACGAATTGAATTGCAGGCGGCTGACATCGGCGGCTGGATTCGTCATCACGGCTGGACAATGAAAGTTGATCCGGCGGCGCGATTGATCTGGCCCGTCTATCCACACAACCCTTACGCCAACGCGCCGGAAACGAACATCGAGTACGCGGTGGGAGCGCTCTCAATCCCGCTCCGTCTCAAGTCGCGGCCCGGCCATTACATTCGGGCCAACGAGCAGGAAATTTCTTTTACCCTCAGTGTTGACGAATGAAGGTTGATTACCCCGGCGCGCGATGCCCGATAAGCCGCCAGTTTGTCGCCGCTTCCGGGGAAGACCTGTTTACGAATCCCTCGACAAGCCGGCGGCTTGTCGGACATTTCTCGCAGGAGCGCTATGTCATTCTGGAAAAGTATGATTTTTCGGTCGGGACATTTCATGCAGGTTCTCGCTCTACTGCCGCTGTTCTCGACGGCGACCCATCCATTCTCTCCCCAGGATCAGGCGGTTCAGTTGGAAGTTTCTTCCGAATATTCCCGCCCGGACCCTTTCGGCGCCATTGTCGAGGCAGACCTGGGCAAAAACGAAAAACGCGCGAATGATGGCGATTTGAATACCATTCAACTGCGAGCCGCGCGCAACGGCTATATCTCTTTTCACCTGACGGCTAAGCTCCCGCAAGACGGCCCGTATTCGCTCTCTGTCAATTTCCAGAAAGAATCCGGCATTCAAGTTGACCTGCTGAAAACATGGTTCCACCTTCGACGCGCAGACAAAAAATATTATCCCGACGCGCTTATCCCAATAACCAATCCCTATAAGGCGGCCATCCCCGATTCGGAAAACAGTATTCCCGGGCAGACCGCACAGGCTTTCTGGGTAGACGTGTGGATTCCGCGTGAAACAGCGCCAGGAGTGTACGAAGGCGACGCGACGCTTCAATCCGGGTCGAAACGCTCCTCACTGAAGATTCAGTTGCAGGTGTCGCAGGCCGTGATTCCTGAAGATGACGCGCTGATTGTGGATCACAACTCATACGGAACGTCCTGGCTGGCGCAGCTTTATCCAAAGTTGAGTCGGGCGCAGGGAGAAGCGTTCTTTCGCAGCGATGCGGTGTTCGGTTTGATCCATGCCTATCACCGTTTATTTTATGAGCATCGCGGAGCATTTCATCAACTCGGCTACGGGCACGCGGGCAAAGTAGGCCCCGAATTCGCGCCAGCCCTGACCGGAACGGGGCGTGAAAAACGCATTGCCAGTTGGGAGTTGTTTGATCGCCATTACGCGCCATTGCTCGACGGCAGCGCTTTCGCCCAAACCAGACGTGGCGCGCGGCCAATCCCTTTTGCGTATTTGCCGATCAATCCTGAATGGCCGGCGTCGTTCCTGGCCTGGGGCGAGCCGGGTTACGAGGCGGAATTCGTCAATGTGGTGAGCGAGATGGAGCGGCATTTTCGAGCGAAGGGCTGGACTCGCACTAAATTCGAAATGTTCTTCAACCACAAGAAACGATACAAAGGGTTTCATTGGGACGGCGATGAAACCAGATTCCCCAAAGACGACACGCCGTTTCTGGAATTCAACCGGCTGCTGAAAAAAGCCGTTCCAGCCGGTTCGCCCGTGCAGTTCGTTTATCGCCTGGATGCAAGCTGGCGGTTGGAAGATCAGTTTAAATCACTGGCCGGCGTGGTCAATTTCTGGGTCTGTTCCTCGACCATCCTCAGTTGGTTGCCGGAGCAATTGAAATCGGTCAGGCAGCGTGGAGACATCGTGTGGACTTACTCCGGGCCGCCAGCGATCAACGAACCTTCTTCGGCTATTCTGGAAAACCCGCTCCGCGCCTGGATGTGGAACACCGATGGATACGTTCATTGGTTGACAGTCGGCCCCAGCGCCGATCCCTGGTTCAATTCAGAAGGCGAGGCGACCTGTCTCGCTTATCCGGGCGAGAGGTTTGGAATCGCCGGCCCGATACCGAGCATTCGGCTGAAGATTCAACGCAATTTCCTGCAAGATATCAGCCTGCTGAAGGCGCTGGAGAAAACTCATTCGCCGGATTTTCTCCGCAGTGAAGTGAGCAAACGAGTCAATGGGACCAAGCCCGGAGACTGGTGGAATCCGCGCCCGGCTCTGGCGAATCTGCCGCCTGAGGAATGGAACAATCCGGGTATCGAGCAGGCCGTAGCATCCAATCGCCATCATTATCAGGACTGGAACCCGCAATACTGGCAGGCAGTCCACCAATACATCCTCAAGCTTGCTGAAGGGAGCCAACCACAATGATAAAGCGTTGTCTGTCGCTCGCGTTTGTCGCATTCAACCTTTCCACCATTGGCTACGCGCAAACGCAAACTCATAAATCCCTGGCGCTCGAGTTGGAGGAAGTGGCTCGCGTGGCGACGGTCATGGTTGACGGCGATGTCTGCCAGAGAATCATGACCGAAAGAGCGTTGAAGAAGTTGTTCGTCGTTGACCCCGAAGATCAATGGGCCGGGAGCGACAATTTCGATGTCAACGCCGAACCTTTCATCCAAACCAAAAAGACGCTGATGCGCCTGGCCAAACTCCGGCCTTACCCGATTGATTGCAATCTCTGGATGCTCTTCAAGGAGAATCCGCGAAAAATCCAGATTCTGATTCGGAATCAATATGAGATGAGCCGGTTCTGGACGTGGGGAGTGTTGTACCAGGACATTCCGCCAGAGATGGCTGAAGTACTCGCTTCCGGCAAGCCGAAAACCGTCGTCGGGAAAAATGATCTCATCTCGGTTCTGACGCCCGTGTATAACAGCCTGGGAGAAATCGTCGGGCTGGTCGAAGTCGTCAGCCGGGCGCAAATGAACTGGCAGGAAAACGTCAAATAGTTTGTAACTGCTCAGGGAGGGAGCCGACGGAGCTTACGGAACAAACCGGAAAGAGATGAAAAATATTCCGTCTATTCCGTTTGTTCCGTAATTCTCCTGTCTGCCCCGCTGAGCAGTTTCAATAGCTTTTCATCTGAGGCGCACAACATGTCTATTTCACGAAGGCAATTTTGCGAATGGATGGCTGTCGGAAGCGGCGCGCTGGCGAATACGCCGCTTCAACCTGAGCTTTCGGGCGATTTGATGGCGGAACCGTCAAGCGCCGCCACAGGCTCGCATATCGGCAATCTTTATCCTTTCGTGCAGCGGCAGGCGGATCAATCGCCGCTGGAGCTATCGTTTCTGCGGCCGGAATTCACCAACTTGAAACGCTGGCAGCCGCGCGCGCGGGCGAAGGTTTTCGAGTTCCTGCTTTATGCGCCGCCGCGCGTCGCCCCGCAGCCGCAATTGATCAAGCGGACGGACAAAGGCGATTACATCGAAGAGTATCTGACGTTTCAGACAGCGCCTGATGTGCGCGTGCCCGCATACGTTCTCACGCCGAAGCGCGCCAAGCTGCCCGCGCCCGGCGTCGTTGTGCTGCACAGCCACGATGGCCGCTACCTCTGGGGAAAAGAGAAGGTTGTCGAGAGCGAGCAGGAGCATCCCTGGCTCACTGAATTCAAAAAGTATCGTTATGGCGGCAAAGGCATCGCAGCGGAACTGGCGAGGCAGGGCTACGTGACCATCGCGATTGATATGTTTTATTGGGGCGAGCGGCGGATGATTCTGGACGATGATCCGGCGTCGTATCGTGATCGCCCGATCAGCATGACCGAGAAAGAGATTGACGACTTCAACCGGCGCTCATCGCAGAATGAATCGCTGGTCGCGCGCAGCCTGCATACCGCCGGGATCAGTTGGCCCGGCGTGGTTTTGTGGGATGACATCAGAACCCTGGATTACCTGGCCTCGCGCCCCGAAGTGGATCGGAACCGCCTGGGTTGCGTGGGATTGTCAGTGGGCGGTTATCGCAGTTTTATGCTCGCGGCGCTTGACGAGCGGATCAAAGCGGCGGTGGCCGTAGGCTGGATGACTTCGTTTGCGGCGCAAATCAAACAGCACGTGACTTCGACCATCGGCTTTTCTTTTCACCTGCCGGGGCTGTATCGCTATCTGGATTTGCCTGATCTGGCGGCGCTCATTGCGCCGCGCTCCGCGCTGGTCATCAACGGATCGCAGGATCGGTTGTTCGCGCTCGACGGCGTGAAGGCGGCCTTTGACAAGATTGGGCGCTGTTACGCCAAAGCGGGCGCGCGCGAGCGACAACGTTGCAGTCTTTACGACGCGCCGCACGAGTTCAACCTGGCGATGCAGGATGAAGCCTGGGAGTGGTTCAGGCGTTGGGTCTAAGCATTGCGGCGCTACTACCGCTCCGATCTTTCCTGATTATCCAGACGATTATTTGACGCTGATGCGGATGGTGTTGGCTGTTTGTCCGTCAACGGTGAGAATCAAGTCCACCTCGCCTCGGCCCGCGAGCGCGCGAGGAAGTTGAAGATTTATCTGGTCAAGCCCGGCGAATGAGCCTTGCGCCCCGGCGAAAAGCACTGGCGCATCAATCCCGCCGATTGTGGCGCTCACGGCGCTGAGCGAACTGCGGAAACGCCAGCCCGTGCCGTAAAGGATCAGGAAAACCTGGTCGGACGCCGCCCCCAGATCAATCGGGTTGGCGACGAATCTGCTTTGCGCCGCGTCCCACAACGATAGCGGTTCAGCGCTCTGAGCGCCGCCGGCCTTGATCCGCAAAGCCTGGCCGACGGCTGGGCCTTGCCCGCTGGAACTGGCGGTGAACAACCCCGGCGCGACGCGGGCAATCTGAATCGAGCCGCTGAAGACGCCGTCATTGCCGTTGGCGATTATCACGGTGGCCTGGCCGTCGGCGATTCCCTGCGGCATTTGATAATTGACCTGATTGGGCGAAATGAAAAACAGCGGCGCGCGGCGTTCAACGCCGGCGCTGTCTTTGACGGTCACGCTGGTGTTGGCCAGCGCGGTCGGCAGTTGCGCGCCGCTGGCCAACTGAATCGTCGCGGCCAACCCGGCGCCGAAAGCCGAAGCGATTGATTCGGGCGCGAGAGTCCCTCCGCGCAGGCTCGCGGCTGAGACGCTCACTACAGCGCCGGCTTGCGTGATGGCGACGCTCTTTCCGGCGATGGTGATCGCGCCGGAGCGCGGCAAGCCTTGCGGGTTCGGCGCGACGTTGAATGTCACTACGCCACTGCCACGACCTGCGGAATCGCTGGTGATCGTGATCCAATTCGAATTGCTTTCAGCCGCCCACTGGCAACTGTCGCCCGACGACGCGACGTTCACGCTGCCTTTGCCGCCTTCGACATTGATCGTTTGATTGAGCGGCGACAGCGCGTTTGAACAGGGGCCTCCGAGCGTCACGCGCCAAACGCCGCGACCGTGCGTGAAGGCGAAAAGCTGAGTCGTGTAGCCGACGACGTTGAGCGAAAGCGATTCGACCGGGACGTTGGCGAAGCCGGTGTTTTCAACCGCCCACGACGCGCCACCGTCAATCGAAACAAAGACGCCAAGATCGGTCCCGAGATAAAGCCGCTGCGTGTTGGTTGGATCAACCACGATGCAATGAGCCGGAATGTCCGGCAACGCGCCCGCGCCCGCGCCGTCAATCGCCTGCCACGACACGCCGCCATCCAGGCTGCGCCAGACGTGCTTGCCGCCGAAAGTCGAATAGGTCGCGTAAGCCACGTCGCGGTTCGACGGATCGAAGGCGAGACCGGAAACATAACCCGTTCGCGGCTTCGCGTAAGGCCACAGCGTGTCGGCGTCGGAATTCAATCCGATTGTCGTGCGATGAATCTGACCGCCGGAAACGCCCGCCAGAACAAAGTTGGAGTCGGTCGGCGCGATGGCTATCGCGGTTGTCGAGCCTGCCAGATCGGCGCTCGCCTGGCTCCAGTTGGCCGCGCCGTTGCGCGTCCGCCACATCTGCCTGCCGCCCATCCACAGCCGCGCCGGGTCGCTCGGATCCATTGCGAACGGCGAGATGAAAGTGAACCCGGAGTTGCTGACGCCTGTCGTCGCGGCGTTGAATTTCAATCCGCCGTCGGTTGATTTCTTCAGCGACAGCCAGGTTGTCGCGGCGTAGATGATTTTCGGATTCGTCCAGTCAACCGCGACATAGCCGCCGTCGCCCGACACGATTTCTTTCCATCCGTTCGGGCCGCCATCGTCGGAACCCATCAAAACGCCGTTGTCCTGCGCCCCGCCGATGTACGTCGCGCCGTTGGGCAACGGGACGCCGTGATAAAACTGCGTCACCGCGTAGCCGTTGTTGAGCGAGAGCCAGGAGACGTGGCTGGAATCGGATGAGCAGGCGGCGCGGTCTCCGGCGACGGTCTGGGCCCGCGCGTCATCGGTGCGGTAAATGCCGCCGTCGTTGCCGACGTACATCGTGCGATTGACCGCTCCGTCGAAATAAGGATGGAAAGCGATGGCGTGGTGATCGGCGTGGACGTAATGAGAGTTGGTCTGAGGCAGATGCCAGAACGAAGCCATTCCCCAATTCATCCCGCCGTCTTCCGAACGGAACAGATCAACGCCCCCGACCCAGACGATGTTTTCATCTTTCGGGTCAACAGCGATGACGTTGTTGTACCAGCCTTGATTGAAGAACTGCGCCTGCCTGCCATAGCACTCGGCGTTGAGCGCGAAGATCGGATTGGTGAAGAGCAGCGTATTGAGCTTCTTCGTACTCGCGTCGGCGCCGCGAACCTGCGCGGTCCACGATCCGGCTACTCCGCCGCTGGCCGAGCGAAAAACCGCGTGCAGGCTGTGCGGCGTTCCTGCGGCGCCATTCTCGGCGGAGACCGCGTAAACCACATTCTGATTCGACGGAGCGATAGCCAGACTGGTTCGCCCCATCCCGGTTTCGGAGTAAACCACTTCCCATCCGCTCAGCCCCTGTTCGGCTTCGGTGTTGAGATAGATCGCGGATTGAACCGATGCGGGCGCCGAGCTTCCCGTCGCCGTGCCGCACGCGGCCAGAACGTAATCCTTCGTCTTGTCCGTGCGGATCGCCAGATCGAGGCATCCGCCGTTGAGCCGGTCGGGATCGAGCACCTTCGTCCACGTCGAACCGCCGTCGAGCGAGCGCATCACCCCGGATCGGGTCGCCGCGTAAATCCGATTGCTCTTCGCCGGGCTGATGACGATGTCGTTGACGTAATAAAAATCGGCTGTGCCCGTGCCGTCCAGTCTGCGCCACGTCGCGCCGCCATCGAAGCTGCGAAAGACGCCGGCTCCGCGAACCGCGTCGGAATTGAAATAGCCTTCGCCCGTGCCCGCGTAAATCACTTCGGGATTTTGCGGGTCCATCGCCAGCGCGTTGACCGCGATGTTCGGCAACAGATCGCCGAGCGGCTTCCAACTCTTACCGCCATCCATGCTCTTCCACACGCCGCCCGCCGCCGCCGCCGCATAAATCACGTCTGGATTCGCCGGATGAATCAGCAGCGCGCGCGTGCGCCCGCCCACATTGCCCGGACCCAGCGGCGTCCAGTTGTTCAAGAGGTCTGGCGAAGCCGCGCCGAACGATTGAGCGGAGTTCAGCATTTCACGCCGCGACGAAAACATCTGTTTGCTTCGGGTCGAATAAACCGGCAGATCGCGCATTCGCTCCATCGCCGCCACGTATTTTTCAACCGGCAATTCGGTCTCGCCTTCGGCCAATCGTTTCTGGCGGTAAAATTCCGCAGCCTCGCCGGGCTGATCGTAACGTTCCCTCTCGCGGCGTTCCTCTTCCTCCTCATCTTCCAAACGATTCGATATGGCGCGCTGTGGCGAGCTGGCGACTTTACCGGCAGTCGTCCCGGAAGCGACCGCGCCGCTACCGCTCGCTGTGCCATACCTGAATTGAGAGTTTGATCGAGATATTGATGACGGATGGTTTTTGTCTGAACGGCCGAGTGAGTGAAGAAGGCCATAGACCGACGCCGCAAGCAGCGCGCAGCCGAGCAGGATGATTGCCGGCAGAGTGAACCGTCCGGAGGTGAAGCGCATTGCCCTGTTTCCTAAACCCTGAGTAACGAAGATTGCGGCCGCTCGACTTTTGACCTGTGAGTTCGCGTTTTTAGACGAAGAGCGGCCAGACTCCGCCGCCTGCGTCACGCTGATGGGTGAGTGGCGTGAATGAAAGCGGCATCCATGTTTAGGGCAGGCGATCTGACGTCGCCTTGTTGATCAACCAATCTTCTTCCCAGCAAATGCCAGACAGGTGGCGCTGATGATCTGGGCGCCATTGATGAGTAAGTTCGCAAAACGAATCGAGTGAGCGCAGGCCTCGGTGAAATCGTCTCAGGCAAAGACGGCCGCTCGGCATTTCCCACGTGATAACCGCTGCGGAAAGTCTGCCTTTGATTTAAAGCAAGAAATCGTGATGAGATTCAAGTTCACCGTAACATCAGCAATTTGCCGTAAGCTTTGGGGGTCTTCCGGATGGTTTCTGTCTCGGTTGAATAGAAACCGTGAGGTCGCTGATATTCAGGCGGGCCGGATATTAGCACGGCGATTGTTGATTGCGAAGCGGTAAAATTAACTTTTTTCAGGAGCGGATAGCGATCATCATTCTACCGACACGCGCAACGAAGTATAATCTGGGCACTATGACAACGATTGAAACCAAACAAACTGTGCCGTTGACGCTAACGGAAGAAGGGACGATCCGCGTCACAGGCTCGCGGGTGAGCCTCGATTCCATCATCCATCACTACAAACTCGGCGCGACGGCGGAACAGATTGCATACAAGTTCCAGGGATTGAGACTGGCTGATATTCACGCCGCAATCGCTTACTATCTCAGCCACCGCGAAGAGATCGAAGAGTATCTGCGCCGCCAGGAATCAAAGGGCGACGCGCTTCAACATCAACTCGAGTCAAATCCGAATTACCAGGCAGAGATGTCGGCAATGCGCGAGCGGTTGCT
>JAJVID010000137.1:80392-99737 GCA_022072205.1 Acidobacteriota bacterium
TCAGCCACCGCGAAGAGATCGAAGAGTATCTGCGCCGCCAGGAATCAAAGGGCGACGCGCTTCAACATCAACTCGAGTCAAATCCGAATTACCAGGCAGAGATGTCGGCAATGCGCGAGCGGTTGCTGGCTCGTTGGGCGGCGCTGGAACAGGAGAAGCTCACTTCCACAACGAGTTAAAAGCTTATGCTTCGGCTGCTCATTGATCAGGATTTCGACCAGGACATCCTTCGGGGGCTTCGGCTGCGCGTCCCGACTCTTGATGCGGTCACGGCATACGAAATCGGCATGAGCGCCGCTCCCGATCCTGAGTTGCTGAAATGGGCGGCGGACAATGGACGGATACTCCTCACACACGACCGTCAGACGATGCCTGACCACGTGGCCGACCGCATAACGTCGGGGCAATCGGTCGCGGGCGTGGTGATTGTTTCACGACGATTGCCAATCAGCCGCGTGATTGATGACCTTGAGATAATCGTGATTTGCAGCAAGGAAGACGAGTGGGAGAACGTCGTTCGCCACCTGCCTCTATAGCTTTCTTCCGAACAAGTCAGTAACAAATTTTCAGGAGGAGTTTGATGCAAGCGATCACAACCCGATGTGAACTTGTGAGGATACGACACATGTTGATCCTCTATTCATGTTTGTGCATTTTCCCGATCATCCCTGCCTTCGCTCAGGACCAGCGAGCTAATTCCCCAAACACTTACTCACAGAAGATTCGCACATTCCACACGGCTGAGGAATTCGCCCGTTTAACCAAAGGTAAAGTCAAAATAAATCGAGAGTCTTCTTGCAAGAAATGTGTGGGATCGCCCAGGGAACAGCTTAACATTGATTTGATAGGCTCACTCGCTGGAATCGTAGCGAAGGTGCCTGAAGGAGCCATCGTCCCGTTTCCGCAAGACAGGACACTCCCGGTTCGCCAGGTCACCGTTCTTGCGCTGAACAAGGGGGGGACATGGATTGGCACTACTCGTGGATTGATCCTGTACGCGCCGCCGGATCACTACTTCAAAGGCGATCTTAAGTTCTTCAGCGGCAAACGCTGGCTAACGGATGACCACGTAACGGGTATTGGTTTTGAAGAAATCGGTGAAACCTACGTCATCTGGGCGGAGACAAAACAAGGCTATAGCCGCATCGAGTACAAACAGATGACGCTCGCTGAAAAGTCGAAAGCCTTCGTCGAACGCATCCGCGCCCGCCACGTCCGCTGGGGCTTGACCGCCGACTCTCAGCTTCGCGTTCCAGGCGATCTTTCAACCAACCAGATGGTCTCATCCGACAACGACGGCCTCTGGACACAGATGTACATTGCGGCTGAAGCCTTCCGATACAAAGTCACCGGCGAAGCCGACGCGCGGGCCAACGCCAGACAGGGCTTTGAAGCGATGCTGCGATTGGAAGAGATCACGGGCATTCCCGGCTTCCACGCCCGCTCGTTCATCAAGATCGGCGAGGACATTCAGCCGAAAGACGGCGAGTGGCACGACACGCCCGATGGCAAATGGCGTTGGAAAGGCGACACGAGTTCGGATGAGATCGTCGGCCATTATTTCGGCTACGCAGTTTATTACGACCTGGTCGCCGACGAAGCCGAGAAACAGAAGATTCGCGGCGTCGTCACGCGGATGACCGATCACATTTTGAACAACAACTACCAACTGATTGACGTTGATGGCAAACGCACGCGGTGGGGATGGTGGGCGCCGGAAGACATCTGGGCCGATCCTGACGAGACTGGCTTGCGCGCCCTGCACATCCTCTCGCATCTGCGCGCCGCGCATCACATCACGGGCAATCAGCGTTATCTCGACGCCTACAACGAACTGATCAACAAGCATCGTTATCACCTGCTCACCCGCAACCAGAAGATCAATTATCCCGGCCACGTCAATCATTCGGATGACGAACTGGCCTTCCTGTCGTACTATCCGCTGCTGAATTACGAAACCGATCCGAAGCTGCGCGAGGTTTACGTTCAATCGCTCGACCGCGCGTGGCAGGTTGAACGCCCCGAACGCAACCCGCTCTGGAATTTCATTTACGCCGTTGGCAGCGGCAGCAAGGAGTTTGACCGCGACGAGGCGATCCGCACCTTGCAGGAAATCCCGATGGATCAAATCTCGTGGACGGTGACCAATTCGCACCGGCTGGATGTTCCGATGGATGCTCTGGCCGACCGCTTCAATCGCAAGCAGGCGCTGATCGTGCTGCCTTACGACGAACTTCCGATGGACAAATGGAACGGCAATCCCTACCGGGTTGACGGCGGCAATGGCGGGCGCAGCGAAGACGACGGAGCTTATTTTCTGCTGCCTTACTGGATGGGGCGTTATCACAAACTGATTGACAATTAACTGACGCCAGGCGACCTCACAACGCTATGCGCATTTCCTCATTCACAGCGGCCTTCGAGCAAGGCGTTCATCGCGTCATCGCTGACGTGGATGGAGTCCCGCTCTGGTTTGAATCGGCGGATGTCGCTCTCACGCCTTCGACTGAAGCCTTCGCCAGCGCGATGCTGATTCCGGCGATAGCTCGCGGAGAGACGCTCACCGTCGAGGACGCGCTCAGCCCGGTCTGGCTGTCGAATGTCAGCCGGATTCTGCCGGTCTTTCACGAATGGTGGGGCTACCCGGAATTGCCGCCACAACCTGTCAGCGTCAGAACAAGCGGGGTTGCGCAGTCGGAATCAACAGCGCTCTGCTTCAGCGGCGGCGTTGATTCGTTCTACACGCTGCTGCGTTCCGGCCACACGATCAACCATCTGGTTTTCGTGATCGGGTTCGACATGACGTTGGACGACCGCGCGCGTTTCGAGGCGTTCGAGCCGTCGCTGCGCGCGGCGGCCTCCGCGACCGGATCGCACCCGGTCGTCATCCGCACCAACCTGCGCGAGCATCCGGCGTTCGCGCCCGTTTCGTGGGAACGCACGCACGGCGGCGCGATGGCGGCCATCGGGCATGTGCTGAACGGCGAAGCAGGGCGATTGCTCATCTCGGCGTCTCAGACTCACGCCCAGACTGACCCCTGGGGATCTCACTGGCGGATTGATCGCTTCTGGTCGTCGGAGAAACTGCAAGTCATCACCGCCGGCGCCGAACTCCACCGGTACGAGAAGGTGCGCGAGATCGCGCGTGAACCGCTCGCGCATGCGCACCTCAGAGTCTGCTGGGAGAATCGCGAGCCTTCGGGCAACTGCTCGCGCTGTGAAAAGTGCGTCCGCACGCGGTTGTCGCTGGCGGAATGCGGCGAACTCAACCACTATTCCGCCTTCGACGGAGCCGCCTCGCTGTTGGAAGACATCAACGCCCTCCCGCATTCAAACGGCATCAAGCTGGCTTACCGGTCATTACTTGAATCCCCGCGCCTTGACCGCCGCTTGAAGCGAGCGATCCGGCGGCTGATCGCCCGCAACAAAAAGTTTATGAGGCGGCGGGAACGTCTGGCAAAGATAAGAAAGCGGGTGCGCCAGACCAGCAAATGGCTAGCGCAAAACCCATTGTGGCAAAAACTGCCCTGGAGGCTTCGCTTATGGATAGACTCACGGATTCGCCACAACCAGTGACAGCTTCCAACTGCCAATCGCTCTCCCCGATGATTCTGACGCTTGTGGGATTGTTCGGCGGCCTGCTCATCGGCTTCGTCATCCACCGATGGCCGCGCCCGGAACTGCTTGCTTTCGTTTCGCTGGTCGAACCCGCGGGGCTGGTCTGGAGCAACGCCTTGCAAATGACACTCATCCCGCTCGTCGTTTCTCAACTTATATGCGGGATCGGGACAACGGCCGGATACACAACAGCCGGGCACAAGGCTGTCGGTCGTTTGAGCGGCCTATCGCTGCTGATTTTTGTCGTGATGCTCGCCGCAGGCTCGGTCTTCACGATGTTCGCCGCGCCGTCACTGGTGGCGCGCTTCAAAGTTGATCCGGCTGAGATGGCCGCGCTGCAAGCGAGCGCATCCGGCCAAACCAGTTCGAGGACCGCGAGCGGCAGGGACGACGTGGGAAACAGCGCGTCTTTCGGCGCGGGGATCGTCGCGCTCATGCCGTCTAACCCGATCAAGGCCGCCGCCGACGGGGCGATGCTGCCGCTGATCGTCTTTACTATCTTGTTCGCCCTGGCGATCACGCGCATCGCCGTAGAACAACGCCAGTCGCTGTTACGCTTTTTTCAGGCGCTCGGCGAAACCGCGTTCGTACTGGTCCGGTGGGTGCTCAAACCGATGCCGGTGGGCGTCTTCGCGCTGGCGCTGCCGATGGCGGCGAATGCCGGCGGCGTGACCATCGGCGCAATCGGCTACTTCGTCTTTCTTGATTGCCTGATCGCGCTTGGCCTCACCTTGCTGCTTTACCCGGCGGCGCTGCTGTTTGGACGCGTCAACATTCGCCGCTTCGCGCGCTCCCTGGCGCAGGCTCAGGCCGTCGCCGTCAGTTCGCGTTCGTCGCTAGCCGCTTTGCCCGCGATGCTCGACGGCGCCAACCGCTGGCTCCATCTGCCAGCGACGGTCACGGGCTTCGTGCTCCCGCTGTGTGTCTCAGTCTTCAAAGCCAGCCAACCGGGCGGCCACCTGGTCAAGCTGCTGTTCATTGCGCATCTTTACGGAGTTCAACTCGACCCATTGCGCATCGCGGTTTTCACCGTGACGGTCACGGTCATCAGTTTCGGCGTCGCGGGACTTCCCGGCACGGGCACGATGAAATCAATCCCGGCATACCTGGCGAGCGGGATTCCGCTCGAAGCGATACTCTTCTTCAACGCAGTTGACGCCATTCCAGACATCTTCCGGACGCTGGCGAACGTGACGGGAGACGTGACGGCGTTGACGATTGTGGCGCGTCTCGCAGGCGTTTCAGCCCCAGGCGCAACGGGCGCCAACATTTCAAATGGGGAGATGGAAAACCCATTGCCCGCTGTCGAAATTGACGATCCGGTCGGAACGCCCGCTGGCTGACGAAATTTGAGAATTTGAGCAACAATGCGAATCAGCAATGTTTCAACAAGCTTCGATCGCGGGGCACACAGGGTGAGCGCCGATGTGGAGGGCGCTCCGATCTGGTTCGAGTCGGCGGACGTTTCTCTCACGCCTTCGCCTGAAGCCTTCGCCAGCGCGATGCTGATTCCGGCGATTGCTCGCGGCGAGCCGCTGACGCTTGAGGATTCGCTCAGCGCGACCTGGCTGGCGAACGTCGGCCAGATTCTGCCGGTCTTTCACGAATGGTGGGGTTACCCGGAATTGCCGCCGCGACCGGCACGCGTCAGGCGTGACGACGCCGCGCGGTCGGAATCAACGGCGCTCTGTTTCAGCGGCGGCGTTGATTCGTTCTACACGCTGCTGCGTTCCGGTCACACGATTGACTACCTTGTTTTCGTGATCGGCTTCGACATGACGTTGGACGACCGTGCGCGTTCCGATGCTTTTGGATCATCGCTGCGCGCGGTGGCGGATGAATTCGGCGCGCGTCCCGTCGTCGTCCGCAGCAACATTCGCGAGCATCCGGCGTTCGCGCCCGTTTCGTGGGAACGCACGCATGGCGGCGCGATGGCGGCCATCGGGCATTTGCTGAGCGGCGTGGCGGGACAATTGATGGTCTCGTCTTCGCGCTCTTTCGATGACCGCGAGCCGTGGGGATCGCACTGGATGATCGACGAATTCTGGTCGTCGGACGAACTGCGCATCATTCACTTCGGCGCCGAGTTGAAACGCTATCAAAAGCTGGCTCGGATCGCAGCCGAACCGATCCTGCGCCGGCACCTGAGGGTATGCTGGGAAAACCGCGAGCCTGTGGGCAACTGCTCGCGCTGCGAAAAATGCGTGCGCACGCGACTGACGCTGCTGGATTACGGCGAACTCGCCAACTTTCCGATCTTCGACGGCGAAGAGTCGCTGGCGCGGCACATTGACGCCCTGCCGCCGTCGCATTCCAATTTGAAAACTCATCGCAGGCTCGTCAACCAAAACAACATCAGCCCGGAGATCAAGCAGGCGCTTCGTGGATTGATCGAACGCACCGACCGCGCGAAACGCCAATCAGCGGGCGCGCGGCAAAACTTTCTTCGGAGAATCTGGTCTGGAAGATGGCAATGGAAGAACAAAACTCGATGAAGCAAAAAACAGGCGGCTCAACTTTGAAGCAGACCGCAGGCGTGTTGATCGGCTTGATCGGCGGCCTCGCGCTCGGACTGATCGTTCACCGCTGGCCGCATCCTTCGCTGCTGGCGCTCACTTCAGCCATCAAACCAGTGGGCGAGCTTTGGATGAACGCGCTGCGCATGACAATCGTCCCGCTCATCGTCTCGCAACTCGTTTGCGGCATCGCCGCGAAAGCCGACGCGAAAACGGTCGGCAAACTGGGCGGGCTGTCACTGCTCACTTTTATCGGCTTGCTCATCGCCGGGGCCGTCTTCGCCGCGCTGGCCGGGCCGCCGCTGGCCGCGCTCTTCAAAGTTGATCAGCAGACGCTCGCCGCGTTGCAATCCGGCGCGTCCGAACTGACGAAACCGAAAGCCGAGTCTCCGGCTTCGTTCGCAGCCTGGGTCGTCGCGCTCGTGCCGTCGAACCCGATCAAAGCCGCCGCTGACGGCGCGCTCCTGCCGTTGATCGTCTCGACTGCGCTGTTCGCTCTGGCGATCACGCGATTGGCCGGCGAGCAGCGGCGACTCCTGATCGGTTTTTTTCAAGCTCTCAGCCAGACGATGTTCACACTCGTCAGATGGGTGATGAAGCTGATGCCGCTGGGAGTCTTCGCGCTCGCGCTGCCGATGACGGCGAAGATCGGCGGCGTGACGGTCGGCGCGCTCGTCTATTTCATCGTGCTCGTTTGCGCCTTGCTGTTGGGCTTTACGCTTCTGCTTTACCCGATAGCCATGATCGTGGGGCGCGTCAACCTGTGGCGGTTCGCGCGCGCTACAGCCCCGGCGCAAGTCGTCGCCGTCGGTTCCAGTTCCTCAATCGCTTCGTTGCCAGCGTTGCTCGACGGGGCGAGACGGTGGCTCGTTTTCCCGGACGCGGTTACAGGCTTTGTGCTTCCGCTCTCGGTTTCAGTCTTCAAAGTCAACCGGACTGTTTCGAGTCTGGCCAAGCTCTTCTTCATCGCCCATCTTTACGGCTTTACGCCAGGCCCGCTGCAAATCGTCACGTTCATCCTGACGGTTATGCTGCTCAGTTTCAGCGCGCCCGGAATCCCTGGCGGCTCGCCGTCAACGTCGCTTCCCGCTTATCTTGCCGCCGGAGCGCCAATCGAAGCCTATTTCTTATTCGAAGCCGTAGACGCGATTCCCGACATCTTCAAAACGCTGACCAACGTGACCGGGAACATGACTGCGTTGACCGTGGTGGCGCGGCTCGCGGGCTTTTCAAATTCCGTAGATTCATACGAAACTATCGCCGACGCGAAGCCGCAATCTTTTTTTCACAATGAACAAGTTGAATCTGAAATCGCCGCCGACTAGGAAAGCCGCTCGAAAGAAGTCGGCGAGGAGACAAGAATGACCAAACAGCAGATGATCGGGGATCAAACAACGATTGGAAGTGGCGCGGAGCCTCATCTGCGGCGGGCGCTCGGCGCGTGGGGCGCGGCGGCTTTCGTCATAACCAACATGGTCGGCACGGGCATCTTTACGTTGCCGGCCTTCGTCCGCTCGATCACCGGCAATGGCATTGCTTCGCTGGCGGTCTGGGCGCTGGGCGCTGGGTTGGCGCTTTCGGGCGCGCTCTGTTACGCCGAACTGGCGACGCGCATGCCGCACGCGGGCGGCGAGTATTATTACCTGACGCGAATCTACGGGCGGCTCTGGGGATTTCTGAGCGGATGGATTTCGTTCCTCGTCGGATTTTCAGCGGCGATTGCGGCTTCATCGCTGGGAGCGGTGGATTACGCGTCGAGAGTTATTCCCATCGGGAAATCGCCGATGTTCGCCGCGATATTGATCGTGGCGCTGACGCTCTTTCACACCACCGGCGTGCGTCCGAGCGGGCGATTGCAAACGATCATCGCGCTGTCGGTCATCGGCGCGATCCTCGTCTTCTTTTTCGCCGGAGTCGGCACGGGGCGCGGCGATTGGAGCGGCGTCACACAAGGCTCGGCGCCGACAGGCGTGTGGTGGGTGGCTTTGATCCTGGTCACTTTCGCCTACAGCGGATGGAACGCGGCGGCTTATCTGGCGGGCGAAGTCAAAGAGCCGCGCCGCACGTTGCCGCGCGCGCTGATCGGCGGCACGCTCGCGGTCGGCTTCGTTTATCTGCTGCTCAATGTGCTTTTCCTCTACGCGATGCCAGCCGATTCCTGGGAGGCGCAGCCGAAGATCGCCATCGGCACACTCGCGGCTGAACGCCTGTTCGGAACTTCTGGCGCGAAAATAGTCAGCGCCATCATCGCGCTGGCGATCATCGGTTCGGTCAGTTCGATGATCGCCGCCGGGCCGCGAGTTTATTACGCGATGGCGCGCGACGGGCTGGCTCATTCGATTTTCGGACGACTCCATTCGCGCACCGGCGCGCCTGTGATCGCACTCGCTCTGCAAGCGGTAGTCGCGATGATTCTGGCGCTCACCGGCCAGTTCGACGCTCTGGTGACTTACGCCGGTTCCGCCCTGTCGCTTTTCGCGGCGCTGGCCGTAGCTTCGCTCTACGTCGTCCGGCGCGGCGAGACAGCAGAATCGAAAAACATCTTTCGCGCTCCGGGTTATCCGGTGACGCCTGCCATCTATTTGATTTTGACCGTAGTCGCTTTTATTCAGGGCTTGAGAGAACGTCCAGGCCCGACCGGCGCGGCGCTGCTGACGATCCTGGCCGGTGTCGTAATTTTTTATATCGCTCGTTCTCGCGGCTGGCTGGGCGAGGCGGGCGAACAGAAAACATCAATAGGAGAATTGAAATGAGAAGGCTGAACATTACGCTACTCGCGCTTTTGATCATTCCCGTTTACGGGCAACAGGCGCAACGACCGTCAGGCCAATCGCGCGGTAACCGCACCCCCGACGAATACGTCAAGCTGCTCGAATCCGAGAGCCGCATCGGAGGCTTACAGGTAACCAAAGTCATCGAGGCGCTCAAGGTCAAACCCGGCGAACGCGTCTGCGACCTCGGCGCGGGATCGGGTTTGTTCACGCGCCCGCTGGCGCAGAAGGCCGGCGCCAAAGGCGTCGTTTACGCTGTTGACATTGACCCCGAGATGCTCAAACACCTCGAACTTACGGCGCGGGAACAGAAGCTGACCAACATCAAACCCATCCTGGCCTCAGAAACCGACCCGAAGCTGCCTGAACCCGTAGACCTGATCGCCATCATTGACACGCTGCATCACATCTCGAATCAGGCGGCGTACCTGAAAGGTTTGAAGAAACACCTCAAACCCGGCGGACGCATCGCCATCATTGACTTCAGCAGGAACTGGCCCGCCGGACACGAGAAGATGATCTACACGGTCGGCGATCTTGACGGATGGATGACTGCCGCCGGATTCAAACGCGTCGAGCAGCATGATTTCCTCGACAACAATTTCTTCGTCGTTTACCGGTAGCGTGTTGGATTACAATCACAGCGTCATCATCACTTCAGCGAGGTAAAGCAATGAGCGTAAATGCAACCGATATGGAGGTCGTGGTCACGCCGCAATTCACCGTCCCGACAGTTCAGGATGCTCTGGCGCGAGTCAATCGCTGGTTGCATCGTGAAATCGGGACAGCCGTCCACGCGGCTACAGCGACTTTTGATCCCGCCACCTTTTACTGGCACGTGGCTATCGAACTCGCCTACGGCGCAACCGGCCCGCTCGGCGTAGTCGGAGACGTTTATCTGCATGCGACGACGGGGGATTTCGCCGGGAGTCCAAGCGCAGAGGAATTTCGCCAACGCGCGGAAGCTTTGGCAGCCGCGCACGGGATCGAATGATGCTGATTTGGCATGCGCAGGAACTTCAGTCTTCGTGCGTCGCCGCATGCGTACGAATGGCGCTGGGCGCGCTTGGATCGCAAATGCCTGAAGATCAAGTCCGCCGCCTCATCGGTCACACGAGTTTGGGTGTGTCACTCGGCGCGGCGCAGGTGAAATTGGTTGAGGCGGGAGCGATGGCGCAATTCCACGACGATTGGAATCTCGATGATCTGCGCGACGCCCTGCGCGCAGGCCGTCATCCAATCGTTGGAGTTGAACGCCATCTGCTTGGCTATCCGCGCGCTTTTCACTCTATCGTGCTGATTGAGATAACCAGCGCTGCAATCACCACGCTGGATCCGCTCGATGGCCCGGAGCCATGCAGCTATGGCATTACGGCTTTCACTGCTGCTTGGGAGACTGCCGGGCGCGAAGCTTTGGTGGTCGAAATGCCGCCGCCTTCACCTTAACTCTCTCCTGATATGCAGATCAACAACTGTCTGGTCATCATCAAGCAGACCGCGATGGCGCAAGGCGGGCGCGCGGCCAGCTTCGCCCGCAAAGGCGACGAGACAGCCAAACGGCTGCTCCACGCCGACGGCGAGCAGAAGCGCACGGTGGACGCGGTGCGGCGGGCGCTGAAAGCTCGCAAGATCGCTTTTGACGAAGGCTCGCTGATTAAACTCAACGCTGCGCTCAAACGCCGGTTGGCGGCGGCTGATCTGGTCATCAGCGTCGGCGGCGACGGCACTCTGCTCGGCGCTTCGCATTACGTGCGCGATGGGGTGATGCTCGGCGTCAATTCAGCGCCCGGCGACAGCGTGGGCCATTTCTGTTCGGTCAATCGGCAGAACTTCGCCGAACGGCTCGATGCGATTTTGGATTTGAAATGGCGGCCTGTGGAATTGGCGCGCTTGCAGGTCACGCTCGATGGCAAACGATTGCCAGAGCTTGCGCTCAACGACGTTTTGATCGCGCATTACTGCCCGGCGGCGACCACGCGGTATTTGATCGAAGCCGGCGGTCACGTCGAAGAGCATCGCAGTTCGGGCGTCTGGATTTCGACGGCTGCTGGTTCGACGGCGGCCATAGGCTCGGCGGGCGGGCGACGGATGCCGCTGCGCTCGCGCGATATTCAATTCCTCGTGCGCGAGCTTTACCGCGAACCGGATCACGAATACGAATTGGCGCGCGGCCTCTTGCCGCACGATTCCGGCGTCACGATAGCGTCGAAGATGCCCGACGGCAGGCTCTTCATTGACGGCGCGCGGACGCAGTACCTGTTCCCTTTCGGCGCGCGGGCGCACATCGAGGTTGCGGAAAAGAATCTGAAGCTGTTTCTTTAAAACCGAAAACGACCATCCACTATTCAATTTCTCCTGGCTCTATCCGAAGCCTGGAAATCAACGCGCTCGTATAGTTCGCTCAAACTCAGAGTCACGTTGACGGATTCCAGTTTGACTTCGCTCTCCATCCCTTCGATCTCGATTCGCAGCCATCTTCTTTTTGATTGTTTGACGTGTTGGATAACGTGCGGGCGGTCTTGAGAAATCACGAGGTACTCTTGAAATGAATCAATTGACTGATACTCGGTGAACTTATCCACCATGTCGTAAGCGGCGGTTGACGGAGAGAGAACTTCGACAATCAAGACCGGGTTGACCAGCATCTGCTGCCCGTCAAGCTCATCAAAGATCGGCTCGCCGCAAACGACTGAAACGTCGGGATAGCGATACGGCAGAGCCTTCGGAACCTTAACGCGCATCTCGGAATTGAACGCCTCACATCGTCCGCCCTTCAGCTTTTGCGTTAGCGATGTACAGACGTTCAGGCTGATGCGCGCGTGGCTGGGGCTTCCGCCCGCCATCGCGAAGACCTCGCCATTGAAATACTCGTACCGCTCCTCGGAGTTCCTGTCCAACTCCAAATATTCTTCCAACGTGTATTTTTTCTTCGGAACAGGGGTCATAAACAACTCCCCAGTTTCAGGTGGCGGTTCGAAGAGATCGAGCCGCCGCCTGAGTATACGCTAGCGCGCCTTCACGTCGTAAGAAGTCAACGTCCCCTGATTGCGGATATAAAGCTTGCCCCCGATCACCACCGGATGCGCCCAACTGTTCCAGCCCTGGTCGGCGACCGAGAAACGGCCCTTTTCGACGTACGCGTTCGGGTTCGCTTCGGCCAATCCGACTGTGTTGTTCTCGCTGAAGAGATAGAGCATCCCGTCGGCGTAAGTCAGCGAGCCTTTGCCCACGCTGCGGTTGACCCACATTCGCTTGCCAGTGGCGAATTCGATGCAGGTGAGCGTGGCGTTGGAGAAACCGTAGAGATAGCCGTTCACCAGCGCCATCCCGCCGTGATGGTTCATCATGTCTTTGGTGAAATATAGCTCCTGCGCTTTGACCTCGCCGCCTTGCGCGCTCAAGCCCAGCAACGCTCCGCCCGTGCCGTAAGCCGAAGAGAAGAAGACCTTGTTGTCGGCGAAGACCGGAGTGCTGCAATTGGCCGTCCGGTTGGCGGGCGAGGAATGGCTCCACATCAGCTTGCCGTCGCTGGCGCGGACTCCGACCGCCGCGCGCGAAGTGAAGTTCATGATCGTGCGCACGCCGCCGACGTCAGCCGCGATGCAGGATGAATAGCCCGCCTCTTCGTTCAACTCTTTCGTCCGCCAAACCTCTTTGCCGGTCATCTTGTCGAGCGCGACGATACCCGCGCCGCGTCCGCCGGGAGTAACGATCACACGGTCGCCGTCAATCAGCGGCGACTCGCTGATCAGCCAGCCGGGGTTGGAGCCGCCGAACTCTTTCAAAATGTTTTTGCGCCAGACCGGCGAGCCGTCGCGCGCGCGCAGGCAAGCCAGATCGCCGTTTTCGGTCAACGCGTAAACGCGGTCGTTGTCAACCGTGGGAGTCGAACGCGGCCCGTTGCCGCGGCCCTCGTTCAGTTTCGGTCCGAGAGCCGCCGACCAGACCGCCTTGCCGTCGGCGCGATTCAGGCAGAAGACGGCGCTCGCGCCGCCGGTAGTTCCCTGCACGTAGATGCGGTCGCCCTTGATCGCAATCGAGCCGTAACCTTCGCCGAGATTCGAGATTGACCACGCCTGTTGAGGCCCCGGCGACGGCCATTGTTTGAGCAGCCCGGTGTCTTTCGACAGCCCGTTGCGCTCAGGCCCGCGCCATTGCGGCCAATCGGACGGCCCGCTCGGCACAGCGTTCGGCGGCAAAGCGGGGTCTGCGATTTTGGCGGACGACGGAGCGCCCTCAAATTGGACTGAAAGCCAGCCCAAAATCAGAACAGATGACAACGCAAGCGACAAAGTGAACAAACGATTGTGCTTCATTCAATTTCCCCTTTCTCCAACGAAGAGCGATTATCCGGTAGTCTCAGGAAGGACTGCTGGCGCAAACCATATCGAGCGCTGCGCGGTTCGCGGCGCGTGGATAAGCTACAAGGCTTTCACCTGATAAGCAATCAATCGTTGAGCGGGGCAATTCAGTTCGGTCAAAATTCCTTGCGACGGACGTCTCAAACTAAAAGGCTCTTGTCGCCAGTCCAAAGATTTTTATCGGTTGTGTCCGCATTCGTCAGCATTCGACTGCGAGCCGCTCCATTCCTTCCTTGTCAGCCATCCTCACACGTTCTACACTGCCTCTCTTTTCACAACCGCAATCATTCGCACATTGAAAGGAGCAATGAACATGCAACTCGGCATGATCGGTCTGGGCCGCATGGGCGGCAACATGGTTCGCCGTCTGATGCGCGGCGGGCATGAATGTTTTGTCTTCGATCTCAACGCCGACAACGTCAAACAGATGGAGAGCGCGGGAGCGAAAGGCGCGAGAACCATCGAGGATTTGGTCGGGAAGATGCAAAAGCCTCGCGCCATCTGGGTGATGGTTCCCGCTGGCGAGCCGACCGAAAAGACTGTGGATGCGCTGTCGAAATTTATGTCCGGCGGCGACATCATCATTGACGGCGGCAATTCGCATTTCAAAGATGATGTGCGTCGCGCAAAAACGCTCGACGAAAAAGGCATTCATTACGTTGACGTGGGCACGTCGGGCGGCATCTGGGGCGCCGAGCGAGGCTACTGCATGATGGTCGGCGGCGAGAAAGAAGTCTTCGATCATCTGGCCCCGATCTTCAAAACGCTGGCGCCCGGACAAGGCGAGATTGCGCGCACACCGGGGCGCGAGAATGCGCCGACTACGGCTGAAGAAGGATACATTTATTGCGGCCCATCCGGCTCCGGGCATTTCGTCAAGATGGTTCACAACGGCATCGAGTACGGGTTGATGCAGGCTTACGCCGAAGGCTTCGACATCATGCGCAACGCCGTCTCGAAGGAATTGCCGGAAGATTATCGTTACGAATTGAACCTTGCGGAAATCGCCGAAGTCTGGCGGCGCGGCAGCGTCGTCGGCTCGTGGCTGCTGGATTTGACTGCGATGGCGCTGCTCGAAAATCCGACGCTGACGAATTACTCAGGCTTCGTGCAGGATTCGGGCGAAGGGCGATGGACGATTCAGGCGGCGATTGAAGAAGCCGTGCCGGTGGATGTGCTCGCGGTTTCGCTCTTCACCCGCTTTCGTTCGCGCCAGGAAAGCACATTCGCCGAAAAGATTCTTTCGGCGATGCGGCACAAATTCGGCGGGCATATTGAAAGACCAGCGGGCGGCTAAATGCGAAGCACGCTGGAAGCGTGCGCTCCCAAGCAGGCGGCTAAATGCGAAGCGCTGGAAGCGTGCGTTCCCAGGCGGGTGGCTAAACGACGACTCGCTGTCTATAATCCCGCTTCCTAACTTACACCCCAATCAATTTTTTTAGAGGAGAATCAATGGCTACAATTTTATTCAAAGGGAATCCCGTCGCGCTGGCCGGCGCCGAAGTGAAAGCCGGTCAGGACGCGCCCGATTTCAAGCTTCAGAAGAGCAGCGACATGAGCGATTACACGCTGGCGAGCGGCGCGGGCAAGACGCGCATCATCGCCGCTGTGCCTTCGCTCGACACGCCGGTCTGCGACGCCGAGACTAAAAAATTCAATGAAGAGGCCGCGAAGCTGCCGAATGTCGAAATCGTCGCCGTGAGCATGGATCTGCCGTTCGCAATGAAGCGATGGTGCGGCGCGGCGGGCGTGGACAAAGTCGTCACCGCCAGCGACCATCGCGACGCTTCGTTCGGGAAGAACTACGGCGTGCTGATCCAGGGCGGGCCGCTCGATCGCGTGCACGCCCGCGCCGTCTTCGTGATTGACGCGAACAACAAGGTCAAATACGCCGAGTACGTCCCCGACATTGGACAGCACCCGGATTACGAAGCAGTTCTGGCCGCCGCCAAATGATTGAAGAGCGCGCGCAAATCCTGGGAGCGCACTCGCCATCGCGCGCGCTCCCAGGGGTCACACCTTACGAAAATAATTATGCCCAATATCAGCAAGACAGCGCCTTTGCCGGTTATCGGAGAGAACGCCAATCCCTGTGTGATGGTGATCTTCGGCGCGACCGGAGATTTGACGAAGCGCAAACTATTTCCAGCACTCTACAACCTTGCCAAAAGCCATTTGCTCTCGCGCGAATTCGCTATCGTTTGCACATCGCGCACCGAGATGACGACCGAAGCCTTCCGCGAACAGATCACGCAAGACATCAAAACGTTCGCTACAACCGAGGTCGAGCCGGATCTCTGGGAATGGTTTTTGAAACGAATCTATTACGTCGCGGGCGATGTCAAAGACCCGAATTGTTACCAGAGGCTGAAAGAATTGATCGAACAGGCCGACCGGGAGCACAGGACACACGGCAATTATTTTTATTACCTGGCCACGTCTCCGGATTTTTTCGGCGAGATTGTTCGACAACTCAACGCGATTGGGTTGATGACGGAAGAGAAGGATCAGTGGCGGCGGGTGATTATCGAAAAACCTTTCGGCCACGATCTGGAATCGGCGCGAGCGCTCAACGCCGAACTCAGGGAGTGCCTGGACGAGCGGCAGATTTACCGCATTGATCATTACCTGGGCAAAGAAACCGTTCAGAACATTTTGGTCTTCCGTTTCGGCAATGGCATCTTCGAGCCGATCTGGAACCGCCGCTACATTGACAACATTCAGATCACCGCAGCCGAAACCGTCGGCGTCGAGAAGCGCGGAGGCTATTACGACACCTCCGGCGCGTTGCGCGACATGGTTCCCAATCATCTGTTTCAACTGGTTTCGCTGACCGCGATGGAGCCGCCGACATCATTCGACGCGAACGCCGTACGCGACGAACAGTCGAAAGTGCTGCATGCGATCCAGCCGATTCCGCCGGAAGACGTGTTGACCCGCGCGGTTCGCGGGCAATACGGCGAAGGCGAGTTGAACGGCGAACGCGTTCCGGGCTACCGTCAGGAGCCGAATGTCGCGCCGAATTCAACCACGGAGACTTTCGTCGCGTTGAAACTGATGATTGATAACTGGCGATGGGCGGGGGTGCCGTTCTATTTGCGAACCGGCAAGCGGTTGCCGAAGCGAGTGACTGAGGTCGCGATTCAGTTCAAGAGCGCGCCGCTGACGCTCTTCCGCGAAACGCCGGTCGAACGTTTGAGAACCAACCGCCTGGTCATCCACATTCAGCCCGACGAAGGAATCTCGCTGCGGTTTGGCGCGAAGATTCCCGGCCCGATCATGCGGCTCGGCGCAGTCGAGATGGATTTCAACTATGTTGATTATTTCGGCGAGGTGCCGAGCACCGGTTACGAGCGATTGCTGTACGACTGCATGACCGGCGACGCGACGCTCTTCCAACGCGCCGACATGGTCGAAGCGGGCTGGAGTGTGATCGAACCGGTGCTGGACGTTTGGAAAGCTCTGCCGCCGCGCTCGTTCCCGAATTACGCTGCAGGAACGTGGGGACCGAAAGAAGCCGACGAACTGCTCAAGGATGACGGGCGCGAATGGCGTCCGATTGACCAGTAGTTCGCCCGCTATCTCAATCGTTGCCTTTCATCAGCGCAAAGGCGATGACCGAAACGCAGAGGCCGACGAACACGCTCAGCAGAATGTTTTCGATCAATCGCGGCACGAACTCCGTCACAAGCCCGAAGATGAAGAGCACGAATTGGGCCGTCATCCCGACTACTACCGCCGCCGACACCGTGTCCAATTTCGATCCGCGTGGTTTGGAGACCGCTTCTGCCTTGATCTCGCTGACTATGCGATTCTGATTCTGAAATTGTGAGGTCTTATCCTCAGATTCAAGACCGATCTCTTCGCTCAATGAGGGAGCGAATCTCGATTCGGATTGCATTGTCTGACTCCTTAGTTGTGAGGTTAAGGAGGGGCACAACAAGAACGGGGCTAATTTATAACTCGACTCGCTAAATAATTCCAGCGGGATTTCGAGTTCCGCAAAGATGCTATGATCATCGCCTTCGCCAATGATTTGTGCTATATCCTGGCTGCGCCGCGACAGTCCACATCAAATCAAGCTTCCTTGAAACATCGGATGGATTTATGAAGAAGGCTTTTGTCATTGGGGCAATAGGGACTGGCAATCTCCTCGCCAATGCCCTTTTGATTCCAATGATTCGCAGAATTAACTTGGCCTATCAAATCGCTTTCGACGCGGGGGATTATTCATCGCTCAATTCAATTCCAGGGTTACGGCTTGTAGGATTTTTGTCCATGCCATTTGCCCACTGGTTGGCTCTCGGTCATCCAGCGAGAGTCACACAAGCTGAATTGATTTTCCGTGTGATCGCTAACGCTTTCTTTTGGATGTTTTGCGCCTTTGCGCTCTTCAAAGTAACAGATCGAATTCATGCGCGCGTATCGAACACGCGCAGGGAGTCTTCTCTTCGCGGAGTTTAACTGAGAGGAAATATGGCTAGCACGATGATAAAACCGCTGAGCGAGGAACTCACGCCTGAACAGTGGCTGGAAATTCTGCCGCACGAGGCTGACTTACCGAGTGAGGATTGGCCTATGGAAAGTTCATTGCACGCGCTGCAACTGCGCCTCCTCGTCTCGATCCTGGAATGGTTCTGGCGCGAACGGGACGATTTCTTTATCGGCGAAAACCTGACGATCTATTTCAGCTACCAGCAGACGAAGACACACGATTTTCGCGGCCCTGACTTCTTTGTCGTGACTGGCACAGAACGCCGTCATCGCAAGTCCTGGGTAGTGTGGGATGAGGGAAAGCTGCCTGAATTGATTATCGAGTTGCTCTCCGACTCGACCGCTCGCAACGACCGTGGGTTGAAAAAAGATATTTACGCATCACGTTTTCACACACCGGAGTATTTCTGGTACTCGCCCGAAACAGGCGAGTTCGCGGGCTTCCGTTTGAGCGGGACGCAATATGAAGAGATTCAACCTGACGAGCGCGGTTGGCGTTGGAGTCAGGTTCTGAACCTGTATTTAGGCGCTCACGAAGGCTTCCTGCGCTACTTTACGGCTGAGGGCGCCATGCTGCCCACACCAGCCGAAGACGCGAGGAAAGAAATGGAGCGCGCTCAGGTGGAGGCTGAACGCGCTCAGGCGGAAGCTGAACGCGCTCAGGCGGAAGCTGAACGCGCTCAGGCGGAAGCTGAACGCGCTCAGGCGGAAGCTGAACGCGCTCAGGCGGCGGAGCGGCGCGTTGAACAACTCGCCGCTAAATTACGCGAACTCGGCATTGATCCGAATAACATTTGAAACCCACCCGCCCGCGCGGGCGCATCAACACGGAGGTGAACATGGCAAGTCCACAATTTCTGCATCTGCTCGAACAGCTTCACAAAAACACGAAAAGCAAGAGCCTCGCCTGGCGTCCGGCCAGATACGATGGTTATGCGGCAGGCGCGTTTCGGATCGCGCTCGGCGAAGGCGTCGTCCGCGTCATCTCGAAAGACGATGATGACTGGATGATGAGCGCGTCCTACTGCGCCCAACTCTTCACCCGCGACGGCGACCTGGTGGACGAGATCGAAGCTTCTCAACTTTACGGCGATGAATACTTCACGCTGCTCCGCGACGTCTTCCACAGCGCGCGAGCGGCGGCCTACCAACTCGACCGGTTGATTGACGGAATGCAGGATGACCTTGAATCGGGACACACACGCGAACTGCCGCCGGAGCAGGAACCGGTGAGCGAGATTCCGTTCTGAGCTGACGCTTGGGCTGAACCGAGTAAAATTCTGGTTCGACATCAAGCTTTCAAATGACAAGGCCGGTTTTATCTCAGGCAGGTTCATTCGCAGCCCAAACGAATATCGAGCCTGTCTCGCCAGGACGATAAACGCTGTTTGCAGGTGAGAGCAGAGATGCGGCGAAGGGATCGCGCGATCTTCCTTTGGCAAGAAGGCAGGCGATTGAAGATTTGGTGTGGGCGGCGCTGACGAACAAGTAATTCCTGTTCGATCTTTGCAGCCTGGGTGAAAGCCTTAGGTCTTCGATTGCTCCTGCTTCGGCGCTGGCGGTTTTAAAGTGAAGATGATGTAAT
>JAJVID010000137.1:99837-109728 GCA_022072205.1 Acidobacteriota bacterium
AGATTTGGTGTGGGCGGCGCTGACGAACAAGTAATTCCTGTTCGATCTTTGCAGCCTGGGTGAAAGCCTTAGGTCTTCGATTGCTCCTGCTTCGGCGCTGGCGGTTTTAAAGTGAAGATGATGTAATCGCCGCGCTTGCGATATTCGTCAACATTGATCGCGTCGAGGTTTTCGACCGGAACGACGGAAATCACTTTGACCTTCGATTTTGGCAATCGGCGAACGACGCGCGAAGCGGTTCCCTGACGATAATCGCTGTGAAACGCGCCATTGAAGTGAACCACGAGCGGGCCGCTTTGGCCGTTGGCCTGTTGTCCAAAAACGTGGGCTATGGACTCGGCCATCGTTTCGTCTTTCACGCATTGCGCCTGGTAAAAGCGTTCGATCATCGCGCGCTGCTCTTCTTCCTGTTTCTTGTCCGTCTGTTTTTGATCCGATCCCGGATGCCCTTTGCTCATGACTTCAGCGAAGCGTTTGAAGTAATCGTCCATCGGGCAGGAGAGTTCGGCGGCGACCAGATTTCGATCCGGTTCCAGCCCGGATCGCGCTGCATCGAGGCCTTGCTTTGAGACTTGAGAGGCGATGCGCCGGGGGACGTTGCTGGCGATGACTTTCCAATTGTGCGCGCGGGCGAATTCGACCAGCGGACGGTAATCAGTCGCGTAGCGCGGCCAGGGGCGCGAAGTTTTCAGAAACTTTTCTTCGCTTAAACGGCCCGCGAGGTAATCGTCAAGCGATGATTGCGTGTCTCGCTCGAACATCTCCAACGAGACGATCACGTTTGCGCGACGGCGCGCCAGCCCTTCCAGAATCGCGCGCTCGATGCGATGAGTCGCCGGGTCGTCGTGCTGTTCGCCGACGAAGGCGATATCAACCTTCGCAAGCTCGGCCAGCAGCGATTCAAAGTCGCTGAACCGCTTGTCACCTGAATTGTAGACGCGGTGCGGAATGTAGCCTGAATTCATATGGGGAGATTGCTGGGCGCGGGCAATAACTGCGAAGCTTGATAAAACAATCGCGGCCAACAGAACATTCAAAAGAGCGGTTCGATTCTGTTTTATGGTCATGGTATTTATCTTCGGTTTAGATTCTCTTCTCGATCAATCAATGAGAGCGGAGTATAACCGCTGACCTTCGATTTCAGAAACTTATGTTCACGCTGAACCTTTTCAAATTCAAAAAGCTTCGCGGAGACAAGCCTCGCCCGTCGCATTTGGAGTTGGGAGAGTTCGGTGAACGGATGGCTGTTGAATATCTGAAGCGGCAGGGTTACCGCATAGTCGCGACGAATTTCATCGCGCCGATTGGTCACAGCCTGACCGGGCGTCAGGTCACCGGCGAGATTGACATCATCGCTTACGACGAATCCGCGCGGCCATTCACGCTGGCTTTCGTAGAGGTCAAAACTCGTTCGAGCGGCGAGATCGCCGCGCCCGAAGCCGCCGTTGACGTTCGTAAGCAGCGACAGATCATTCGAGCAACGCGCGTCTATCGCCGCATCACAGGCGTTTCAGAAGAGCCGTACCGATACGACGTGGTGAGCGTAATCATAAAGCCGGACGCTGGGCCTGCCGTCACGTTGAGACGCGGATATTTTTCCGAACAAAGGTTTAGCCGGAGCGTGTGGGGAAAGCGCGACTTTTGAAATTTTCCAGCGCGTCCCGTTGACAAGCCGCGCGACCATAGGATAAAAAGCAACTTCCGATGCGGGAGTAACTCAGTGGTAGAGTGCGACCTTGCCAAGGTCGAAGTCGCGGGTTCAAATCCCGTCTCCCGCTCCAGATTCTCAGGCTTGAAAATCAAACAGTCATCGAGATGCGGCGAAGGCGACTGTCAGAACTCTCGTCCTGACGTTTCTTGAGATTGCCGACTCCCCGTCAATAGACCCGAGGGTTCGAGCAACTCATCGAACCAATTTCCTTCGCCGCTTTCCTTGTATTCAGTCTCAAGTCCCCAAGGCTCTGTTCGCAGCGCGAATCCTCCCAAGTTGACCCGGTTCAGAGATGGCGAAATTTTTAGGGCAACCAATGTATCGGCATCGGTATCCAAAGCGCGCCTTCAAGATGATTGATTTCAAGGTCGAACTTTAGATCAAAAAAATAATTTTTCCGATGCGGCACATCTTCAGGTTATGTTAGACTGCCTTCGAGGTTCCTGCTTCGGCATTTGACTCGTTACCCCAAAGATCTTCCGCCCCATCCCCCGATGGCCTAAAAATCAGCGCTGGCTTAGTCGGACAATCAAGCGTAAGAAGCCTTTGAGTCAAATTTATTCGTGGGCATCGAAATGTGCTCAGCGAATAGCTGTTTTCTTCAGCTAAACGCCAGACTCTCATTTCAACTTATTTTGAATTTTCCTTGGATAAAGGTATTGGAAGGTGAATTATGAAAGCTAAATTGATCAAGAAAGACTCTCCTCTGCAAGAGCAATTGCGGCAAACGCGCAAATCGAGGAGAGCGCGCGGAAAGAAGCCGAATGCGGCACGCAACGCTTTTGAAGTTACAACTGAATGGTTGAAAAACCGTGGCGAAAAGACGACCGGCGCGCGCGAGGCGTTCGCCGCTTTGTTTTCCAAGAGAGATCCTCGATCGGCCTAACCACCAAGTCCTCCTGTTTCTCTCCCTTCTCCTTCTTCATAGACCGTTGATATTGACGATTGAACAGTGATGAGCCGAGCCGCTTGAAAGCTCGAGGCTCATCACGAACAGTCGTTATCTTCGCGATCCCGCAGCGAGGAACAATCTATCCGTGTCCCTTCCTGGAGTTGCGCTTCTTCGGCTACAATCACGCGCTCGCGATGATTGATCCCGCTCTCAAGTTTAAACCAACAACCTATGCTAGCTTTAGCAAGGAGCCTGAGAATGAACAATCTGCAACCGAAGAAGGAACACAAGTTTACTTTTGGCCTTTGGACTGTCGGCAATCCCGGACGTGATCCGTTCGGAGAGCCGACACGCCAGCCGATTTCACCCGTCACAATCGTCAAACGCCTTTCCGAACTCGGAGCCTACGGCGTCAACTTTCACGACAACGATCTCGTGCCGATTGACGCCAGCGCCGCCGAACGCGACAAGATCGTCGGCGAATTCAAGAAGGCTCTGGGCGATTACGGGATGACCGTTCCGATGGCGACGACCAATCTCTTTTCCGACCCGGTCTTCAAAGACGGCGCGTTCACGTCGAACGATCCGCGCGTCCGCCTTTACGCGGTTCAAAAAACGATGCGCGCGATGGACCTCGGCGCCGAGGTCGGAGCGAAGATTTACGTCTTCTGGGGCGGACGCGAAGGCGCAGAAGCCGATGCGAGCAAAGACGCCTGCGAAGCGATCAAATGGTTCCGCGAGGCGATGAATTTTCTCTGCGAATATTCGATCTCGCAGGGCTACGACTACAAATTCGCGCTCGAAGCCAAACCGAACGAACCGCGCGGCGACATCTACTTCCCTTCGACCGGAGCTTACCTCGGCTTCATCAACACGCTCGATCATCCGGAGATGGTCGGCGTCAATCCCGAAGTCGGCCACGAACAGATGGCCGGGTTGAACTTTTATCACGTGGTCGCGCAGGCGCTCGAAGCGGGCAAGCTTTTCCACATTGACCTGAACGATCAGAAAGGCCCGCGATTCGATCAAGACCTGCGCTTCGGTTCCGAAGGAATCAAGAACCTGTTCTTCCTCGTGAAAATGCTCGAAGAGAAAAGCTACGAAGGCCCGCGCCATTTCGACGCCCACGCTTATCGCAGCGAGGATGAAGAAGGCGTCTGGGATTTCGCGGCAGGCTGCATGCGGAATTACCTGATCTTCAAAGAGAAGGCTCGCCGCTTCAATGAAGACAAAGAGATTCAATCGCTGCTCGCCGAGATTCGTTCGACCGATCCAGCGTTCGAGCCTGTCCCGCTGAAATTCACCAAAGTACGCGCGGAACAGGTCAAATCAATGCGCTTCAACCGGGCCGAGTTGGCCACGAAGCGACTGCCTTACGAAAAGCTCGATCAACTTGTGATTGACCTGCTGCTGGGCGTTAGATAGCGGCACGAACAAATGCTGATCGGAAAGCGCCAGAACCCTGGCGTCTTCCGATCGGCCTCCTCCTCTCTTTAAACATTGAAAATGGCCTCTCCAACAACTCAAACTCCGCTTCCTCCCGTCACAAAGAAAGAGATATTCGGCTGGTGCATGTACGATGTCGCCGATTCGGCGTTCACGACCGTTATCGTCACCGCGCTTTACGCCCTCTACTTCGGTACGGTCGTCGTCGGCAATGCTGATGGTTCCGATACTGGCCGGGCCGATTACCTCTGGGGGTGGGGCGCTTCAATCTCAGAAGTCATCGTCGCTGTGCTGGCGCCGATTCTGGGCGCAATCGCTGATTTCTCCGGCAGCCGCAAAAAGTTTCTGGGCGTCTGCGCGCTGACGATCATCTTTTTCACCGGCGCGCTCTGGTTTGTCGGGCCGGGGATGGTTACGTTGGGTCTGGCGCTTTACATCATCGCCAATGTCGGCTTCGCGGGTGGCGGTGTGTTCATTGACAGCTTTCTCCCAGGCATCTCGAACGAATCGAACGCGGGGCGCATCTCCGGTTTGAAATGGGCGATGGGCTACACGAGCGGGTTGGTTTGTCTGTTCCTGTGCGTGCCGCTGGCCAATTACATCAAGCCGAACCCGACGGCCTTCGAGCTTTCTCGCGCGCGGTTGATCCCGGTTGTGGTCGCAATCTACTACGCCGTCGCGGTCATCCCGACCTTCATCTTCCTCCGCGACCGCAGCGTTCCCCAGAAATTGCCTCCGGGCGAAAGCTATTTGACCGTTGGATTCCGGCAACTCAGACGCACCCTGAGCCACATCCGCCGGTATCAGGACCTGTTCCGGCTGCTCGTGGCTTTTCTCGTGTACAACGATGGCGTGGTGACGGTGATCTATTTCGCGGCGCGCTACGCAAAAGAAACCGTCGGCTTTTCGCCCAAAGAGATCGTTTACCTGCTGATCATCAACAACGTGGTGGCCGCCGCCGGGGCTTTCTCGTTCGGCTTTCTCGCGGATCGCATCGGGCAGAAGCGAACCATCTATCTGACGCTGGTCATCTGGATCGCCGCCGTCACTGTCGCTTACTTCTCTTATTCGAAGAATATGTTCTACGTCGCTTCAGTGCTGGTTGGAATAGGCATAGGTTCGTGCCAATCGGTGACGCGCAGCCTGCTTGCGCTCTTCACGCCAAAGGAGAACGCCTCGGAGTTCTTCGGCTTTCTTGGCATCGCGGGCAAGGCTCTGGCATTTCTCGGCCCGATCATCTTCGGCGCCGTGTCGAGAACGACCGGAAGCCAGCGCCCGGCGATTCTTTCAATCGGCGCTTTCTTCATTGTTGGAATGATTCTGCTTTCGTTTGTCAACGAACAACGTGGGAAGGAGGCGGCTCGCGTGCCAATCGAAGCTCACGGATGAGCGCGCCGCTCGACCCCGTTCTAATCACGGGTGAGGCTGCTTGCGCCGTCTACTGAACTCGGCTAGAGTCTCGTTCACCGCTAATGTGAAAGACTTTCGATATGCCCATCACTGCAGGAACTCGTTTTGATCGTTACCAGATCATCTCCCCGATCGGGTCCGGGGGAATGGGCGAAATTTATCTGGCGCAGGACACCCGCCTCAATCGCAAAGTCGCAATCAAACTCCTCCCCGAACGCTACACGCAAGACCCTGAACGGTTGCGCCGCTTCGAGAAAGAAGCTCAGGCCGCCTCCGCTCTCAATCATCCGAACATCATCACGATTTTTGAAATCGGTGAAACCGGCGGCAGGCACTTCATCGCCACCGAGTACATCGAAGGCAGCACACTGCGCAAACGAATGGCCGGGACGAGACTCACGATCAACGAGACTCTCGACATCGCTTCGCAAGTCGTCAGCGCTCTGGCGGCGGCGCACGCGGCGGGCATCGTCCACCGCGACATCAAGCCGGAAAACATCATGATCCGGCCTGATGGTTACGTGAAGGTGCTCGATTTCGGTCTGGCCAAACTGACTGAAAAACCACAGGCGTCAGGCTCGACCGAAACTTCTCAAACGTCGCCAAATGCGCTTGAGGACGCGCCTGAGACTCCGACCACCGCCGATCTTCTGCTCGACGACACAACGCCGCCAGCGGACTCGCCCGCGCCGGATGATCTCTTCGCCACGATCCCGCCCGGCGCGCCGAATGAAACCATACCCGGCGTCGTGATGGGCACGGCGCAGTATATGTCCCCTGAGCAGGCGCGCGGGTTGCGCGTTGATTCGCGCACCGACATTTTCAGCTTCGGCATAGTGCTTTACGAGATGATCTCCCGGCGCGCCCCTTTCAGCGGCGCCACCAGCCGCGACATCATCAGATCAATTCTCAACACCGACCCTCCGCCGATTTCGCATTTCCAGGCCGATGTCCCCGAAGTGCTCGAATGGGTTGTCGCGAAGGCGTTGATCAAAGACCGCGAAGAGCGTTACCAGACGGCGAAGGAAATGCTCAACGATCTGCGCCGATTGGGGCGGCGGCTGGGCATCGAACAGGAGCTTGAGAAATCGCGCAGTTTCCCCAGCGGCGACGTTGATTTACCCAGCGACAAGGCGCGCGATACCCTGAGCGGCAATTCCACGAAGGAATTCGAGTTGCGAACCGGGGTGCTGACCAGCGCGCCTTCGACCGGCTCACTCAATGATTCAACAGGCATACTGGCTCTGAAGAACCCCTGGGTAGTCGCGTTACTCACGCTGCTGGTTGTAACAATCGGATATGGCGCTTACCGCCTGATCGCGTCCGGGCATCGGGTTGAAGCGCCGTTCCAGATTCCCCACGTCAGGCGATTCACCACCAGCGGCAAAGCCACGCGCGCGGCGATTTCTCCCGATGGCAATTACGTCGTGCATGTCTTGCGCGAGGCCGGCAAAGAGAGTCTGCTCGTCCGCCAGGTCACCGAATCGAAAAACATCGAAATCGTTCCGCCATCCGATGTCACCTATCGCGGGGTGACTTTTTCGCGCGACGGCGCTCACGTCTTTTACGTCGTCCAGGAGCAGAACAACACGATTCAGATGTTGTATCAGGTTCCGGTGCTCGGTGGCGTTCCGCGCAGAATCCTGAAAGACATTGACAGCCCGATCACCATCTCGCCCGACAACAAACAACTGGCTTTCGTGCGGCGCAATCGCGGGCAGAACGAAGACGCCGTGATCATCGCCGACGTTAGCGGCGCCAATGAGCGCAAGCTCGCTTCCCGCAAAGGCGCTGACTTTTTCTGGATCAGCGGCCCAGCCTGGTCGCCTGACGGAAAGATCATCGCCTGCCCGGCGGGCACGAACACCGGCGGGCGGCGGATGTACATCGCCGAAATCAGCGTGGCCGATGGAAAAGAGCGGCCAATCTCGGATCAAACCTGGGCCAGCGTTGGGCGTGTCTCGTGGATGCGCGAGCAGGGAGGGCTGATCGTCCCTGCGGCGGAAAAAGGCTCCGCGCTGGCGCAAATCTGGTTTTTGCCTTACCCGAAAGGCGCGCCGCGAAAGATCACCAACGACCTGAACGATTACCGCGACATGAGCCTGACCGACGACGGGCGCGCGCTGGTCACGGTTCAAGTCGAGGCTCACGTCAACGTCTGGCTGACCCCGAACGCCGACGGCGTCAACATGGGCCGCCCCCGCCAGATCACAAATGGCATAGGCGAGAACAACGGCGTGGGTGGAGTGACGTGGCTGCCCGACGGCAGACTCGTTTACGTTTCGCGCGCGAGCACCAGCCAGGACATCTGGCTGATGGATCAGGACGGCAAAAATCAGAAGCAGTTGACGACCGCCGAAACTCTCGCCGACCGTTACCCGGATGTCTCGCCCGACGGACGTTACATCGTCTTCGTCTCGAATCGCACGGGCAATTCAAACATCTACCGCTATGATCTGAACACGGGCGAGCAGAAACAACTGACCAACGGCGTGAGCGAGGAATTTCCGGCGGTTTCAGCCGACGGCAAATGGGTGATCTACGCCGCGACCGGAACCATCAAACACACTCTGTGGAAAGTCCCGATTGACGGCGGCGATTCAGTGCAATTGACCGACAAACTTTCAACCTGGCCCGCTGTCTCTCCCGACGGGCAAAAGATTGTTTGCTGGTACCGCGCCGACCCGAAGGCCAATTGGCGGATCGCGATTATTCCGATCTCCGGCGGCAATCCCGAAAAAGTCTTCGACGCTCCGCCGACAGCCGACACGCCGATCCCGACGCGATGGATGCCCGACGGGCGCGGGATCAGCTTCGTCGCCACCAGCGATGGCGTCTCAAACATCTGGTACCAGCCGCTCGACGGCGGCGCGCCGAAACAGTTGACCAACTTCAGCTCCGATCAAATCTCCTGGTTTGACTGGTCAAGCGACGGCAAACAACTGGCCTGCTCGCGCGGCAGAAGCCTGAACGATGTCGTGCTCATCAGCGAATCCAAGCCCTGACCACCTACAATTGGCCGCGCTCCAAAAACGCACGGCTGATCTGATACCTTCCGAACCCGAATCCCGTCTGTTGTCCCACGTGGACAATCTCCCCGACTCGCAGCAGTTCGTCGAATGGCGCGAAGTCTCCGGCGAAACGCATTGTCCCGATGAAACCATACATCGGCTGCTTTTTGCCCTGCCGGTTCGAGAAGCGGCTGGTATTGAAATCCCGCAACTCGCAATCGAGCGTCTTCACCTCGCGCGACAGCTTCAGCAACTCATTCCGCCAGCGATAAAACCCGCTCTGGCCGGGCCAATCGTCTCCGTACAATTGCCACAACCCGCCGGCGCGATTGCATAACTGATAAACCAGCCCGTAAAAATCCTTGAACGGCTCCTTCTCGATTCTCACCGGCGTGACGAACCTGATCTCCAACTCGCGCGCCGGCGATGCGCTTTCAGCCTGATCCTGCGCCGCGCGTTCGCGGACGGCGTCAATCACGTCTCGCGCCACCGGACGGCCGAACGCCCCGCTCTGAAAAATCGAACGCCCGCCGCCCAGGCTGTCGCGCGCGTCTTCCAGCAGGAACCGCGCCCGCCGCCCTTCGCCCGCCTCTATCCCCATCTGCCCGAAGATCGAAAACGCCGTCACCGGATATTCGATCCGCTCGCACAGCCCGCCGATCAGCGTGAACCCGAAATAAAGCCGCTTCTTTTCCAACTGTTCCGCGGTGAACAGGCGCGGGATGTCAATCACGAAAGGGCGCGGCAACGACGTCTGATCCCGCAGCGGCGCTTCGGCCCGCCGGCTCTCTTCAACCGTCCGCCGAGGCTCGAACAATTGCGGGTAATCGCATTCACGAAAACGCGGGCAGTCGCGGCAATCCTCGATCTCCCGGTGGTCGCACAGATGATCTTTCAACACGCGCCCGTAACCGCCTCGCAACCGCGATCCCCAGAATCCGGGCGGCGCAAAGTCATCCAGCAATTTGATCCTCAGTTGTAATCGAGAGATGCGAAACATACGTTCTCTTGTCCAATCGCCCAACTCGCGGCTGAGCCGGGCCGATTCCCCGTCCAGGTCTCCGGCGAACCGTTCCACCGTCACTCCATCAATGCCCGCGCACCCGTCCGAATCTTCAACTCGTACCCAGGCCGTTTGCAGATTTTCCCGATTTCACATACGCGATCATACGCGCGATCAGGCAGACCGGAATTGGCTTCAGAATTTGTCAGGGCTACAGGCTCTCCGTGGCAGGATTTCAACGGGCTGCTACCTCTATCGCCCTCAACCACAGCAAGACGGAAAGCCCCTATGAAGCTTTACTGTAGCGGTTTCAATGGGCTGCTACCTCAAACGCCCTCAGCTACCACCGGCCTGGGTGGGGCCGGTTCTGAATAGCGTCGCGTTTCAATGGGCTGCTACCTCAAACGCCCTCAGCTAC
>JAJVID010000065.1:0-57083 GCA_022072205.1 Acidobacteriota bacterium
TCTTCGCGCGCCTGTTGCAATCCTTGCTCCAACCCTCTTTTCATTCCGATTCGTTCAAAGCTTGTAACGTATGGCATTTTCTTTCCCTCCTCGAGTTCGTGAGCTTCCTCAAGAATTCGCTCGTTCAACGGCTCCGGCAGCCTCATCACCCAGTCCATAAAAATAAACAACGCCGTGATCTCCTCCCGCGCGTAACCGCGCCGGTAAAGATCGCGAAGCAATCGGAGCTTCCACTCATAACGCCGGTCATTATCTCCCCTGGTATCTATGGCCTTCAACTGCGCCATCACAACCACGGCGAAGATATTGTCGCTCGCCTCAAGCTCCTCCCACCGCGCGGCGTAATCGCTGATATTGGCGACCGGAAAATCGAAGACGTGCGCGCAACCCCAGCGCCCGGTCTCATAATGCCCCGTCGCCTTGCCTCCACTGCCGGTGACGACCGCCAGGCTGATGACCTCGACGTTGTGCGCGTACATCAGCCGGTAGTTGTAAACGAAGACGCGCCTTGAGAAGACACGCCCACCGCGCTCCTGCACTTCAATGTGAATCAGCAGCCAGGTCTGTCTGCCGTTCTTCAGCCAGACTTTGAAGAGCTTGTCGGCCAGCAGTTTGCCTGTTCTGAAAGCTGGACGCGCTTGCGCCAGTTCTTTGTCCAGCGATTCATAACCGCGACTTCAATCAATATCGGCTTCGACCTGCGGAAAGAAGAAGCGCAGAAACGCGCGCAGATAAGCGTCCAGAATATCCTTCCACGCGCTGTCTTGATCGGTTCGCGGACTTTCGTCTGCTTTCGCTTTTTTCGTGGCGGTTTTGATTGGGGCCATTTTCAATCAACGTAAACGAAATCGTTCGACGACATCAGCGCGCGGCACAAGCTCTGCCACGCTTTCTGGCCAACATTTTCTCCCGCGAACTTCTGCTTGAATCCTTCGATGTATTTCAGCGATTGATCAACCTCTTCCTTCGCAGGCTGACGATTGAGGATGCGCGCGTAGGCGGTTTCGACTCGCGACGCGTCGCTCAATCCTTTTTTGTCGAGCAGCGATTTCGCCACGTCCTGCGCGCGTTCGTTCAGGAATTCGCTGTTGAGCCAGAAGAGCGCCTGCGTGGCGACGTTGGTCAATTGCCGTTTGCCCGAAGACGTGGTCGCGTCGCCGAAATCGAAGAGGTTCAGCAGCGTCGGCAGATTCGCGCGGCGCAGCGGCAAATAGACCGTGCGGCGTTTCAGCTTTTCGGGATTCAGGCTCAGCCTGCCCTGATTGTTCTCGCCGTCAGTGCCGCGCCCGGTTTGCAGCGTCCCGCCCATCGTGAAATCAATCGTTCCGTCAACCGCCAGCAAGCCGTCGCGCATCTCTTCGACCGAAAGACGGCGGCGATTGAAGCGCGTCAGCAAACGATTGTCAGCGTCGGCGTCCGGCGCGATGTTCGGATTTTCAGATGACATCTGGTAGGCGCTCGAAAACATGATCAACCGATGCATCGCTTTGATTGACCAACCGCTTTTGACGAACTGCGTGGCCAGGTAATCGAGCAGTTCGGGATGCGTGGGCGGTTCGCCCATCTTGCCGAAATTGTCAGGCGTGCGCGCCAGGCCCTCGCCGAAATGCCATAGCCAGATGCGGTTCGCCATCACACGCGCGGTCAGTGGATGGCCGGGCTGCGTCAACCATTCGGCAAACTGTAATCGCCCGCTGCCGACAAACGCCGGCTTCGTGTCGTAACGAGCGAGGATCGCGGGAAAGCCTTTCGGCGCGTCTTCGCCGTTGTTGTTGTAATCGCCCCGGATGAAGACCTTCTGCGCGATCGGCTCGCCGTCTTCAATCGCGCAGGCCATTTCGGGTTCCGCAGGCGCGGACTTTTTCAACTCCGCTTGCTGTTTGTGAAGCTCGGTGAGCCGCGACCATTGTTCGGGCGAAAAACGCTTCTGGTCTTTATCGCCAACGGCGAAAGGCCCGCCCGCGAAATAGACATCGTTGAAGAAGCGGTCATCGCCAGCTTCAAATTTTGGTTTGTCTGGAACGGGCTTGTTCTCGGCCAGAGCTTTTTTGTATTCGGGCCGCCACTTGCTGATCTTCTCTTCCCATTCGGCAAAACGTTTCTGAAAACGCTCCTGATAGCTTTGCGCGGTGGCGGCAAGTTTATCCGGCGCGGCGGCGTTCCATTCGTTCAGATAGCCGCGAACCTCGGCGCCCGGCTTCAGGAAATCAACCCAGCGTTTCAACAACTCTTCGTTCAAATCGGATTGTCGCGCTGTGCCGGCCAGCAGCGCTCCGCTTTGATAAATTTTGCGCGCGGCGAGGAAGTAATCCGCCAGACGCGGCGAATGCTGTTTGACCGCGTGATCCTTCACTTCATCCACGATCTCTTCAATCGCGATTTTGACGCGCGACTCTTTCGCCTGATGTTCTTTCCGCGCGGCTTTGTAGCGCTCGAATTCCGCCTTCGTCACGAGCGGTTTTTCGAGCACGGCGGAAACATGCGAATCGGGATTGGTGAAGCTGCGCGTTGAAGCGAACATCCCGATCATCGAGTAATAATCTTTGGTCAGGATCGGATCGAATTTGTGATTGTGACAGCGCGCGCACGAGACTGTCAGACCGAGAAACGCCTTCGTCGTGACGTCAACCTGCTCATCGTAGACGTCGTAAAGCATCTTCTTCTTGTCCTGCTGCGCGATGGCTTTCGGGCCGAGCGCGAGAAAGCCGGTGGCGATGACGCCGCGACGATTGACCTCGCCGCCGTCTTTTGCCGGAAGCAGATCGCCCGCGATTTGTTCGCGGATGAATTGGTCGTAGGGCAAATCGTTGTTGAACGATTCGATCACGTAGTCGCGGTATTTCCAGGCGTGCGGGTAGCGGTGGTCTTCGTCGTTGCCGGTCGAATCGGCGTAACGCGCAACGTCCAGCCAATGGCGGCCCCAGCGTTCACCATAACGTGGACTGCTGAGCAATCGTTCGACGACTTTTTTGAACGCGTCGGGCGAATTGTCGGCCAGGAAATCGCGCATTTCGTTTTCGGTCGGAGGCAGTCCCGTCAAATCGAACGTCGCGCGGCGCAGCAGCGTCAGCTTATCAGCCGCCGGAGCGGGTTTGAGGTTTTTCTCTTCCAGCTTCGCCAGCAGGAATCGGTCAATCGGCGATTTGATCCACGCTTCGTTTTTCACTCGCGGCGGCGCGGCGTCCTTGACCGGCTGATACGACCAGAATGCTTTTTCCTCTTCGGTGAACGACCTGACTGACGAATTCTTCGGCCAGTTTTCTGAAGCAGCAGGTTTATCAGTTCCTGGCCACGGCGCGCCCATCCTCACCCACTCGGTCAACGCGGCGATTTCGTGATCTTTCAATTTGCCTGTCGGCGGCATCTTCATCTCGCCGTCGTAAGCGATGACTTTGAGCAAGCGGCTCTCTTCCGGTTTTTCTTTGTTGACGAGCAGGCCGCTGTCGCCGCCGCGGTGGAAACCTTCGGCGGTTGTCAGATCGAGTCCGGCCACTTTCGCTTTCGAGTTGTGGCATCGCTGGCAACTCGTGGCCAGGATCGGGCGAATCTTCTTCTCGAAAAATTCCTGCTGCGCGGTGTTCTCGACGGGATTTGGCTCGATTCTTCCCGGAACCGCTGACGCCTGTGAAACGGCCAGGCTGAAAAGCAGCGCCAGCGCCAGCGTGATTTTGATCAGCCTGCGCGAGGCAATGAGCGATGGGAGCGATGGGAGTGATGAAAGTAACGGGAACGATGGTTTCATCATATTGAGTTCACTCCACCGGCGCAGCCTGCCGGCAAAGCGTTTTTAGCGTGACACTGTTATTGAAGTGGTTTGTGAGCGCTCAAATGAGAGCTTCGCCATAATCCCTGTTGCCGGTAATTCATGTCAATGGCGAGGATGGTTGCGCGCGGCTTCTCGTGTTTATCCGTGATCAATCGTCTCCGCTTCGAGCAGGTAATAACTCCGCCCGCCTTCCACCAGTAAATCCGTCGCCGTGTAGCCTTTTGCAAAGGCCCATTCAAACAACTCGCGGGTATGCAGCCGCCATTCGAGCGCGAGATTTTTGTCGGCGGCTTTGAGGCTTTGAAAATCGGAAGGGATTTGAATGAGCGCTCGCTCCGATTCAATCGCAGCCCTTTCCGATGGCCGAGGCGCTGAAGGGTTGATTAGCGGGACGCCATCGGTCATCAGTTTTGAAGAGGACATGGCGGCGTCTTCACCGCGCAATCTTGATTCGACGCGCGGGCTTGCGATGCGCCAATCAACTTGAAATCTGTCGCTCGGCAAACCGGCGTTCAGCGTGTCGCGCATCGCGCCGTATAAATTTCGCAGGTACGTGTCGCACGTCGCGCCGAGCTTGTGAAAGTTGAATCTGGCGTTGCGGCTTTCCAGCGGATCGAAAGTCCAGGTGATCAGATCAATTCCCTGCGCCAGCGCCTGCTCGCGCTGT
The DNA here is from genome assembly GCA_022072205.1 of Acidobacteriota bacterium. Classification (GTDB taxonomy): domain Bacteria; phylum Acidobacteriota; class Blastocatellia; order RBC074; family RBC074; genus JAJVID01. The sequence continues at coordinate 4,434 of JAJVID010000065.1, forward strand.
TTCAGCTTCAACGCGTAACCGACGTTGCGGTCGCGGTAAGCGGGCAGCACTCCGGCGATGTGCGAGCAATGCTTGACGCGGCCATCAGCCGTCAGGCCGACGAAGCCGAAGACGAAGCCAATCATCCGCTCTTCGTCTTCAACCGTGTCGAACGCGCCGAGCATCACGCCGCCGTTTTTGTGCGCCGTCATCAACGTTTCGAAAGCGACGATTTCGATGTCCTGCGCGCCCCAGATTTCGCGCTGTAAATGTTCGACCGCGTGGTACTCGTCTTCAGTTTTGACTGTGCGAATTTCGATTGCCATTTGAATTTTCCAGATAGGAAGCAAAGAGAGAACACGTAAAAGACGGAAATAACGGAACAAACGGAAAAGAGCAAGCCCATATAATTTCCGTTTGTTCCGTTATTTCCGTCTTTTACGTGTTCTCTCTTAATCCTCCGCATCGTCCGGCCCGACGCGGCTGACCAGAACTTTGTCCACGCGGCGGCGATCCATGTCCACGACTTCGATTTTCAGGTCGTCCCAGACGAAATAATCCGACGCTGACGGCAATCGTCCGAGGTAAGTGATGATGAATCCAGCCAGCGTGTGATAACCGCCGTCCTCTTCTCTCGGCAATGTGTCGAGCGAGAATAATTCCTTGAACTCAGCGATGGATATTCTGCCATCCAACAACCACGATCCGTCGTCGCGTTGAACGGCGTAGCTTTCAACCTCGCCGCTCGGCGCAGGCAAATCGCCGACAATCGCTTCCAGCACGTCGTTCATCGTCACCAGTCCTTCAATCGCGCCGTGTTCGTCAACGACCATGGCGATGTGCGTCGCCGAGCCTTTGAACAGTTCCAGCAACTGCAACGCGGTTCTGGTCTCCGGCACGTAAAGCGGCTGGCGCAGCGCGGCTCGCAGGTCGAACGGCTCGCCCGCGAGAACCCTCGACAACAGGTCTTTCGCCTTAACTATGCCCAGAATGTTGTCGAGCGCTCCCTGGCAAACCGGCGTCCGCGAATAAGGGCTGTTGATGATCCGCTGGCGAGTTTCTTCAATCGGCGCTTCGATGTCCAACCAGACGATGTCCAGGCGCGGCGTCATCAACGCGGGAACCTTCTGATCTGGCAACCGGAAAATATTCTCCACCAGGTCTTGTTCGGTTTCTTCAAAGACGCCTGCTTCAGTCCCCTGATCAATCAGGAGCTTGACCTCTTCTTCGGTGATCGGCGGCTCGTCCGACGGTTTGGCTTTCAACAACCGCAGCAGAAAATTTGAAGAGGCGCTGAGCGCGCGCACGGCAGGCCACGCCAGACGCGACAGAAACTGCATCGGCCTGGCGATCCGCGCCGCGATTTTTTCGGGATTATTCAGCCCCAGTCGCTTCGGAACCAGTTCGCCCACAACCAGCGAAAAATAGGTGATCACCAGCACCACCAAACCCAGACTGATGGCTCCGCTGTATCGCGCGATCGCTGGAATGCGCTCGAAATACCCTACCAGATGCTCCGCGATGGTCGCGCCGCCGAACGCCCCGGCCAGAATGCCGATCAGCGTGATGCCGATCTGAACAGTCGAAAGAAAACGATCCGGCGCGTTAGCCAGATCGAGCGCGGCGCGCGCGCCTGCGTCGCGTTCAGCGCGTTGTTGCAACCGCGCGCGGCGCGACGAAACGACCGCTATCTCAGACATTGCAAAAACACCGTTAGCTATCAACAACAGGATGATGAATAGAATCTCGACCGCTACCTGAGCCATAGTCCAATCTCCCAATCGTTTTCCTCTTCGGCGGTGAATCAGGCGAGAGAGATGACAGGATAAACGAAGAAATCCGATCAGAAAGAATTTCTACCCGTAAAATCCGCTGGCTGTTCTTAAATCAAACCATACAAGATTGGGACAAACACTTTTAGCCACAGAGGCCGCAGAGAGCACAGAGACAAATAAATATGCGACTTTCACCTCTGTGTTCTCTGTGCTCTCTGTGGCTGGTGTTCCAATGTTTTGTGTACCGAATTACTGGTTGACACGCTCGATCGAGCGGGCGATCAACACAGGCTCGTTTTTGAATTCGGCTTCGAGTTTCGGTTGAAGGTCCCAGCCGATTTCGCGCTCGATGTTGCTGACGTTCATCCGCTGCACGACGCCGGTCACGCGCACTTTGTTGCGCTTCCACTGGTCGTCAACATTCGCCAGGTTGCCGGCTTTCGGAATCAACACCAGCAGGTCGTCATCATTGTCTCCGGAGATATCCGAATCCTCGTCCAACTCGAACGCGCGCGGGCCGTAAACTTCATCAACGTCGGCGACCACCGTGACGGTCTTGCCGATCAGAGCGTTCGGATTCCTTGTGATGTCGGTCACGCGGTGAGTCGCGCCTACTGGTAAACCGGTCGTTCCCACCGCGCCGGGCGACGTTGCCGGCGACGGATATGTTTCCGGCGTCGTCATCGGTGTTGTCATCGGTGTCGGCGTCGGCGTCACAATCGGTTCCGTTGCGGTTTCGCGATCTGTGGTTTCGCAACCGGCCACGAACGAAACCAGCGTGATGAACGCTGTGAAAAAAATAGCTGTGCGCTTCTTCATTCCTCCTCCTCCTGTTGTGATGTTTTCGTTTCCACTTGTTCGCTGCGCCCGTAATTCATCAGTCATTTCTGTTCCAACGGGAAACCCGCCTGGCGCCATGCGTCGAATCCGCCCAGGAGCGGATAAACGTTGTGATAACCGCGCTCGATCAATTTCCGCGCCACACTGGCGCTCGATGCTTCCATCTGTCAGGTTCAGTAAGGGACTATCCACCGATCCTTTCCGCCATCTTTCGGGATTTCGCTCAACCGCAGATCAACTTCGTCGGCGGGTATGCGTATCGCGCCCGGAAGCTTTTCGCTCGCGTGGCTCCACGCCTGAGGGTTGCGGGAATCAATGAAAAACACAGGCTCGCCGCGATTCATCCGCCGCATCACCTCATCAGGCGTCACTTTGCGTATCATCGTTTGTTGAGTCGCTTCGGCCATTTCTCAAAACTCCTTTCCTGAAAATACCGCGAGCGGTAGCGGCGCAGCCTGACTAATCGGCTCAGGCTAGAGATACGCTCGCTACCGCTCGCAGAATTGATACGAATCTTCATCAAACCATCGCCGCAGGCCGCGCGGCGGCTTCGTCGCTGAGCGCCTCATCGCCCACTGACGACCTGACGACCAGATGTTCGATGTTCGACTGGAACGGCGTCAGAATTTCGACGCCGCTCTCGGTCACCATCGCCATGTCGCAATGACGCAATCCGCCATAGCCCTCGACGTAAATCGCCGGTTCGACGTTGAAGACCATTCCAACTTCGAGCCGGTCTTCCGAAGCCGGGCGCAATCGCGGAAGCGCGTTGTGATCTATCGCGGCGAATCCCACGCCGTGCCCTGTCGCGTGTTTGAACTGATCGCCGAAGCCGCGCGAGACAAGCGCTTCGCGCGCAGCCGCGTCAACATCCGCCGCCATCGCGCCCGGCCTGATAACCTCCATCGCCGCGCGCAATGCGGCGTGAACCGCGCCGTACATCTCAAGCTTCCGCGGGCCGGCTTCGTCCAGCACGAAGGTGCGCGTAATGTCCGTCCAGTAACCGTCGGCGTACGAGTTGCAATGAACCATCACGAAATCGCCCGGTTCCAGTTCGCGATCGCGCGAGCGCGCGTAAGCCTTATACGCCTCAGCCGAATTGGCGCCCGACATGACCGAGACGAATCCGTCGGCGCGCTGAACACCGGATCGGGGATCAACCATCATCAACGGCGCGCGAAACAAGGCCGCCGCTTCATACTCCTTCATCCCCTCGCGGAGCCGCCGCGTTCCTTCCCCAAAAGCATTCTCCGCCATACGGCAGGCCACGCGAATGCGCCCGACTTCTCCGGGCGTTGGTCTCGCGCGCAAATTCGCCAGCAGATCGTCGGCGGGCCGCAGCCTCGTTTCTGGCAGACTCCGGCGAAGCAGATCAACGATGCTCGCGCCGTGCAGATACATTGAGACGTAAGAGCCGGGAACCGACACCGGGCCGCGCTCATAACCGATGCGCCCTTTTTCGATGGAAAGGTCAACCGCCGCTTCGCGCAAAGGCAGCCAGAGCGCGTCCGCTGCCTGCTTGATCTCTTCAAGCGGCGCGGGTTGATACCTCCGCACTTCGTCAGCCAGCGCGCGTCCGGCCATCTCCACTTCGTCATCCGGCGCGATCAACACGACGCGCCCCTCGCGCGTGGCGATGGCCAGCGATGTTCCGATCACAGGCCAGTAGCCCGAAAGCAACAACACGTTGTTGGGCAGCGCGCAGATCAGCGCGTCCAGGCCGGCATCGTCCAGCGCGCGATGGATAGCTTCGACTCTGATGTCATCTCTCGCCATTGATTGTCCTGTTCATTCCGTTCTTTTCCGTAATCCCTCTTCATTGCCCCGCCATTACGCCAATATCGGAATGAGACGAGGCAAGAGTAATGCCCCAGCGTCCACGCGGCGGCGGCTTCGTTTCGGCGCTTTCTCATCACACTCTCATCGAGGATTTATTCATCAACGCCGCGAGCGCGTGTGTTTCAAGCTCGGCGGCGCGATGCGCGGCGGTGTGTGTGGCCATCACGCGCGCGCGGGCGCGCAATCCCGTCTCAACGCGGATTTCCTCCGGCAATCGGCGCAGATAATCCAGCGTGTCTTCGGCGTCGTGCGCGATCAGTATTTCTTCGCCCGGCTCGAAAATAGTCTCCAACCCGCTCCACCAATCGCTGATGATCGGAGTGGCGCAGGCGGCGGCCTCGAACAAACGGACGCTGGGCGAATAACCCGCCGCGATCATGTCGGCGCGCGTGATGTTGAGCGTAAACCGCTGCGCGTTGTAAAAGGCGCGGTGATCGGCCGGGTTCAGGTGAATCACTCGTTTGATGTTGGACGGCCACTGGATCGTTTTCGGATATTGCGGTCCGGCGACGATCATCCGCCCCTGCTTCCACCGGCGCGCCGGTTCGATCATCAACCGGTCGAGCGCGTACTGGCGGTCATCGCTGTAAGTTCCCAGATAACCCAAATCCCATCTCACGCCCGCTGGTTCGGGGTAATAAAGCTCAGGATCAACCGAGCAGTAGAGAGCGCGCGCCATCGGCGACCCATGTTTCTTCTCGATCAGATCGAGCGTCGGGCCGCCGGTGAACGAGAGGTAAAGGTCGTAGCGAGGGATCAGTTCGTAAGAGATGTACTCGACGGCGCCCTGCTTGAGATTGGCCAGCGTCACCGGCGTGTCTATGTCGTAAAAGGCCGTCGCTCCCTGCGCGACGCTGGTTACCCACTGGCCGATGGCGACGCCTGCGGGCACGTAAGACCCGACGATCACCAGATCGGCCTGGCGCACCTCGCGGGTGAATCGGCCTTTCAAATCTTCGAGACTCGAATAAATTTCAGTCCGGCTGTAAGGCGGGCATGGCAAGTCGCGGTTGTCGCGGTACCAGGGCTGATCGCGTTCGAGGAAAAGGACGCTGTGGCCGCGCCGGGTTAGTTCGCGCGCCAATCCCCGGTAAGTCGTCGCGTGGCCGTTGCCCCACGACGAGGTGATCGAAAGCCCTAAAATGACAATATCCATCGGCGCGTCCGATGACGCCTCATGGTCTTCAGGCAGGTCAAACTTCGGGACAACTCTCATTTATCCTCCCTGGAAAATCTCCGGGTACGCGTCGCTTCTACATCCGTCAACAGAGCCGTGCGAAGGCGCGCCGCCGCACGGCTCTGTTTTTCTCATCATCCCGGATATGCTTTCTGTCAATCAGGCGATCTCAACGAAGACCATAGGTTTCGCATCAAGCAGCGACTCCACCTGTTCGGCGCGGCGTTCGTAAGTGTGTTCCGCCAACAGCCGCAGCAATGCGGCCTGTCCAATCGCCCGCGCTCGCTCAGGAGTCAATGATCTGATGTGTTCGCTCACTTCATCGCCGTCGCGCGCCACCAGAATTTCGCTTCCAGGTTCCAGGAACATCTCGATGCCTTCCCAGGCGTCTGTGATCAGGCAGGCGCCCGCGCCCGCCGCCTCGAAGATGCGCGTCGGCGGCGAGAATCCGTAACGAGCCATACTCTCGCGGTTGATGTTCAAAATCGCGCGCGGCGTGCTGTTGAACGCGTTGTGATCGCGCGTGAAGATGTGGCCGGCGTAATTGACGTTCGCCGGCGCGGGTTTGTCTTCCCAGCCAGCGCCGCCGAGCAGAAAGCGGCGATCCGGCATCGCGGCGGCGGGACGAAGAAAAAACTCTTCGACTCGCGCCTCCCGGTCAGGCAGCCGATTGCCCAGAAAACCCAGGTCAGCTTCGAATCGCGGGTCGGGATCAACGCGATGATGCGTCGCCGGATCGAGCGCGTTATAAATCGGCGCGCACATCCGCGCTCCCAGCGCTTCGTAAGCGTTCACCACCGCGTCGCCGCCGCCGTAGGTAAAAATCAGATCGTATTCCGGGATCAGTTGGCGAAACGGGTCTTCCGGATTCCGTTCAATGCGGTCGAGCGTCGCCGGAGCGTCAACATCCCAAAAAGCCACGAGCGTCCCTGGCCGCTGCATTTCGACCACGGCGTGTTCCAGCAAATCGTCGAAGACGCCCACGCCGCTGGCCTTGATCACCAGATCCGCGCTCGACGCTTCGGTCAACGCGCGAACCACGCCGTCTTCACCGGCGCCCTCGTAAACGACGACGCGCGCCCAGTCGGGATCGGTAATATCCCGGCGCTGCTGGCGGCCATAAGCGTCCGGTTCGTAAAACGTGACTCGGTGTCCGCGCCCGGCCAGCGCGCGAATGATGCCGCGATAGTAAGTCGCCGCGCCGTTCCAGTAAGCCGAAACCAGACTGGAGCCGAAGAATGCGATGTCGAGACCGTGTTTCATAGCGCCTCCCTGGCATTGAGCAGCGAGGTGGCTCTCCGCAGTCCGTTCATCCGGCGGCCATTTTGTACCTGCGGCCAACCACCGGCATGCTCTCCAATGATTTCACCTGAAGCTCCGCGCAGATTTTCAACAGTTCGTTCACGCGATGCGTACAGGTGTGCCGATTGAGGATCGTACGCAATCCGTGTTCGGAGAGCTTGTCCCTCAAATCTTCGTCGGCGAGCAATGCCGCTAGATGGCGTTTCATCTCATCGCCGTCGCGCGCGACAAGATAATCCTCACCGGGCGTGAAGAGATTTTCGGCGTCCTCCCAGGGGGCTGAAACAAGCGGTATGCCACAGGCCAGCGCCTCGAAGACACGGATCGTGGGAATGCCCGGCAGATTCACGGCGTATGGGCGGCGCGGCGCGTGGATAGTAAATTTGTAGTTGGCGAAGACCTCCGGCGCGCGGTAATTGGGCAGCCAGCCGCCATATTCGATCCCGGCCTGGGCGAGCATCTCGCGCGCGTGATCCGGATAACGCACGCCGTAAACGCGGGTCTTGAGATTCAATTGCCGCGCAGGCTCGACCAGAAACTCTCGCAATTCCGCCGCGCGTTCGTCATCGCCCCAGTTGCCTATCCAGACCAGATCGCCCTGGGAGCGCACGCTTCCAGGGGCACGCTGGAAGCATGCGCCCCCAGCGTGCTCCCAGGGATCAACGGAGAGAGCGCGTGGAACGGGATAACTCGGCGCCGGGGCGTTCGGTTGATGGGGTGAGGTTTCCCCCGGCGACTCTTCTGTTTTAGTTTCCCCTCCATTAACTCCACCACTCTCTCCGTCTTCGCTCATCGTTCGCGGGTAAAAGGTGCGGATGTCGGCGGCCTCGTGCCAGACCCAGGCGCGCTCGGCCCACCCTCGTGACAAATACAGGTCACGAATCACTCCGCCGAACGCCAGCACGCCGTCGTAGCTCGACAGGTCGTAAGCCGCAATGCCATCCGCATCGGTGATCGAACGATGATGCGTGTCGTGAAAAAGCAACCGGTAATTTCCGGCCTGCGCGCGATGCCGGCCCACGCGCCTGACCAGTTCGTGATCGTTCCATTCGTGAACGATCACCAGATCCGCGCCGTCCAGAGCTTCGTCCAGATCGAGTTGATCGAGCCGGTAACGAACGCTTTTGAGCGCTGGATAAGCCTCGCTGAAATCGCGGAGCGCGTCTTCGCCGCGTTCGGCGATCAGGTTTTTCAGGCTCCACGCGTCGTGCGGCTCGTAGACTTTGACCTCGTGCCAGCGGTCGAGCAGTTCGAGCGCCACGCCGCGCAGGAAGTGGGCGTTGCCGTGATTCCAGTCCGACAACAGCGAGTGGTAAAACATCACTACGCGCATGCGTCCCTCAGAAGATAGCCACGTAGTGACGAATGATGGTCTTTGAGCGTAGGGGCGGGTTTTCCCCGCCCAAGCGCCTTGACAGCGGATGCGGGCGGGGAAAACCCGCCCCTACGCTGTTGGCGTAGTTAATTTTCAAACGCCATAATTCGTCACCATGTGGGGTGTTTTCTCATCTCGTCCCGCCATCAAATCGGCGTAGGCTTTCAGGTAACCGGCGGCCATGCGCTCAGGCGTGAATTCACGGGCGCGTATCAGGGCGCGCGCTCCGTAATCCGCGCGCAATGCCGTGTTCTCCATCAATTCCTCAATCGCGTCGCGCAAAGCTCCGATGTCGTCCGGCGGGACGAAGACCGCCGCATCGCCCCAGACTTCGCGCAAGCTGGGAATGTCGCCGAGCGCCAGCGCGCAACCCGACAATCCCGCTTCAAGCGCCGACAGCCCGAACGGTTCGTAACGCGCTGGCAGGGCGTAAATGGACGCGCGCGAAAGCCAGATGGCGATCTGCTGTTGAGACAATTGTCCGAGCAAATGAACGTTGGGCGCGAAGACAACATCAACATCCGATCCGTTCGGATGTTTCTGATCTCCGGCGAGCAGCGCCGGCCACACGATCCGCGAGGCGGCGCGTCCCAACGCGCTGATGTTTTTGGCTTCGTCCCACAACCGCCCGGCGGCCATCACGAAATCGCTTTTCGCTCTCACTTCAAAGAGCGACGCGTCGCGCCCGTTGTAAACGACTCGCCCATCGCGGATCGGGCCATAATGATCTTCGAGCGCCGCCAGCATTGCGCGCGTCGGCGCAATGACGATATTCGCGGCGGACAACCCGCGCGCGACTTCGGCGCGATATTGATTCCATTGCGCAGGCGCGGCGCAGCCTCGCACAGCTTGCCACCACGACAGCACGCACGAATGACCGGCTACCAACACCGGCGCGCGCCAGCCAATCGCTCCGTGCGCGTACCCGTTCAGGTGGATGACATCGGGCCGGATGCGCTCTTCCAGCGACAGCAGCCATTCGCCCGCCTCTCGGACGTCGCTCCAGGGGTCATCCATCCATTCCAGCTTGTAGTCGCTTTCAAAAACTTCGAGGTTGGCGATGCGCTCAGCCTCCGCGCGCTGCGACGAAGAGAGCGGGGCGCCCATCGTCGCCAGCGAGACGACGACGCCGCGCTCGGCCAGCGCGCGCGTCAGTTCCAGCGCGTAAGTCCACACGCCGCCCACCGTGTCGGCGGTCATCAGAATTCGCCTCGGCAATGACGCGGGCGCAGGCCATCGAAGGCGCGGGCGCAGCCTTGAATCGGGCTGCGTCCGCGGATAGGCATAATTGCTGTTTATGACATCAGAGCGGATCATTTTTCCGATTCCGCCCCGCTCACCGTCTCAGAGCTAACGTCGCCAACCGGCGCCGGAGCTTCGCTGCTTTCCGCATTGAGGCTCTGGTCGCCCGCGAGGTCGCCGCCGCCCAGCGTGACGTTTTCCTGAACCGCCATCTGGCTCACGATTCCGCCCGCAATCGGGTTGCTCATGTCGAGCTGCCCCACATCGCCAGCGCCGCTCTGATTCATGCTCGTAGTTTCCTGTTCTGTGAGATTCTCTTTTTCCATGATTTCTCCTGTTAATCAGCGCCGCGAGCGGCGCTGGTGTGTGTTTCAATTACACCTCTTCGTTCAACGCCATCTGTTTGCATAGATCGCGTCGAGCGCAGAGGCAACGTCTGCCAATCGTTCAGCCGCCGGATCGAAGCCCCCACCGGCAGCCACACCGCGCGCCCATTCGACAATCGCGCGCCCGCTCCAATCGCCGGTTTCTCCATCGGACGCGCCGGCCAGCGTTTCGCATCTCGTTCCGTGAAAGCGTTCGATGATGAAGTCATAAAATGATCCGCCAACGTTCCGCATCGCCGCTCCGCCGAGCGTGCCGTAAAAACTCGCCGAGATGACCGCATCGCAGCCTGCGGGCAGACGCCACGAGCAGGCCATCTGCGCCACCGCGCCGCCGCTGAGCGTCAACAGCGCAGCGGCGTAATCTTCGACTCTGTTCAATTCGCCGAGCGGCTCACCGCCAGCGAACAAGCGGCTGCTGGCATTTTCGACTCGCGGAAAATCGAGCGCCCAGAGCGCCAGATCAACCAGATGAATTCCCAAATCCATCACGCATCCGCCGCCCGAAAGCCGCCGGTCGTAAAACCAGTCTTTGTCAGGTCCGTAGGCGTTGTGAAAGACCAGGTCAATCGCGTAGACGCGTCCCAGTTCGCCGCCGCGAATCAGATCACGAATCTTCGGCGCTCCGGCGAGGTGGCGATAACAAAGGTCAACGCCGAGCAGCCGATCCGCCCGCCGCGCGGCCTCGACCACGCGGCGCGTTTCGGCTGCGCTGCGGCCAAGCGGTTTCTGGCAGAAGACGCTCACGCCGCGTTCGAGAGCGACGATTGACTGCTCGGCATGCAGCGCGCTCGGCGTGGCGATGACCACGCCGTCAACGCCCGCGTCCAGCAGCGCTTCGAGCGATCCTTTCAATTCGGCGCCCGGCGCTACCGCCGCAGCCGCTTCGGCCATCTCGCTCGACGTGTCGGCGATGGCCGCGACTTCAACCAGACCGCTGTTGGCGACCGCTTCCATCCGGCGCCGTCCGATCCAACCCACACCCAGAAAACCCAGCCTCGGTTTGCGCCGCGCGACGCGGTCATTGACCGATTGCCCCGCTTCCCGCCCTGTGATCAGTTGCGCCGCTGATGAATCCATTCGCGATCCTCACATCGTGATCACGGCTTTGAGGAAGCCGTCAGGACGATCGCGCATCATCTCCATCGCCTGATCAATCTGGTCGAGTTTGAATGTGTGCGTGTAAAGCGGCGCGGGGTTGAGCTGTCCTTTCGCGACGGCGTTGATCGCCTCGCGCATTCCCGCGACGTAAACGCGCGGGTCGCGTTCGTGCGCGTTGATGACATCGAGTCCGCGCCAGTTCCACAACTGCATGTTGACCTGACGAGGCCCGTCCTGGTGGTAGCCGGCGATGATCAGCCGCCCGCGTTCGCGTGTCACTTCCGTAGCCAGATCGAGCGGCCACTGTTCGCCGATGGCTTCGATCACACGGTCGCAGCCTTCGCCGGAAGTCAGTTCGATCACTTCTTCGATGATCCGCAGGTGATTTTTCATCGGAACCGTCTCTGCGGCGCCGGCCTCGCGCGCGACATCCAGCGCGTAAGGCCGTCGCGAAACCGCAATCACCCGCGCCCCGGCGCGCGAGGCCAACTGCGTCAACAACGCTCCCAGAAAGCCCACGCCGATGATCGCCACGTTCTGCTCCGGCTCGATCTCGGCGCGACGAAAGATGTTCATCGCGCAGGCCAACGCTTCACCGGGAAACGGTTTCCCGATTAACGAATCCGGCAGCGGCACGACTTCATCGGATCTGGCTACGTCGTATTCGGCAAAGGCGTGATAAGAGAGCATCGTCACCTGATCGCCGACGAGGAAATTCCTCACTTCGCTACCGACGGCGTCAACGCGGCCCCAGGCTTCGTGCCCCGGAGCCCCGGCGGCGCGCGGATAGTTGAACCAGTTTCGTCCCTCCCACACGGGCATGTTCGACGCGCACACGCCGCAGCCTTCGATCCGCACGCGGACTTCGTGGGCCGCCGGTTCGGGAATTATCATTTCGGAAATTTCCGTTTTCTTCGGCCCCGTGATGGTGGCTGCGCGCATCGTGGTTGCAATGGGTTTGGGCGCTAAGACGGTTGATGAATAGGCCATTACTTTTCTTTGATCCTTTGTTCCTTTGATCTTTCGCGCTGAAGAGCCTGCCGGCAAAAATGCATTTCCGGGCAGACTGTTCGATTCAATTGTTCAAGCCGGTCTTTCAAAACCGGCGCGATTGGCAAGGCCGGAGTTACGCCGCACGGCGGCGTTGAAATTACAGGTATGCAGGTTCAATCAAATCTTTTCACGTCTGGCCGCGTCCGGGGCGAAGCGGAGAATTCACCCGGTCGCCACTGCGCGCGCGGCGCCGCCCGCTTTCGGCGCCCGTTCACGCAGCCATTCACGTAACCATTCGCGCAATCGGCAGGCGCCGTCGAACACATTCACTCGCGGACGCCAGCCGGTCGCGCGCTGGAATTTGCGTGTGTCCGACACGTAATAACGCTGGTCGCCGGTGCGCCATTCGCCGAACAGGATTTCGGGCGCCGCCCCTTCGATCTCGCTGATCAGGTTGATCAGTTCCAGCAGGCTGACGGTGTTGGACGGGCCGCCGCCGATGTTGAAAACCTGACCTGCGATGGCCGCCATGTTTTTCTGCGCCAGCATGAACGCATTGATCAGGTCTTCGACAAACAGCGCGTCGCGCACCTGGCAGCCGTCGCCGTATATGTTGAGCGGCTGACCCTGAATAGCGCGAATCAGAAAGTGCGCGATCCAGCCCTGGTCTTCAGTGCCGAATTGCCGCGGGCCATAGACGCAACTCATCCTGAAGACGACCGCAGGCAGGCCGAAGCTGCGCGCGTAATCGGCGACGTACTGATCAGCAGCGCCTTTGGAACATCCGTAGGGGCTGTGAAAATCGAGAGGCCTATTTTCTCCAATGCCGTGCTCTCGAATTTTTCCGTCGCGCGGCTGATACCGCGCCCCTTCGCGGACAAGCTCCACGTCTCCGAGCGCGCCATAGACCTTGTTGGTCGAGGTGAAGACGAGCGGCGGAGGATCGTTGAGCGCCCGCAGAGCTTCGAGCAGGTTCAACGCGCCGCGCGCGTTGATTTCGAAGTCGCTCGACGGATCGTCCAGTGAAGTGGTCACCGCAACCTGCGCCGCAAGGTGAAAGACCTGTGACGAGCGTTCGACGGCCCGCGCCAGAGCCAATGCGTTGCGCACATCGGCGATTTCAACCTGCGCCCGATTCCCGTGCGTCGCGCGCAGCCATCGCAGGTTCTGCTCGACGCCGCGTCGCGACAGGTTGTCGAACAGCAACACCGGACGGCCTTCCGACAACAACCTGTGCGCGAGGTTTGCGCCCACGAACCCGGCGCCGCCCGTGATCAACACCGGACGATTGCGGCTTGCGCGCGCCGCTTCAAGCCCGCCGCCTTCACAAAGTCTGAAGAGCGATCTCGGCGAACCGTTGTCGAGTTTCAGTTCGGGATGGTAATCGTCCGAAACGGTTTCTGATGGGAAAGGAGGAGTCCGTTGTTCAGAACCGATGGTTATAGCCGCCGCCGTTTCATCGCCCGGCGCCGGCTTGTCGCCATCCGTCTCCTTCATACTGTCAATCCTCTTTCCGCAAGTTCGGCGCTGGCCTGCGTCACGCGGTCAACCGCCGATTGCGTTTCCAGCCACGAGGCCAACTCGATCAGCCCCACCTCAAGCGTCACGCGCGGCTCGTAAACCGGAACTCGCCGCGCTCATCACAACAATCTATTGGCAAAGTCACGCCGGGATTGATGGGGGAAATAGGGAAGATAGGCATTGTCAGAGAGTGAGAATTCAGGCGGCGCCTGACGCGCTTGCAGGACGCGTCCGTATTCAATATCGGCTGAAAGATCTTTCCACCACTCACCTCTTCCTCTTCGACAAACGAGCGGGCGCATAATATGCGTCTTTGTAGATGCTGTCGGTACGCCTGCGAACAAATGGCGCGAGCAAGAGTGAGCGAAACCAGAGCTGACGCTTTTCACTCCGGGAGCGCGCGTATCCCCACGTGCGAGCGGTGGTAGGTTAATGGCTGAGACAATTCGGTCGTAGGGCTAAATTACGCACGCAGGGATGCGCCCGCTCCCGGAGTGTTATTTCAAGGTTTGCAAATAGCTGAGCAACGCTTGAAGCTCTTCACCGCTGATTTCGTCGGGCGGCGTTCGCAGCTTGCTGGTTCGGCGTCGGGCCATCGTCAGTGAACGATCTCCACCATATTGCGGATGACCGGATGCCCGCTCTTTTGATCAACGTATGCCGTGTTGTTGGCGAACTCTTTCGCGGCTTGCGGCCATTGCCTGTCGCCTGCTTGAGAATCTCCGGCGGGCCTCGGCGAGGCTTGCGGTCGGGAATTTGCGGAAGGATTCTGTTGCGGTTGACTGCTCTGACTTGTAAACGCCCCTTGCGCGCAGGCGTGAATCAGCGGAACGATAATGCCGATGATTATGAATAGGAAAATCCGGGAAAGCTTCCTGCCCTCAGCCTTCAAGCTTACACCTCCTTGAAGAACTCATCACAGGATGAGCGCCGGTATGAACCAGATTGAGAACGATCGCAAAGAAAAAGACTGTCCGGATAGCCGCCTCCCCCAAGGCTATACAACCCGGACAGTCCAAAACCCCGTCACGTTGCGGAACTTGCTCCCCAACAAGCTCCGGCAGATGTCCCTGCTTCATCGTCGTGCGGGATGAGAATCAGTAACTTCTCACGGCCTTGCATTTTGCAATCGGCGCGCCATAAATTCTCATTAGACGCAAGAAGGCAGGCACTTCTCATTAACTCTAAGAATCGCTTAGGTAAATGCGCGCTCTTCAGCAATGAACTCAGATTCAAAATCTATCTCCAAAATTCAGAACGAACAAAAGACAGACGGGCAGGTTGTACTGAGCCGCTACAGGTGTCGCTGCGCAATACACAACCAGGCTAGCTGCAATTCAGGTGATGTTATTCAGAAGCCGAACGCGGCGACAATGTAAGGAGTGAGCAAAACGAATCTATCGTGCAGGTACTCCAACACGAATCCGAAGACGAACCAGACGGGAAAGTAATCCCAGCTTATCAGCCCGTGCAGATGATGGCGGCAGGAAGTGTAATCCCAGGGGCAGACGCCGACCATTCGCTTCAACCCCCATCCGGCCGCATACTCGACGGCCCAGATGCCCGCAACGTAGATTATCCCTCGCGCCACCCACGGCAGCGCGCGCGCCGCGTCGTGCAGCGGTTCGAACAGGAGCGCAGCCAATCCATAGAGCGGGAAGCTCCACAAATACGATTGGCCTTTCAACCGCCAGTCTCCTGCCCCATTTCTCCATGCATCTTCAATCGCTGACCAGAATACTTCCACGCACCATCCCAACAACCCATAAAGCAGAAATCGTGTGAGCATACATACTTTGCAGCCTGTTCCGTATTCTTCTTCGAAGCAGTTACAAACCAAACGCAATTTTTTCTACCGCCCGGTTTTCAGTCTGTCGGCGCCTTTCCGCACCCTTGCCCGAAAATGCCCACGAATTCGGTCGGCGCGCCGATTGCACCAACTCAAACCAGACCAAATAAGACAAAGTAAGAAGGCCGGTCAGGGCGTATCGCGGCGGGACATAGAATGTCCTGCCGCAAGACGGTGCGGATCAGCCGAAAAAATTTTTATGGCGAGTTCCGCACGCGGCTGACCAAAGGTTCAAACACAATGCGCGTTCGTATTCCCACGGCGACCTACCGCCTGCAATTCAACCATCAATTCACGCTGAAACAGGCGGCGGCAATCACGTCCTATTTGCGCGACCTGGGAATCAGTGATTGTTACGCCTCGCCATTGTTCACGGCCCGGCGCGGCAGCCTGCACGGATACGACGTGGTTGACCCGACGAAACTCAATCCCGAACTGGGGACGCGAGAGGATTTCAACGGGTTCTCCGCCGACCTGAAACGAAATGGAATGGGATTGATGATGGATGTCGTCCCCAACCACATGTGCATCGCCGGTTCGGGCAATCGGTGGTGGAACGACATTCTGGAAAACGGCCCAAGCTCGCCTTATGCGGCCTTCTTCGACATTGACTGGCGACCGCCGAAACAGAACCTGACGAATAAAACATTGCTTCCCACGCTCGGCGACCAATATGGCCGCGTGCTCGAAAACCAGGAGATTCAACTCGCCTATCATCGCGGCGCGTTCTTCGTCAGCTATTACGAAACCAAACTGCCGATTTCGCCGCGAAGCTCGATCTTCATCCTGGACGCGGTTCTTGACGAGTTGAAAAGCAGCCTGGACGAAAATCATCCTTATCGGCTCGAACTCGAAAGCATTATCACCGCCCTGTCGCATCTGCCGCCGCGCACCCAAACCGATCCGGAAAAGGTGCGGGAACGGTTGCGCGAGAAAGAAGTCACCAAAAGGCGTCTGGCCGCGCTCGTCACTGAAAGCCGCGAAGTGAAAGGCGCGCTCAAAAAAATCGTCCGGGAATTCAACGGCAGGCGCGGCGAAAAACACAGCTTCGACCGGCTGGAAGAACTGCTGGCTGAACAGGCTTATCGGCTCTGTTTCTGGCGCGTGGCGGCGGACGAGATCAATTACCGCCGCTTCTTCGACATCAACGAACTGGCAGCGATCCGCGTCGAACAGCCCGAAGTCTTCGCCGAGGTTCACGAATTGATCTTTCGTTTGATGAAAGAAGGCCACGTCACCAGCCTGCGCATTGATCACATTGACGGATTGTATGACCCCGAACAATATCTGCGCGATTTGCAGGACGGTTGCCGCAAGGCTCTGCGTCAATCGAATAAATCCGCATTCGGCCAACCCGCAATCCGCAATTCGCAATCCGCAATCGAACGCCCTTGTTACGTCGTGGTCGAAAAGATTCTGGGAAACGACGAACATTTGCGCGAAAGCTGGGCGGCGTATGGGACGACGGGGTACGACTTTCTGAATCTGCTCAACGGCCTCTTCGTTGATTCAAACAACGAAGCGGCGTTCCGCAAACTTTACCGGCGGCTGACCGGCGTCGAAAGCGACTTCGCCGATGTGGCTTACGACAGCAAGAAGTTGATCCTCCGCGCGGCGATGTCGAGCGAGTTGCACGTGCTGGCGCGCCAGCTCGACCGAATCTCGGAACAGAGCCGGTACACGCGCGATTTCACGCTCAACAGCCTGCAATACGCGCTCGGCGAAGTGATCGCCTGTTTCCCCGTTTACCGCAGCTACATTCGGCCAAACGCGAAAGAAGCCGGCGAAGAAGACCGCCGCTACATTTCAAAAGCCATCCGCAACGCCAAACGCCGCAACCCGACGATCAGCCCGTCAATCTTCGATTTCATCGAATCGCTGCTCCTGCTGCGCGATCCCGATGGCATTGACGACGAACAGCGACGGGAGCGGCGGCGCTTCGTCATGCGTTTCCAGCAATTGACCGGGCCGGTGGCGGCGAAAGGGATCGAAGACACGGCCTTTTACCGCTACCACCCGCTGGCTTCGCTCTGCGAGGTCGGCGGCGAGCCTTCGCGGTTCGGCGTCTCGCCGGGGACCTTTCACCGCAGCAACCGCGAAAGGCTGGCGCTCTGGCCGCACACGATGCTCGCCAGTTCGACTCACGACGCCAAACGCAGCGAGGACGCGCGCGCGCGCATCAACGCGCTCTCGGAAATCCCCGCTCGCTGGTATCGCGCCGTGCGCCGGTGGCAGGTTATGAATCACGATTTGAAGACGCCGATTGAAGACCGCGCGGCGCCGGATGCGAACGAGGAATATCTGCTTTACCAGACGCTGGCCGGCGCGTGGCCGCTCGTGACGCAGAATGAGCAGGAACGCCAATCATTCATCCAAAGGATTCAGGATTACCTGATCAAGGCCGTCCGTGAGGCCAAAATTCATTCGAGCTGGCTCAACCCCGACGAAGAGTATGAACAGGCCGTGCGCGATTTCGTCTCGAATGTTTTATCCGACGGCCCATTCATCAGCGATTTCATCGAATTCCAGGCTCCAATCTCGCGGGCCGGGATGTTCAATTCACTGTCGCAGACTCTGTTGAAGATGACCTCTCCCGGCGTCCCCGATTTTTACCAGGGAACCGAACTCTGGGATTTCAGCCTGGTTGATCCCGACAACCGGCGCCTCGTTGATTACGAACACCGCAAACGGTTGCTGGATTCGCTGCGTGCCGAGGAATCTGGCGACCAGTCGGCGCTGGCAGGCGGATTGACGCGCAACGCCGAAGATGGCCGTCTCAAATTGTTCGTCACAGCCCGCGCGCTGAATTACAGGCGAAATAATCACGACCTTTTTGAACGCGGTGAATACCTGCCGCTGCAACCGGCGGGCGAGCGCGAACGCCACGTCGTCAGCTTCGCGCGCAGGTTCGGCGACCAGACGGCAGTCGTCATCGCCACGCGATTTTTCAGCAGGTTGACCGCCAACTCCCATCCGCCAATCGGCGCCGAGGTTTGGGGCGACACGGCGGTTTTGATCAACGACGAACTCGCGGGTTGTTACCGCGACGTGTTCACCGGCGCAAGCCTTTGCTCGCAAAAACAGCGCGACGGCGCCGCGCTGCCGGTGGCCGAAGCGCTCGCGCACCTGCCGGTGGCGCTGCTTGAGCGCGTTTGATGTCCTGTGATAAGGCATCGAAAAAATGTCCGATAACTGATGGCGTTTGAAAATTAACCACAACAACAGCGTAGGGGCGGGTTTTCCCCGCCCTGATCCGCTATCAAGATGGCAGGGCGGGGAAAACCCGCCCCTACGCTGTTGTTGCAGTATCTACTCTCGGACACTTTTGGTGAAACGTTATGAGTGTTGAAAGCGCAATCCATTCTGATCCGCCCCGGCCTGATCCGCTCTGGTACAAAGACGCGGTCTTTTACGAAGTTTACGTGCGCGGCTTTTACGACTCGAACGCCGACGGGATCGGCGACTTTCGCGGGCTGACCGAGAAGCTCGATTATTTGGAATGGCTGGGCGTTGATTGCCTGTGGCTGCTGCCGATGTACCCGTCGCCGTTGCGCGACGGCGGTTACGACATCTCGGATTACTATTCGATCCTGCCGGAATACGGGACGCTCGACGATTTCAAAAATTTTCTCGCGGCGGCGCACGCGCGCGGCCTGCGAGTGCTCACCGATCTGGTGATCAATCACACTTCCGACGAACACCCCTGGTTCAAGGAGTCGCGCGCCTCGCTGAATTCGCCGAAGCGCGATTGGTACGTGTGGAGCGATACCGATTTGAAATACGCGGACGCGAGGATCATCTTTCTCGACACCGAGCGTTCCAACTGGGCGTGGGACGAACATTCGGGCCAGTTCTACTGGCATCGCTTCTTCAGCCATCAGCCCGATCTCAACTACGACAACCCTGAAGTCCGGCAGGCGATGCTCGACGTCGTTCGCTTCTGGTTCGATCTCGGCGTTGACGGTTTAAGGCTCGACGCGATCCCTTATCTTTACGAACGAGAGGAAACGAATTGCGAGAACCTGCCCGAAACGCACGCTTTCATCAAGCTCCTGCGCCGCTTCGTTGACGAACACTACTCCGGCCGGTTGTTGCTGGCCGAAGCTAACCAGTGGCCCGAAGACGTCGTGGCTTATTTCGGCGAAGGCGATGAATGCCACATGTGCTATCACTTCCCGATTATGCCGCGATTGTTCATGGCGCTGCGCCAGGAAGACCGGCGCCCGATAATCGAAATTCTGAATCGCACTCCGGCCATCCCCGAAAACGCGCAATGGGGGATGTTCCTGCGTAATCACGACGAGTTGACGCTGGAGATGGTGACCGATGAAGAGCGCGATTACCTTTACGCCGAATACGCCAATGACCGGCGGATGCGGCTCAACCTCGGCATCCGCCGCCGGCTGGCGCCGTTGATGGACAATGGGCGCAGGCGAATCGAGTTGCTCAACGCGCTGCTCTTCAGCCTGCCGGGCAGCCCGTTTCTGTATTACGGAGACGAGATCGGGATGGGCGACAACATTTATCTGGGCGACCGCGACGGCGTGCGGACGCCTATGCAATGGTCGCTCGACCGCAACGCCGGATTTTCAAGAGCCGATTTCGCGCAATTGTATTTCCCGATAAATATGGACCCGGTCTACGGCCATCAGTCGGTCAACGTCGAAGCGCAGCAGCGCCATTCGACCTCGCTGTTGCACTGGATGCGCCAGATAATCAAATTGAGGAAGAAGCATCCGGTCTTCGGGCGCGGCTCGCTCGAATTCCTCAGACCGGAGAACAGAAAGGTTCTGGCCTTCACGCGAAGTTACGCGGGCGAAACCGTGCTGTGCGTCTACAACCTCGCGCGATCATCGCAGCCGGTGCAACTCGACCTGAGCCAGTATCAGGGAAGAACGCCCGTGGATTTGCAATACCAGTCGCCATTCCCGCGCATCGAGGAACGTCCCTACCAGCTCGCGCTCAACGAATACGGATTTTACTGGCTCCTGCTGGCGAAGCCCTGAAGCGCGAAGCATGCGTATTCACGCTTCCCGCGATGCGTTCGCCGCCGCCTGCGAATGGGCTTTCGCCGAAATTCCCGAATGCGCGCCGCTCTCGCGCCATCGCCGACGCAATCGCCGGCGCAATTCATCCTTCTCGCGCTTGATCGGCAGCCGGTAACGCGTTCCCAGGCTGATGTCCTGCGGCCTGGGCCGGGCTGTGCCGTCAGCGATCATTCGCACCGCGTCGGTCATCAACCGGACGCAATGCTCCATCATCCGCGCGCGATAATCGGCGATGAAGCGCTCGAAATCGAGGCCGTAAGAATAATCGTAGACGAGCGGCAAGGTTTCCTGAACGAGTATCTCGCCGGTATCAACCTTCGGCTCGACGAAATGCACCGTGACTCCGACCTCGCGCTCTCCGTTATACAACTCCCAGAAAACCGGAGGCCCGCCGCGATAGTAAGGCGCCCGCCCCTGATGAATGTTCACCGAACCGAGGCGCGGGATTTTGAACACGGACTCTTTCAGGATGTTCGTTCCCCAAACGATACCCAGGTCAGCCTCCGCCGCGCGCATCAGGGCGATGGATTCTTCGGTGTGATAGTTCGACAGGAAATGCGCAGGCGTCCCCAGGAGTCCGGCGGTTTTGCCGAGCGCCCGCTGATTCTCGCGGATCTGACTGGTTTCATCAGAAGAGGAATCCTTACGATTCGCAAGCAGGCGAAGCCCCTTCATCACTGTGGCGGCATATCCTTCGTAACGTATCGAACGGCGCAGTTTATCGCGCAGGCCGTAAATCCGGCGGTTGACCTCTGTCTCGATGAACATGCCGGCGACCTCCACGCCGTCAATCTTTATCAAATTCCCCAGCAGGGACTCAGCGTCGCCGTGCGTGAGCACAATTACACGTAGTTTTTTGTTATCCGAACTCATAGCGTTCACTTCCATCGTTCTGTCGTTTTGCGATGGTTGGATTAAGCAGCGAATCAGCCGGACTGAGAGGCGGGGGGCCTCTATGAACTGATCGTTTTCGTTGTAAGGAGGGATAAGAGATGGAAAAGCAGAGATGCAATAAGATTGAATAAAGAAAAATGCGGGACGGATCAATTATCTCAGCCGGCGCCTTTTTTTCCTTTTGTATTCTTGCATCTCTTATTTCCAACGCTCCATTTTTCAAGGCGCAAGGCCAGCGGTTGGCGTTGCTGGCCGCGCCTGTAATTGTGGGATTCGAGGATTATCCGGGCGAAATATCCGCTTCTTTAAACGGGCGGTTAGTGAGCAAACTCCGAGCCAGAGTTATCTGCCAGAGTCATCTATATGCTGCCATTGCGCAGTCTTCACATAACATCGCAATACCTCAGCGACGCTCCACGCCTGGGCCACGCAACCGCGCGGCGCAAACGGCGGTTCGGCGTCGAAGACTTCGCTGATCGAACCCACGCTGTCCTCGCTCAAATGCGGCTTGAATCCTTCAAGGAATCGCCGGGCTTCCTGAAAATGGTCGGGCCGCGTTCTGAGCCAGGCGTCAATGAACGGCCCGATCAGCCACGCCCAGACCGTCCCCTGGTGATAAGCCGCGTCGCGCGCGCGCAGGTCGCCATCGTACATCGGTTTGTAATCGGGGTGATCGGGGGCGAGCGAGCGAAGGCCGACCGGCGTCAACAGACGGTCGGTGACCACGTCGAGGACAGGTCTCCACCTGCTTTCGATCAAGACCGGATATTTCAGCGAGAAGGAAAGTATCTGATTCGGGCGGCAGGACGCGTCGTCTCCGTGCTCGCCATCAACGACGTCGTAAAGATAACCGCCTCTGGCATACCAGAACCGGTCATTGAATGAACGGCCCGTCATTTCAGACTGCTCGATGATTGTTTGCGCCGCAGCCACACTGTCTTCCTCGCTCACCCATTCGGCCATCAGCCGCAGCGCGTTGTACCAGAGCGCGTTGATCTCGACGGCCTTGCCCCGGCGCGGTGTGACCACCCAATCGCCGCACTTCGCGTCCATCCACGTGAGTTGATAGCCTTCGGCGCCCTGACTCAACAGCCCATCGCGCGGGTCAACGCAGATACCGAACCGCGTGCCTTCGATGTGATGCCTGATGATATTGCGCAGCGTGGGCAGCACCTGCCGCAGCGTATTGCGGTCGCCGGTCGCGCGCAGGTAACGATCCAACGCGTGAAAGAACCAGAGCGTCGCATCGGCGGTATGATAACGCCCTTCCGTTTCGCCTTCGGGGAACATATTCGGGATCAACCCGTCGCGCACGTAATGCGCGAAGGTGCGCAGGATCCATCCCGCTTCGGTGAAGCGCCCGGTAATCAGGGCCAGGCCTTCGAGTCCGATCATCGTGTCGCGTCCCCAATCAGTAAACCAGTAATAACCGGCGATCATCGTTCGCACATCGTCGCCTACGGCCTGCGCCCGCGCGGTTTCTTCAATGCGTCCGACCGGCACGATGATGAATTGATCGGCGGCCAGCGTCAGTTCAGCGCCGAATTCGTCCTGCGCGGGTGGCGCGACGATTGAAAGCAAACGCTGGCGGCGCACGCGTTCGGCTGGCGGCGCTTCGTGCGAAGAGATGGCGAAGATCGTCGGCCACGACTCAGTCGAAGCGATCAGCGTCACGTCTTCGCCGGGATTCAGCGTGACCTGAAAATAGCCCGGACTCCACAGCACTCCCTGCGAATCGTAACCGCGCCTGGCTTCGGCTCGATAGAACTGATCTTTGATGACGCCCCAGTCGAGCGTCAGCGCGACTTCACGGCCACGCAACCGCAATCTCAGCGGCGGATATTCGGGTCTTCCTCTGATCTCGTATCTGTCTTCGACAATCGTCAGCGTGTACGGCTCCGGCAACGGATCACTGACGCGGCCCTCGTGCGGGCGGAAATGGAAGGCTGGACGTAGTTCCAATCGCACAGGCTCGACGCCCGACAACAATTGATAAGTCACGTGCACGGTGTTTTGCAGGTGCGGCATCAGCAGGCGTTTTTCAAGCGTCAGGCCGTTGATCTCGTAACGCCAAACGGGCAAGCCCATTTCAAGGCGGAATTCTGCCAGACTCTCCGCGCCGAGTAATTCCAGGCTGCCCGCGCTGCATTCATCGCATGAAAGCTGAATGATCGAGCCGCCCGTCAGCCACAGGCGTTCGCTCAGATGATTGAACATCATCGTGCGGCCCAGCGGCGCGGGCAACGCGGCGACCAGCAGGCCGTGAAAGCGCCGTGTCGGAACGCCGGCGATTGTGCCTGACGCGTAACCGCCGAGGCCGTTGGTGACCAGCCATTCCTGTCTGAGAAAAGTTTCCGCGTCCTGCTTTCCTGGCCACTCGATGCGGCGAACCGGGTCAATCATTTCTTCTCTTCCTTTCACCCCTCCATTCGGCTTCTCTGCGCTGCTTCGCCGCCAGGATTTTCTCTTCCGGCAATGGCTTCGGCGTCATCGCGACAGCCGCGTGGCCGGGTATTCGCCAGCCTGTCTCAGTGTCGAGCGCCGCTGTGCCCGATCCCCCATAACGCGGGTCTTCGCTCGACCACAGGATCGCCCATTCCGACAGCTCAGGCGGCGCCAGCAGCGGTTCGGGCGCCGGAGTGAGATTCAAATCAACGCCGAAATTGATCAGCAGCAAACGGTCATCGCCGCCTTCGCCGAAGAACCGCAGGACGAACGCTTCATCGCCGAGAACCGCGCCGTCAACTCCACCCGCGCGCTGCGCGCTGAAGACCGCGTCTTCACGCCGGAGCCTGAGCAGGTCACGATGCATCTCGTAAATCGCCGAATGACGTTCGCGCTCGGACAAGTCGAGTTTCGAGCGCTCGAAAGTTCGCGGATCGCAGGGATCGTCCAGTTGAGATTGAATTTCAGGCGTGGCCAGGCTGGGAAACTGCGCGAGGAACTCGGCGCGCCCTTTGCGGACAAGCTCCGCCAGTTCACTGTTCTGATCGGCGAAATAGAGAAAGGGATTCGACGCGGCGAATTCCTGCCCCTGAAACAGCATCGGCGTGCCAGGCGCAAGCAGCGTCAGAGCGGTCATCGCGCGGTAAAGTCCGGGACTGGTCAATTGATGACATCGCTCGCCGCGCCCTGAATTCGCAATCTGATCGTGATTCTGAATGAACATGACGAAGGCCGATGGCGGAACTTTCAGGCTCGGCGTCCCGCGCCGCATCTCCTGCCACCGGTACCACTGGCCCTGATAGAGGTAGCCGTATTTGATCGCCGAGATGAACTCCTGCGGCTTGCCGAGATAATCGGTGTAATAAGCTTCGTTGCGCCCGGTCATCGCCACCATTGCGCTGTGGTGGAAATCGTCGTTCCACAACGCGTCCAGACCGTACCCGCCCTGCTCCTGCGGTCGAATCAGAATCGTCTCCTGCGGTTCGTTCTCGGCAATGATGACGATGGCGCGGCCCCGCGCCGCTTCACGAACTCGCCGCGTAATCGCGGCCAGAATGTGGTCGCCGGACAAATCGTAAATGTTCTGCGTCGCGTCCAGCCGCAATCCGTCCAGATGAAATTCATCAATCCAGTAACCGGCGTTCGCGATGAAATAGTCGCGCACCGGCCCGGCGTTTTTTCCGTCGTAATTGATCGCCTCGCCCCAATCGGTCTTGTAGCGGCTGGTGAAATAATCTTCCGCGAACTCTCTCAGATAATTCCCGTCCGGCCCCAGATGGTTGTAAACAACATCGAGGATCACTCCCATCCTGAGCGCGTGGGCGCGATCAACGAAACGCCTGAAATCGTCGGGCGAACCGTACAACCGCGTCGGCGCAAACAGATTCACGCCGTCGTAACCCCAGCCGAAATTGCCCGGAAAATCGGCCACCGGCATGACTTCAAGCACAGTGATTCCCAGGCGGGCCAGTTCATCGAGTTCGCGCGCCGCCGCCGCCCACGAGCCTTCGCGCGTGAACGTTCCGATGTGCATTTCGTAAATGACCTGCCCGCGCAGGTTGACGCCGCGCCAATCGTGATCAGTCCATTTGAATCTGTTCGGATCAACGATCTCGGACGGGCCGTGCGGGCCTTCGGGTTGAAAGCGCGAAGCCGGGTCGGGATAAAGCCGCTCGCCCCTGTCCAGGCGAAGACGATAGAGAGCGCCGGCGCCTGCGGATTCGATCACGCCGGAAAAATAACCTTTGTCTTCCGGCGCCAGATCGAATCTTTGCCCGCTTCGGCCACTCTCGATCACGACCTCGACCGTGCGGCGGCGCGGCGCCCAGACGCGGAAATGCGTTCCGCCATGCGGCAAAACCCTGGCCCCGATATTCATTCGGCGAGGGTGTTCAGTGATTTTCATTTCGAATTGTCCGGCGAGGACGATTCTATGATCTCGCGCCTTCGCGCGCCACCGCAGGGCGCGGCTTTTCCGCCATGATCGAAGACCGCACCTCAGCCTCGGCTCTGAGCCAGTCATTCATATCTTCGCCGTCGTTTCTGCCGCGCTGCTCATAAATTTCATAAGCGCGTTGCGCGATCAGGTCTCGTAATTCCATCGGCCCGCTTTCCGCAGCGGAAGCTTTTTGCCCTCTCTTCGTTGAAGACCGCCGCGCCTCCGGCGTTTCGCTCAACGGTTCGTCATGCTTCTTCTCTCTCATCATTAACTCTCCGTCAAAATATAATTCAGACAACCTGTAGTTTGTTCTGGCCGCGAAGATCAGCGAGGCAATCCGCATTCCAGCTTAAAAATCAGCAACGCCTTCCGGCATCACGCACAGGCGAACAATCCGCAAGATGAAGTCAGATGCGCCTCACTTCTGCATCCCGTTTGCAACATATGATTGCCTGCGCCTGCGCGTTCCTTTTGTCTGGTCACAATGACCAGAAGAATTACAGTTGTGTACAGACGCCAAACAAAGAGCGTCGAACGCGATCGGCGCCGGCGAGAATATGTGAACCGATGGTGTGGTCTTGAAAGAACAAGGAAGGCGGAGCGATTCAAGGGGGCGGTTATGGACAACCAGATTTATGATTTGAATGGAACTACACTCGAAGCTGTTGGGAGGGGCCAGTTCCCTGTCATCTCCGGCGTTTACCGCCCCAATCTGAACTACGAAGTGGAGCGCGTCAGCAACGAGGGCGAGAAGCGACTCTCTCTGGTACGGCTGCTGAGAGAGAACGAGGGAACGGGTGTCATTTTCGCGGCGACATTCAAGGAAGTGAAGGCCATCACCGATTACCTGAAGCATATCGGCTTCGACGTCGCTCCTTATCACGAACACCTTAGCGAAGGCGAAAGGCGCCGGAACCTTGATCGTTTCATAGCCGGCGAATTGAAGGCGATGGTCTCAACCGGCGCTTTCGTCGCGGAAATTAACGACGCGGGCGTTGATAAACCCGGCGTCAGGTTCGTGATCCATTACAACCCGCCCGGATCGCTCGAAACCTATTATCAGGAATCCGGACTCGCAGGCCGCGACGGGCGAACGGCGCGCTGCACGCTGCTGTTTCAGATCGCCGACCGCCGCGCGCAATTCTTCTTCGCGGGCGGGCGTCATCCGAAACCGGAAGAGGTGACCGCCGTTTACGAAACGCTGGAGATGTTGAAAGCGGATCTGAAGCCCGCGCCATTGGAACGAATACAGGCGAGCGCAAGCCGTGTGGCCAAAACCAGAGTGCGCGTGATTCTATCCCTGCTCAAAAACATGGGGTTCATCAAAGAATATCGCGGCGCGCGCTACACGCTCTTGAAACGCGATTTGAGCGCGCAGGAGATGGAACGGCTGGCGGGCGAATACACCCGCAAGGGTGAAAGCGACAGCGAAAAATTCGAGCGGATAATGCGTTACGGGCAAAGCCCTGAGTGCCGGTGGAAGTTGCTGCTCGAATATCTCGGCTCGCGCGCGGGAACCGATGCGGAATCGGGCGCCGAAATAAAAGCGTGCGGCCATTGCGACAACTGCTCCCGCCCGGCTGCTGAGCTGTCGCCCGCGCCCGAAAGCGTGGCCAGGCCGGATTTCATTGACCTGATCTTCGCTTACCACCAGCAGGAAGAGGCGCGGATCAGGCCGGGCGATATGGTCAAATTGCCCGCGCACGGCGAGGTCAGGGTCAAAGCGGTCGAAGGAGACAAGATCGTCGTCAGCCTCCCCGGTGGCGAAACCAGAAAATTCAAACAGGAATGGGTCATCAGATGATCGGCGCCGTCTGATTCGTGATCTACTTACAACTGAGATGTCAGAACAAAGCAATTTGAGCGGCGCGCTGTCATACCTGAACCCTGAATTTTTGAAGAGCGTCGCGGCCCGTCCAATCAGGATACTTTCCGAATACATTGAACCCGCTGAGCGACTGCGCCGCGCGCGCATCCGCGACACGATTGTCTTCTTCGGCTCCGCCCGGTCGCTCTCGCCAGAAGAGGCCGCGAGACGAATGGACCGCGCCCACGAAGCCATCGAACACGCGGACACGCTCACTCCCGAACTGAAAGCCATGTTGTTGCGCGCCGAATACGGCGTCAGGATGTCGCGCTATTACCAGGACGCCGTGGAACTGGCGCGCCGCGTGACCGAATGGTCGAAATCCCTGACCGGCAATCATCACTTCATCGTCTGTTCCGGTGGTTCGGGCGGGATGATGGAAGCCGCCAATCGGGGCGCAGCGCTGGCCAGGGGCAAGACCATCGGCTTTCACATCGAACTGCCCACCGAAGAGAAGATCAACCCATACGTCTCCTCCAGCCTGGTCTTCACCTTCCATTATTTTTTCATGCGCAAATTCTGGTTCATCTATCCGGCCAAGGCGCTGGTGGTCTTTCCGGGCGGCTTCGGCACGATGGATGAGTTGTTTGAAGTGCTGACGCTCATCCAGACCAAGAAGCCGCGCAAGATCATGCCGATTGTTCTGTACGGCGCGCAATTCTGGGACGAGGTCATCAATTTCGAGGCGCTGGTGAAATGGGGAATGGTCAGCGCCGGAGACCTCGATCTGTTTCTGAAGACCGATTCGGTTGACGAGGCTTTCAATTACCTCAAGCGGCGATTGGAAGAGCTTTATGTCTCGCCTGAGAAGCTGGATGAAGTGAAACTCACCTGAAGTCGCCGCTGGTCCCACAGATATACCGCACATGGTCAGAGATTGGGCTTTTCAGCAGAAGCTTTTTGAGATTACGGA
Source organism: Acidobacteriota bacterium (assembly GCA_022072205.1). Taxonomy (GTDB): domain Bacteria; phylum Acidobacteriota; class Blastocatellia; order RBC074; family RBC074; genus JAJVID01. Next base: position 32,916 of record JAJVID010000065.1, read on the forward strand.
AAAGACGGAAATAACGGAACAGACGGAACTCCTTTTCGTTCGGGTTTTCCGTTTGTTCCGTTATTTCCGTCTTTTCCGTAATCTCTCTTTTGCCTTCCGGCAAAAGCTCAATCTATGCCCGTGCGCGTTATAACTGGGCATATCAATTGCCCGATCAATAGTAGACAACAACAAGGCGTTTGAGACGCGTGCTGATACCGTCTCAGGAAAAAGCGTTCACCCGAATAGCGTATCTTCCTGAAACGGCCTGTCTCGCCTCAATTCGCAGATCAGTGAGGGGGAAAATATGTTTACTTTGATGACGCGAAACTGGTGGGCGCTGGCATTGCGCGGACTGATCGCAGTGCTGTTCGGAATCGCCGCGTTTATCTGGCCGGGAATCACGCTCTGGGTGCTGGTGGCGCTGTTCGGCGCTTATGCTCTGATAGATGGGATCTTCGCGCTGATTGCGGCTTTCACACGCGACACGGGCGCGCGAGGCGTGGCCGGCTCCGACCGGCGCTGGTGGGCGCTGTTGTTTGAAGGCATCGTCGGCATCGTCGTCGGCGTTTTGACATTCATCTGGCCGGGGCTGACCGCCCTGGGGTTGCTCTTTCTGATCTCGTTTTGGGCGATTGTGACCGGCTTCTTTGAATTAGTGACGGCCATCAGGTTGCGGCGCGAAATTACGGGTGAATGGATGATGGCGCTGATCGGGATTCTTTCAATCGCGTTCGGAGTGTCGCTGGTGATCTATCCTCTGGCGGGCGCGCTTTCGGTCGTGTGGTTGATCGGAGCTTATGTGTTCATCATAGGCATTCTGATGATCGCGCTTGCGTTCAGATTACGCTCGATGCGCGATTCTGGCCGGCGCGCGCATTCCATACCGCGAACAGCGCCCAGTCATTAAATTTATGTCCGGCAAGCCTCCGAACCTTGCCGGACCACAGCCGGAGAAAAGGTGGATGTATGGCAAAAGCAGTGGGTATTGATCTGGGAACAACCAACTCGGTGGTCGCAGTGATGGAAGGCGGCAAGCCGACTGTCATCGTCAACAGTGAAGGCAGCCGCCTGACTCCATCAGTGGTGGCGTTCACCAAAACCGGCGAACGACTGGTCGGCCAGATTGCGCGCCGCCAGGCCGTGCTCAATCCGGAAAACACGATCTATTCGGCCAAACGATTCATCGGACGCCGCTACAGCGAAGTCCAGAGCGAGATCAAAAACGTTCCTTTCAAAGTCGTCGCCGGGCCGGACGACGCCGTGCGCTTCGACATTCAGGGCAAGCTTTACGCGCCCGAAGAGATTTCAGCGCAGGTCTTGCGCAAACTGGCCGACGACGCGTCGAAATATCTCGGCGAAAAAGTGACCGACGCCGTCATCACCGTGCCCGCATATTTCAACGACGCGCAGCGCACGGCGACGAAAGACGCGGGCAAGATCGCGGGCCTCAACGTGCTCCGCATCATCAACGAACCGACGGCGGCGGCGCTCGCTTACGGTCTGGACAAAAAAGGCAACGAGACCGTGCTGGTCTTCGACCTCGGCGGCGGCACCTTCGACGTTTCGATTCTCGAAGTCGGCGAAGGCGTCTTCGAGGTCAAATCCACAGCGGGCGACACGCATCTGGGTGGCGATGATTTCGACAAACGCATCGTTGACTGGATGGCTGAAGAATTCATGCGCGACCAGGGCATTGACCTGCGCAAAGACCGCCAGGCGTTGCAACGGCTGACCGAAGCGGCGGAGAAGGCCAAGATAGAACTGTCGAACGTGACTGAAGCCACGATCAGCCTGCCCTTCATCACCGCCGACGCCAGCGGGCCGAAGCATCTGGAGATGAAGTTGACGCGCGCCAAATTCGATCAACTGACGGCTGATCTGGTCGAACGTTGCGCAGGCCCCGTCAAACAGGCGCTTCAGGACGCGAAGCTGACCGAGCGCGACATTGATGAAGTCGTGCTGGTGGGCGGCGCGACGCGCACCCCGGCGGTTCAGGCGCTGGTGCGGCGAATGACCGGCGGCAAGGAGCCGAATCAATCGGTCAACCCGGATGAAGTGGTGGCCATCGGCGCGGCGATCCAGGCGGGCGTGCTGGCGGGCGAAGTCAAGGATGTGGTGCTGCTCGATGTGACGCCGCTCTCGCTCGGAGTCGAGACGCTCGGCGGCGTGATGACCAAGTTGATCGAGCGCAACACGACCATCCCCGCGCGACGTTCTGAAACTTTTTCGACAGCCGACGACAACCAGTCCGCTGTTGATGTTCACGTGCTGCAGGGCGAACGCGAACTGGCGCGCGACAACCGCACGCTCGGCCATTTCCGGCTCGAAGGCATCGCGCCCGCGCCGCGCGGCGTGCCGCAGATCGAAGTCAGTTTCGACATTGACGCCAACGGCATCCTGACCGCGACCGCGCGCGACAAAGCCACCGGCAAGGAACAGCGCATCACGATCACCGGCTCGACCCAGCTTTCAAAAGACGAAGTCGAGCGAATGGTCACCGACGCGCAAAGCCACGCCGACGAAGACCGCCGGCGCCGCGAAGAGGTTGACGCGCGCAATCAGGCCGATTCAATCGCCTATCAGGTCGAGCGGCAGATCGGCGAGTTGGGCGCGGGCGCTCCGGCGAACGAACGCGCGCGCGCCGAAGCGATGATCAGCGAGGTTCGAGAGATGGTCAAAAATCAGTCGCCCGACATCGCGCGGCTTCGCCAATTGTCGAGCGACTTGCAGCAACTGGCCGCCGGTCTGGCTTCGACCGCTTATACGCGCGCTGCGGCTGGCGGAGCCGGCGGGCAGGGTTCGCAGACCACGCAGGGCGCGCAAGGAACGACTCCCACACCAGATGGATCGCGACAAGGCGGGCCTGATGACGTGATTGACGCGGAGTTCAAACCGCGCTCTTAGATCGGTTTGCAATTACGCGGATGGGACAGTTTGGCAAGCGGGTGGGACACTTTGGCTGTGTCTCATTCCGATTCGCGGCCGGCTCGCGGGTTGGCCGCTTCGACGATTGACGCCGCCACTACGGTGCAAAGGTGGTCGGGGGGAACCGAGCCATTGTTTACCGGGAATGGCCTCTCGGTCGGTCGAAGCGGCTGAACCGGCGGGCCGGTTGCGTTTCGCTTGCCGGGCGGGAAGCGGATTTGTGAATCCGCTTCCCAACGCGCCGCATTGCGCTTACCGCGCCCCACCGCCGGCTGTCCGGCCTGTTGCGCCTCCGCCCTTCCACTGTTGTTTTACTTCCTGAGCGGACTGGCGCAACCGCACTTCGCCCTGACCAATCGAGGCGACGTTGTTCACCGGGATGTAATGATGCTGGCCTTGCGCCGACGGATCGCTTTTCGACAACTTGATGCGATCGCCTTCGACTCTGTCAACTGTGCCGACGTGCTGGCCGTCCGAGCCGACCACTTTCATGTGTTCACGAATTTCCGATGAATTGACCATTGTGTTTCTCCTCTTGTTGTTGTGTTTTGAACTTTCATCCGCCCGACGAGGGCGGATGTTCGGTGATCTTCGCATCGCTCACGCGATGCGCTGGGTGTTCGGGCAATCCTCCATTCCGCCTGCGCCACTGGCGCGTCGCAGATGCTCAGCTTCAAGGCGCAAACCGTACACCACGTTCCCAAAATTCGTCCTAAACAGACCACGCATGTCTTCAACCGGAACGTCCATCAACCATCCGTAGATCGAAACGCCTGCGTTGCTCATATCTTTACAATGATTTGGGTGCGCCGTCGAAGAGGGGCCGCAATCGGTATGCCTGCGGCGTCTGATTATTTCCGGTCGTCCGCGCGCGTTTACGGACTGAAGCAAACAACAGCGGCGTATCAGTCGAAGCGCGCTTTGACCGCGAATGATGAGCTACGGCACAAGCATTGCGAGGATCAGGGCAGGTCGTAATTTGATTGGGCTTCGATCAAGAGGCGCGGTCTGCGCAGCCGAATCGCGCTTTGCTGTGTTTGCAAGGGGCGCATAAGCGCAAGGTAATTTCTTGAAGGTGATCCAATGCCACAGGCGGAACAAAGCAAAAGCAAGAGTGAAGACAACGTCGCGACGGCGGCTGAGGTGAAAAACCTGAGCGAAGAACTGGATCGCGAACGCGCGCTGCTGATGCGCGCGCTGGCTGATTTCGACAATTACCGCAAACGCGTCGAGCGCGAACGCGAATCGGCGGCGCGGGCGGGCAAACGAGCCATCGTTCTTTCGCTTCTGGGAGTAATGGACGATTTCGACCGCGCGCTCGAACACGCCGGCAATTCGCCCAACACGGTCGTCGCAGGTCTCCAAGCCATTTACAACCGGTTGGCGGAGGTGATCGGAGCGCAGGGCGTGACGCCGATCGAGACCTTAGGCCAGTCGTTCGACCCCGCTCTGCACGAAGCGGTCAGCGCAGTCGAAACCGACGAAGCCGAACCGGGCGTGGTGCTCGACGAAGTGAGCCGCGGATACCTCTGGAACGGCGAATTGCTGCGGCCTGCGCGCGTGCGAGTGGCGAAATAATGGTGGCTGGTGGTTGGTGGCTGGTGACTGGTGGCTGGTGGTTGGCAGGGACCAGATTTCTTAACCAACCACCAATCACCAACCACCAATCACCAGCCACCAACCACCAACCACCAACTATGGCAGTAAAGTTTCACGATTATTACCAGACTCTGGGCGTGGCGCGCGGCGCGAGCGAAGACGAAATCAAGAAGGCGTATCGCAAACTTGCGCGCAAATATCATCCTGACGTGAATCCCGAAGACAAATCGGCGGAAGAAAAGTTCAAGGAAATCAGCGAGGCTTACGAAGTTCTCTCCGACGCGGACAAACGCAGGCGTTACGACCAGCTCGGCGCGAATTGGAAAGCCGGCGCCGATTTCACTCCTCCACCGGATTGGGCCGGGTGGGCGTCTTATGGAGGAAGACCCGGCGCCTGGGAAAACGTTCGCGTTGATTACGGCGACCTCGGCGACATTTTCGGAGGCGGAGTTGGAGGCGCAGGAGGCTTCAGCGATTTCTTTGAAACTCTCTTCGGAGCAAGAGGGAAAGCAAGAGGAGCGAGGCGAGGCCCGACGCGCGGCGCGGGCTTCGCAATGCGAGGTCAGGATCTGGAAGCTGAGATGGAGATAAATCTGGAGGACGCTCATCGGGGCGCGACGCGAGCGATCACGATTCAATCCACAATTCCCTGCTCCGCCTGTAACGGATCGGGCGGAATCAACGGCAGGCCCTGCCCTACCTGTCGCGGCGCAGGCGTTGTGTCGCAACCCAAAACGCTTGAAGTCAGCATCCCCGCGGGCGTGCGCGAAGGATCGGTGATCCGGCTTGCGGGCCAGGGCGAACCGGGAACGGGCAATGCGCCTCCGGGCGATCTGCTGCTGCGTTTGCGATTGAAGCCGCATCCGCTCTTCAGCGTCACCACAGAGGGTGACGTTCAGATTGATCTGCCGGTCGCGTCGTGGGAAGCGGCGCTCGGCGCGCGCGTCAACGTGCCGACGCTCGACGGTTCGGTCGAAATGACCGTCCCGGCGGGCGCGCAGGGCGGACAGCGGCTGCGGCTGCGCGGCCAGGGCCTCAACCGCAGAGGCGGCGGGCGCGGCGATGAATACGTCAAGCTGAAGATCGTCAACCCGCCGAACCCGACTGAGAGAGAAAGAGAACTGTTTGAACGGCTCGCCGCCGAATCGCAGTTCAATCCTCGCGACTTGCGCGCGACTTGATGGCCCGCGATTTCATTATGGAGGCGGATGATGGATGGAACCAGCTACCAGATTGCGGTTTATCAATCAGGGCAATCAGGGCGAATCGAACGAGAGCAATTGACGCTGGACGGACTGGCCGAGCGCACGGGCCTCCACCCGGATTTGATCGAACGGTTCGTCGAATACGGATTGATCGAGCCGGCGCAACTGGCGGACGCGCAGATGCTCTTCGATATTGAATGCGTTCTGCGGCTGCGCAAGATCGAACGGCTGCGCCGCGATCTGGGCGTGAACACGACAGGCGCGGCGGTGATACTCGATCTGCTCGACCGGATGATCACATTACAACGCGAGAACGAAAGTCTGATCGCAAGGCTTTGAACCAGATTTTGAAATGGACATCAATCGTTTTACAGAAAGCGCGCAACAAGGATTGAGCGCAGCGCAATCGAAAGCCGCGCGCTACGGCAACCAGCAGGTTGACGTCGAACATCTGCTCGCCGCTCTGCTCGAACAGGAGCGCGGGCTGGCCACGTCGCTGCTCAACAAGGCGAACATCAATACGGACGGCCTCAGACAACGCGTCGAAGAAGAGTTGCAGCGGTTGCCGAAAGTTTCAGGCCCGGCAGGCGCGCCCGATCAAATCTACGTCACGGGCCGGTTAAACCGCCTGCTGGCGCAGGCCGAAGACGAGGCCAAAAAACTAAAGGATGATTACATCTCGGTCGAACACCTGCTGCTGGCGATGACAGATGACATGGGCGTGACGGGCCGCGCGCTGAAAGAATTCGGCGTCACGCGCGAACGGCTGATGCAGGCGCTGCTGGGCGTGCGCGGCAGCCAGCGCGTCACTTCGCAAAACCCGGAGGCGACTTACGAGGCGCTGGAACGTTACGGGCGCGATCTGACGCGGCTGGCCGAACAGGGCAAGCTCGATCCGGTGATCGGGCGCGACGACGAAATCCGCCGGACAATCCAGGTCTTGTCGCGCCGCACCAAGAACAATCCGGTGCTGATCGGCGAACCCGGCGTCGGCAAAACGGCGATTGTCGAAGGTCTGGCTCAGCGCATCGTGCGCGGCGACGTGCCCGAAAGTTTGAAAGACAAAAAAATCATCGCGCTCGACATGGGCGCGCTGATCGCGGGCGCGAAATATCGCGGAGAATTTGAAGAGCGTTTGAAGGCCGTGCTGAAAGAGGTTCAGGAGAGCGCGGGCGCAATCATTCTGTTCATTGACGAACTGCACACGGTGGTCGGCGCGGGCCGGGCCGAAGGCGCGATGGATGCGGGCAATTTGCTCAAGCCGATGCTCGCGCGAGGCGAATTGCATTGCATCGGCGCGACGACGCTCGACGAATACCGCAAACACATCGAGAAGGACGCCGCGCTCGAACGCCGCTTCCAGCCGGTTCTGGTCGAACAGCCTTCGGTCGAAGATACGATCTCGATCCTGCGCGGATTGAAGGAGCGTTACGAGATTCATCACGGCGTGCGGATCAAAGACTCCGCGCTGGTAGCCGCCGCCGTGCTCTCGAATCGTTACATCACCGACCGCTTCCTGCCCGACAAGGCGATTGATCTGGTTGACGAAGCCGCCGCGAAATTGCGAACCGAGATTGATTCGATGCCGACGGAACTCGATGAAACTTCGCGCCGCGTGATGCAACTGGAAATCGAGCGCGAGGCGTTGAAGAAGGAAACTGACCCCGCCTCGCGCGAACGTTTGACGAAACTCGAAAAAGAGCTTGCTGAATTGAAGTCGCAAGCCGACTCCTTGCGCGCGCAGTGGCAATCTGAAAAACAGGCTGTGCAGCGGCTGCGAGGCTTGCGCGAACAGATAGAACACACCCGCATCGAGATCGAGCAGGCCGAGCGCCAGTACGACCTCAATCGCGCCGCCGAGTTGCGTTACGGCAAACTGGCCGAGCTTGAACGGCGGCTGCAATCGGAAGAAGAGTTGCTGGTGAAAAAACAAAGCCAGTTCCGGCTAATCAAAGAAGAGGTCAGCGAAGAAGACATCGCCGAAGTCGTCAGCCGGTGGACGGGCGTGCCCGTCACGAAGCTGCTCGAAGGCGAATTGCAGCGGCTGTTGACGCTCGAAGAAGAATTGCATCGCCGCGTGATCGGCCAGGACGAAGCCGTCACAGCCGTCGCCGAAGCCGTCATCCGCGCGCGTTCGGGATTGAAAGACCCGAACCGGCCCATCGGCTCGTTCATTTTTCTAGGCCCGACCGGCGTCGGCAAAACCGAGCTGGCGCGGGCGCTGGCCGAATTCCTGTTCGACGACGAACACGCGATGATCCGCATTGACATGTCCGAGTATCAGGAGAAGCACACCGTAGCGCGGCTGATCGGCGCGCCTCCCGGATACGTCGGCTACGAAGAGGGCGGGCAATTGACCGAAGCCGTGCGCCGCCGGCCTTATTCGGTGATCCTCTTCGACGAGATCGAGAAGGCTCACCACGATGTCTTCAACGTGATGTTGCAGATTCTGGACGATGGGCGGTTGACCGATGGGCAGGGACGCGTCGTGAATTTCAAAAACACGATCGTGATCATGACCTCGAACATCGGCAGCCATCGCATTCTGGAATATCGCGGCGCGTTCGCGGGCGCGGAATACGAACGGATGAAAGAAGCCGTGCTGGACGAGATGCGCCATCACTTCCGGCCTGAATTCCTGAACCGCGTGGACGAGATCATCGTCTTCCACGCGTTGTCGGAAGAGCATTTGAAGGAGATCGTCGAGATACAACTCGACAGATTGCGGCAACGGCTGGCCGAGCGTCACATCGGTTTGGAATTGACCGACGCGGCGCGCACGCATCTGGTTCGCGCTGGCTACGATCCGAACTACGGCGCGCGCCCGCTGAAACGCGCGATTCAGCGCGAGATCGAAACGCCGCTCGGACGCCGCATCCTGAAAGGCGAAGCGCGCGACGGCCAGACTGTGATGGTTGATTTAGACCCGGCGAGCGGCGAATTGAAATTCGCCGTTCGTGAAGCAGGGCCGCAAACGAGGGCCGCCACGGGCGGCGATTGAATCCGGGAGCGAACGCATCCTTGCGTGCCTGCATCCGCAGATGGCCCGCTGTGATGCGATAGGCCATTTCCGGACGCAAGCACGCAAGGATGCGCGCGCTCCCGGAGGGAGAATCAATCTTGGAAGAACTGAAGCCCATGTCGTTTTTCTTCGCATCCGCCGAGCCTGGAACCGCGATGGCGTGGCGGCCTCCGACGGACATCTATCGCACGCGGGATGGCTGGGTCGTCAAGATGGAGTTGGCGGGCGTGCGGCCGGAAGACATCAATGTCGCCGCGAGCGGCTCGCAAATCTTCGTCAGCGGCGTCCGCCGCGACAAGTGCATCGAAAAAGGATGGAGTCATTACTCGATGGAGATTACGTACAGCCGCTTCGAGCGGACAGTTGAATTGCCGTGCGATCTGGAACACGCCGGCATTCATATTGAATATCATGACGGATTGCTGCTGGCGCATGTGACGAATCGGGAGGAGGGAAAATGAGTGAAGAGATTGTCAGCCTGCCTGTATTGCCGATCAAAAACAGCGTGCTGTTTCCGGGCCTGTTGATGCCGCTGACTGCGGGGCGTCCGACGTCCATCGCCGCAATTGACGCCGCGCTGGCCAGCGAAGACAAGGAACTGCTGGTCATCACGCAGCGCGATGCGACAATCGAATCGCCCGGCGCGAACGATCTCTACACCATCGGAACCAAAGCCGTCGTCAAGCGGATGATGCGGCGCCAGGACGGCGCGGTAAATTTGATCGTGCAGGGCGTCGAGCGCATGGTTCTGGTCAAGATCGAACAGACCGAACCGCACATGAGCGCGCGCGCCAGACTCGCCCCGCTCCCGGAGGAATCGAACACCGAGATCGAAGCCATGCGCCGCGCGATCCTGGAGCTTGCGGCGCGCGCGATCCAACTCGCGCAGCCCAACGCGCCGGTCGAAATCACGCAGATGCTGGCTGGCAACGAGGAGCCGCTGCAACTAACTTACCTGGTCGGCTCGGTGCTGGGTTTGCCGGTCGAGAAGGAGCAATCGCTGCTCGAAGCGCCCGGACGACTGGACGCGCTGCGGTTGCTGCATTCGTACTTGCTGCACGAACTGCAGGTGCTGGAATTGCGCAACCAGATCAACAATCAGGCTCAGAACGAAATGGAGCGTCAGCAGCGCGAATACCTGCTGCGCCAGCAACTGCGCGCCATCCAGGAAGAACTGGGCGAAACCAATCCCGAACAGGCCGACGCCGATATGCTGCGCAAACAGATGGATGAAGCCGAATTGCCGGAAGACGTGCGCAAGGAGGCCGAGCGCGAATTGTCGCGGATGGAGAAGCTGCCGCAGGCTTCGCCCGATTACCACGTCATCCGCACTTATCTGGAAATAATCCTGGAACTGCCCTGGGCCAAAAGCACCGAAGACAATCACGACCTGGCGAACGCGCGGCAGGTGCTCGACGAAGACCATTTCGATTTGAAGGATGTGAAGGAGCGAATCCTCGAACATCTGGGCGTGCTCAAACTCAACCCGACGGCCAACGCGCCGATCCTCTGCTTCGTCGGGCCTCCGGGTGTTGGCAAGACTTCGCTCGGTCAATCAATCGCGCGCGCGCTCGGTCGCAAGTTCGAGCGTCTATCGCTGGGAGGAATGCACGACGAAGCCGAACTGCGCGGCCATCGCCGCACTTACATCGGCGCAATGCCCGGCAGAATTATTCAAGCCATGCGCCGCGCCGAATCGAACAACCCGGTATTGATGCTCGACGAAGTGGACAAACTGGGGCGCGATTTTCGCGGCGACCCGGCGGCGGCGCTGCTTGAAATTCTCGACCCGGCGCAGAATCACACTTTCCGCGACAACTACCTCGACCTGCCGTTCAACCTGACGAAGGTCTTTTTCATCACGACCGCCAACACGCTCGACACTGTTCCGCAGCCACTGCTCGACCGAATGGAAGTCTTGCGGCTGAGCGGTTACAGCGCGGAAGAGAAAGTGGAGATCGCGCATCGCTATCTGATCCCGCGACAGTTGAAAGAGAGCGGATTGACCGATCAGCAATTCATTCTGACCGACGAAGCGCTGCGCCACGTGATCGGGCGGTACACGCGCGAAGCGGGCGTGCGCCAGCTCGAACGCGCCATCGGCAGGTTGACGCGCCGCGTCGCGCTGCGTTTCGCTGAAGGCGACACAACGCCGGTGACCGTCAAGGTCGAAGACGTGGCGGAGATGCTCGGCCCCGAACGCTTCTCGTTCGAGCTTGCGCGCAAACAACTGCCGCCGGGCGTCGCGACCGGGCTGGCGTGGACTGAAACCGGCGGCGACGTGCTTTACATCGAAGCGACGCTGTTGCCCGCCGGACGCGGCCTGACGCTGACCGGACATCTGGGCGAAGTCATGCAGGAATCGGCCAAAGCGGCGCAGAGTTTCATCTGGGCGCACGCCGACCAGTTGGGCATTGACCCGAACGTCGTGCGGCGTTCGGGCGTTCACATTCACGTCCCGGCGGGCGCCATCCCGAAAGACGGCCCATCAGCCGGAATCACGATGGCGACGGCGCTCGCTTCGGTCTACACCAATTCGCCCGCGCGCAGCGACACCGCGATGACCGGCGAAATCACGCTGACCGGCCTGGTGCTGCCCATCGGCGGAGTGAAAGAGAAAGTGCTGGCCGCGCGCCGCGCCGGCATCCGCCGCGCCATCCTGCCCAAAGAAAATCAGAAAGACCTGCGCGAACTGCCCGACAACGTCCGCGCCGAAATGGAATTCGTCTTCGCCGAACGGGTCGAAGAAGTGCTGACTGCGGCGATACCTGATCTGGCCGCGCGGCTGGCGCTGCCCAAAGCGGCGTGAAGCAAGTTTGAAAATAACTGCTCCGCGGGAGGCAAGAGGATTATGGAGCATATGAAAAAAACGGAAGAGACTGAAGATTCTCTGGCCTGTTTCCGTTTATCCAGTTTTTCCGTATGTTCCGTAATCCTCTTTGCCCCCTCCCTGAGCAGCTATACATTTTGTAACTGCTCAGCCCTCTTCGTCGCGTAGCGACGGTTTGATTTTAGGCAGGTCGTTTACGGCCTGCATGAGACGCCAGGGAATATATTTCGTCGCGTAGCGACGATTGAACCAATTGCGACGCCGGTTTCAACCGTCGCTACGCGACGTGAAATCGTTTGCCTTTGCCTGCAGGCCGTGAACGACCTGCCTAAAATCAAACCGTCCCGCTGGGACGAAGAAAGGCTAAGCAGTTACTACATTTTTACGTGAAGAACCGCGCTCAAAAAAATAAGGCGGGCTGACGTCAATGCGTTCAGTCCGCCTTCCAGTTTTCTGAGAGTGACGAATCACCAGGATTTCATCTATGCCTTCGCCCTACGCCGTGATCACCTGATCCAGTGGTCCTCATCTCGTTATTCCACCACGCTCTGTCGCCGTTCCAACCGCTCCTGCATCGGCGACTATGGCTGGTTGTTTATATTTGGCGCCGATCACCTGTTCCATCACGATTCCTGTCAGTCTCGGCGCCGGTCTGAGGCTGTGAGGTTGACGGTGGCGATTGCCGCTGATCAGGCTGCGTTTGATTTTACGCAGTCTCGGTCAGCGCCACGGCTACCGCCGGAAAACTCACATTAGGCTCACGATAAATCCCTCTTCAATTAGCTCTGTTCAACGGGCGACCGCCTGGCGATCTCGCCAAGTCGCTAATTCAAGATGCAAGGCTGAGGCCATTGCGCAGCATAAACACGGGATGCGGCCCATTCTGCAAGCGATTTAATCGCCGGCGCCTCAGGGCATATAGCTTGCTCCTTTCCGAACCGCATCAGCTTTTACGACCGCCGCGTATGCGGAGCAGTAAAAGGAGAAAAAACACATGACGAGCAAAGATGGAGAGAAAACGCCGCGTCGAATCATCAGTCTTTTGTTTTTGCTGGCGCTGTCTCTGTTCCTAAACGCGGTTCCGTTTGCCAGCGCGCAGGAAGATCATCCGGCTCTTTCCACGGGAATTAACAAAATCGGCGAACGCCAGGCCATCGTCTTCAGCCCGGATTTCGCCGCGTCGGGCAACAGGCGTTTTTACGAAGCGCTTGGGTTTATGTATCTGGAGAGCGCCGACTGGCATTTCGTGTTGCGGGAGATCAAGCGGTTCAACCTCGCGCACCCAGAAGATTCGATTCAACAGGTATTCTTCGAAACTCATGGCAGCAACGGTAACGGGCTGAAGCTTCAGCGGTCGAAGCGCCGGACGGCGCCGCGTTCCTACATTTCGCTGGGCGCGTTGCAGGAGCATCTGGGAGAGGCCGGAGTCAAAAAGGCGATCCTGACCGCCTGCAACACGGGGCGGTTGTACAGGCCGGAGATTTATAAAAAGCTGAATATGAAAGTGAAGGATCCGACTGTGCTGCCGGCCACGCTCGGCGTAATTAACGCCTCCGAAGATTTCGATCCTTCCAGCAGTTCCGTCGTACTTGTTCGCCGGGCGGACAGCCGTATCGAACAGACCAGCGAGGGGAAGTATGACGAGCTTCCGGCCTCGGTCAGACAAGCGCTCGGTCTGCCCGCGTCTTCGGAGCCGTTCAGCGTGTCGAATATGTTCATCCAAATGATCGTCAAGGACGGCGGGTTGCAATTGACCAGCGAAGGTTTCGTGCGCGACCTTTCCAGCCTCAAGGAAAGCGAGGCGGTCAACGAAGCCATCTTTCAAAGCTTCCTGCATTTCCTCGACGACGTGGCGAACAATCAGACACCGCCCACCCGCTTTGATCACATCACTGATGGCCACAATCAACGATGAGTCGGGTCCGCCTCGACTCGATGCGCGCGAATTAACATTAAACCTCTCACAAGCCGCCCAAGCTAAGTTGTTCAGTCTGTATAATCCGCCGCGCTGAGCAAGCAAAACTCCACCACGAAGAGAGGCTATGAGAAAACCGCTCCCCAGGCGCAATAAGATTGCGCGTGCGGACAAATCGCCGCTGAAAACTCAGCTACGGCTGTTGCGCTACGTCCTGCCGCACTGGCGCGAACTGAAAATGATTCTGATCACGATGGCGCTGGCCATCGGCGTTGACGTGTTGCAACCCTGGCCGATGAAGATTCTGGTGGACGACATTCTGGGCAAGCAGCGCGCTCCCGAATGGCTCAACCGGATGATCGTCGCGCTGCCCGGGCCTGCGGGCGATGGCGGTTTGTTGTTGTGGGTGTGCATCGGCACAGTGCTGATCTACGTCCTGCACACGGTGGTTTCGATGGCCAACACTTACGCCACTGTCGGATTGGGCCGCCGCATGACTTACAACCTCGGCGCCGATCTGTTTCTGCATTTGCAGCGGCTCTCGCTGAAGTTTCACAGCCGCCAGCCTGTCGGCGACACGATCATGCGGATCAACGAAGACGCTTACTGCGTGCAGACGCTGGTGACGGGCGCGATGCTGCCGCTCCTGCAGGCGATCATTTCGCTGGTCACGATGTTTTTCATTATGTGGCGCATCGAACCGACGCTGACCGCGCTGGCGCTGGGCGTCGCGCCGATGATGATGATCCTGATCCGCATCTTCGGCGAAAGGCTCAGGAACGGCTGGCTGGAACGACGCGACAAAGAAATCCGCGTGGCCACGCTGGTCGAGCAGACTCTGAGCGCGATTCCCGTCATCCAGGCCTTCACGCGCGAAGAGACCGAGCACGCGCGGTTCCGCAGCTACGCCGACGAATCTGTAGCCACAGTGCAGCGGCTCGTTCGCGCCGATTTGTGGTTCCGCCTATTCGTCGGATTGACGACCGCCGTCGGCGCGGCGGTGATCATGTGGCTCGGCGCGAAGTACGCGCTTGCGGGCCGCGTCTCGGCGGGCGACATCCTGGTTTTCATTTCGTATCTGCATTCGCTCTATCAACCGCTGAATTCGATCACCACGACGGCTTCGACCGTGCAAAACGCCGCCGCCAACGCCAACCGCGTGACCGAAGTTCTGGACACCGAAGTTCTGGTGAAAGACGCGCCGGACGCCCGCGACATCGGCTTGCGCGGCGACGTGCGATACGAGAACGTCTCGTTCAGCTACGAGGCGGCGGCGCCCACGCTCAGGAACGTTTCGTTTGAAGCGAAGGCCGGAGAGGTGGTGGCCTTCGTCGGGCCTAGCGGCGCGGGCAAAACCACGATGGCCAATCTGCTGGCGCGATTCCACGATCCGAGTTCCGGACGCGTGACGATTGACGGCGTTGACATCCGCGATATTCGCTTGCGCTCGCTGCGCGAACAGATTGCGATGGTCTTGCAGGAGCCGTTTCTCTTTCCCGTGACAATCGCCGAGAACATCGCGTTCGGCAAACCCGACGCCTCGCGCGAAGAAATCATCAAGGCCGCCAAAGCCGCCAACGCGCATGATTTCATCGCGCGGCTGCCCGGCGGTTACGACGCGGTGATCGGCGAACGCGGCGCGACGCTTTCGGGCGGAGAAAAACAACGACTCTCAATCGCCCGGGCGTTTTTGAAAGACGCGCCGATATTGATTCTCGACGAACCGACTTCGGCGCTCGACGCCGGCGCCGAACATCTGCTGCTCGGCGCTCTGGACCGGTTGATGAAAGACCGCACGACGTTCATCATCGCTCACCGGCTTTCGACCATCCGCAACGCCAGCCTCATCGTCGTGATGAATCGCGGCGAAGTGGCCGAACGGGGAAGGCATCCGGAGCTGATGGCGCGCAACGGCCTTTACGCAAAACTCTACCGGCAGCAGATGGAGATTGCGCGGCGCGAACACGCGGCGACGGAAGCCGCCGAAATGGCGGCATAAAGGGAATCCGTCACGGCGCTCGACCTTCGATGAGCGTCAATATGATCCCGGCGAGGTCCTCGTGATCCACAGGCTTGGTAATGAACCTCTGCGCCCCGACTTCTTCGACTTCCGTTTTGACAAACTCTCTCACATCCCCCGATAAAATGATGATCGGGGTGCGCTGGTCAGATTCGCGGATTCGACGGCATAATTCCAGCGCGTTGCCGTCCGGCAAAAGCAGATCAAAGACGTACAGATCGAACTTCTCGTTCTCGATTAACCGCAGCCCGTCCGTCATCGTCTCTGCCGCAACCAATTCGCATTCGTCCAGGTGGTAACTCAACAGTTCATGGCCATCAGGATCGTCGTCAACGTAGAGAATGCGTTTGCAGGGAGTAGTCATAAATTACGCTGTCGCCTCCTTTGTCTTCGGATTTCCTCGATCCAAAGGTAACGTTATTGCCCTGGGTCTCGGCTTACGTGAACCTTCGTCATCTTTAGAGCTAGCAGGGGATCGGTTGGACGCTCTCAAACTGGCTTGTCTGAAAATACAATTAACCAATGGCGCCTGTGGGAGGAATGTTGAGAACTAGCTTAAACTATTGAAGCTAATCTGTCTGTTCTCTAAGAAACAGACGGCTTAGCGGCAAAGATTTAGATTGGCTTTCTAATTATCAGTTTCGGGAAGAACCCGAAGGAGAGACTTGGTGCCTGAAGACAAAATAAATGCCGCTGGCAGCAGGCTGTTAGCCGCGCTGCCGGCGAATGAATACCGACGAATTCTCCCCTACCTTGAACTTGTTGAACTCAAACAAGGCGAACGTATCTATTCCGCGCGACAGAAGATTGACTACGCCTACTTCCCCACAACGGCGTTGCTTTCGCTGGTAGTTTTGTCGCGGAACGGCGATCTGGTCGAAGCCGGGATATATGGCAGCGAAGCGCTGGTCGGAGTTTCCCTGCTGCTGGGCGCTGACTTTTCGCCTTTCCAGATAGAGGTGCAGATCGGAGGAACGGCGCTCAGAATAAAAGCGGAGATTTTGAGGGATTTGTGCGGCAAAGCGTCTTGCGGTCTGCTGCATCATTTGCTGCGTTACGCGCACACATTGATGGTTCAGATGGCGCAAATGACCGTTTGCTGCAGCTTCCACACTGTCAGACAGCGTCTGAGCCGCTGGCTGCTGACGGCGCAAGACCGCATCCAGTCCGACCGAATCCCGCTGACCAAAGAGATTATCGCGGGAATGATCGGTTCGCGCCGCCCCAGGGTCAGCATCGAGATCGGTTACCTGCAAAGCGCCGGTCTGATTCAATCCAATCGCGGGTTCATCAGTATCGTTGACCGCCAGGGATTGGAAGACGCCTCCTGCGAATGTTATCGCGTGATCAAGGGTGAGGTTGACAACCTGCTCAACGGCAAATGAAGCCTGTGTTGTTGACGCAAACGATGCGCGGGCCGTAGTCGCCGACCGTGACGACGCTCACCGAGGCCACGCTGATTTCGATGCGGTGAAAGAGGTCGAGCGCGATCCCGGCGTAATAAGCTATCGCCGATTTGATCGGGTCGCCGTGACTCACGACGGCGACCGTCTGGCTGGGATGCCGCTCGCGCAATCGTTCCAGCGCGGCGATCATTCGCGCCTGCGTCTCTAATTGCGTCTCTCCGCCCGGCGCGCGCGTCAGGCTGCGCAGCGAATTGAACCGCCGCCAGAGCGGTTCGTTGTTCAGATCGGACAACTCACGCCCAGTCCACTCTCCCAAAACGATCTCGCCCACTTCTTCAACGATCTGAACCTCAAGGCCGAATCTCCGGCTGATCGGCTCAGCGGTTTCGCGCGCGCGTTCGAGCGGACTGCTGTAAATCGCCTTGACCTCAGCGCCCGCCAGCCGTTCAGCCAGTTTCGCGGCTTGCGCGCGCCCTTCGTCGTTCAGATGAACGCCCGGCGTCCAACCGGAGACGGCCTTGTCCACAAGGTCTGTCATTCCGTGTCGAATCAGCAGAAATCGAGTCATGGTTGTTCACTCCCATCCGAAAAAATTCTTCGCCCAGGCGAACGATACGCTGGCGCGTCGCGCAGCCTCGCAATCGCTCTCAGAATCTCCGACGAACATAGTTTCAGCGGGCGCGACGTCGCGCGAATGCATGATTTCAATCAACATTCCGGGCCGGGGTTTGTGGCAGCCGCAATCATCCTCCAGCGCGTGCGGACAGAAGCGAATCGTAACGCTCGCCGGATCGCAACCAGTGGCCGCGACGATCATATCTTCGAGCAGTTGATACGCCATCCGACGGCTGAGATGGCCATAAGCGACCTGATCCTGATTCGACGCCACACCCAGCGCCAGCTTGCGCTCGCGCCAGTTGACGCCCGACAGCGCCTCTTTGACCTTCGGCATCAACTCCCACTCGCCGGGAGCATGCGGGCACGGTTTCCCGGCGACGGTCGTTCGGCGCAGCGTGCCGTCGGCGTCGAAGATGATCAGCTTGATTTGTTCGGGAATGTCCATCATCGAATCTCCAATCGCAGCAGAGACGCATAACGATCAACCTGCATCTTGAACCTCACCGCATCGGCGGAGCCGTTCAACACCGTCGCAGCCAGCGTCGCGTAACCGAGCCGGTAAGCCGGATAAGCAATCAGAAAAAACGGCAACCGCTCAGCGACATTGCGATCACCGCTCAGCGCGCGGTATTGATTGATCAGATAATCCTGCTGCTCCGCGCTCAACGAAAATTCAACACTGGTTCCGGCGATGTCCCAGGCGATGTCCTGCGGCCCCGGAAAAAAATGGTCGTCGTGATGATCAACGCCGTCGGTCTTGATGAAGCGGTCTCCGGCGCGCAGCCATTCGTGCGGCGTCATTCGCCCGTCAATCGCCGTGATCGAATCGCTTTCATCAGAGCCTCTCAACCATTCCAGCTTTTCAGCCCATTCTTCGCCCAAACCTTCGGCGACGTTGATTCGGATCATCTCCGCCAACTCTTCTCGCGTGGCGCCGGCGCTTGACGGAAAATGCTTTCGCAGATGAGCCAGGTAGCGAGCGATTGTGTCGAGCAACCGCCGATCAACTTCTCCGCTCCGCAGTGGCCGCCCTTGAACAAATTCAGTGATCAGAAAACCGTCGCTCAATCCGAACACTCGCGGGGCAAATCCCGCTTCAGCCAGCGCACGGGCGCGTTCGAGTTTCTGCTCGCCGTATCGCCCCAGCCCGGCGAACTTCAGCCAGAGCCTTTCCCTTCCCTGCGTCCGGCAAAGATATTTGCGCCGCTCGTGCTGAGGCTGCGATGGCGGATAATCGTTTTCGTCATTGTAGAAAAGCTTCCGCCACGCGCCCGCCGACAGATCAGTCATTTCACTGCGCGCAAGCGATTGCGCAAGCCTGCCGCTCTCGATCCAGACCTGCTCAAAACTCGCCGCGTATTTTCGATGCCTGCGCCAGCGCTCGCGCGCCGATTCCGAGACAAACTGCGAACCGTCGGGAACCCAGCCTGGAAAGAAAACTATCCGCTCATCGCCGGCGCCGAGTTCCGAAAGCCTGCGCGCGACGCACGCGAGCGAGGAGCCGCTCAACCCCGGCCCTTCATCAACAATCAGAAAGTGTGCGCCGTCGAACGAGCGCCAACGGTCTTCAACCGCCTGCGCAAGCTCCAGCCTGCGGTCGAACGGATGCCCGCGAGGGCGCACGGTGAATGATTCGATCTCGACTCCGCATTCAGCCAGAGCCGCGCCAACAACTGATGAAAGGCTCGCGCCGATGCCTCGCAGGCCGATGACCACAGCGCTGCGCGGGCGTCGTTCATGAAAGAAGCCAGCCGCCGCTTCAAGATAAGTTTCGGGATAAAGGCCGTAATAGACGTAACCTTCAGGCGCGCCTATTTGAATCGAATGCGGAAGTCCGCGCAGGCTCGGATCATTCAAGCGTCCGTTCAACTCGGCAATCAGCGGCCCGATCCTTCCGCGCTCTTTTCTCCACGACAAACAAAACACGCGGCCGATCAGCAAACTCATTCGCCTGAAGGCGCGCAAGGTCGGGCAATCGGAATCCGCTTCGGGCGACAGCGCGTCGGCCACGCCCGCTTCAATCTCCCCGAAATCAATCAGCAGCGCGACGGCTTGATCCTGATTCGCTAAACCGCCGCGCTCATATCGCGCCAGATCGCCGCGGAAGCGCGCGAGCAGTCGCGAAACCTCGAAGGTCTGCTTTGTCGAGCGGTAAACAATCATCGGCGCTACTCATCCGAATGAATAGCCACAGAGTTCACAGAGTTCACAGAGATCACGGAGAAATCGTCAAAGTCCTCTGTGCTCTCTGTGTTCTCTGCGGCTGAAACTCTTCTCGCATCTGAAAATCCCTCTAAGCCGCATACCGCCGCGTCATTCGCGCGCAGAATTCGGCGAACTCTTCGAGCTGTTTCGGCGGGCTGGTGTGGTGCCGGCGCAGCCCGCGCGATTCGGGCGTGAAGCAAAACGTGAGCGTCACGTCGAACTCTTCGAGCGCCTTCATCTGCCGGTCGAACCACGCGTCGGCGTTCGGACGCAGACTGTCGGCCCAGCTCAACCCCGTGCGCAGGCGCTTCACGCCGAGCCGCCGCATCCATTTCACGGCATCATCCAGGCGGTGATCTTCAAAATGAAACCACTGACAGAGGCCGAGCGCGGGCGCGTAGTCGGCGAATTGTCTGGCCGCGCGTTTCGGCGCGCCGTCTTCGCGCAGCAAACCCATGTAAAAATGGCGATAGTAAGCCGATCCTTCGGCCTCGCGGTGCCGCGTCGTCGCGGGCCACGCGCGCGGCAGATCGTAAAGGCTGTACCAGTGAATCCGCTCGACGGCGCCGACCAGCAATTCAGCCGTGCGTCGCAAGCCGAACTCCTGAATCTCTTCAGCGCCGAAAGTAGAGACGCCGACTTCGGAAACCCACACCGGCAAACTGGTCACCGATTGAATCTCGCGCAACTTGTCCGGCCATTCGTGAATCTGCCAATGATTCCAGTCAAGCGGGAACCCGTGCGCCGCCACCACGTCAACGTACGAAAGCACGCCCTGCCCGCGCATGTTCAGGATGAAGTCCGGATCAATCGGCGAAATGCCGCCGAGGACTTTCAACAGTCGCGGATTTTCAGCCGCTACGGCGGCCGCCGCCAGCTTCACCATTTCACCGTAAAGCCGCCATTCGGGATCAATCTCGAAATCCCAATGCGATTTGTTGTTCGGTTCGTTCCAGAACATTACTGCTTCGATCACGATCTCTGCTTCTCCTGCTCTTCAATCTCCATAGGCTTCACTGGACTGTTGATTCACGGCCGGCCACTGACCGTTCAAAACCTCGATCGCATCGCGGTAACCGCGCAGCGTGCCGACATCAACATAAGCTTGCCCGGCTCGCACACCCACCGCTTTGCCGCCTTCGGCCAAATAAGCGTTGACCAGCGTCCCGACGTATTCATCCGCGCGGTCGCGTTTGAGCCAGAGGCTGTGCAACGCGTCGAGCGTCCGCCCCGGCATCTTGAACGCGCCCCAAACCCACGATGAACTCGCGCCCTGCCGTTTGACCTGAATTTCCAGCACTCGCCCGTTCTGATCGGTCACCACTGCGTCGAAGAATTCCGGACGTTCGACCGGAAAAAGCAGAAACGAGAAATCGCCATCGCCGAGCGCGTTGAACGCCTCTTCGGGAAACCAGATCGTATCGGGCAGACCGATCAACACACATTCGTCGGGATGGATCAAAGGCAGCGCGCGAAAAATGGCGTCGCACAATCCGGCTGGGCGCGGCTGCACAGCGTAACAGATGCTGGCCTTGCCGTATTCGCCGCTGTAATCTCCCCCGAAATATTCAAGGATGTCCGATTTGCCCGGCGAGATGACGAAGCAGAGTTTCGTCGCTCCCGCTTTGAGCATGCGTTCGACCAGATATTCGCTGACGGCGCGCAGCCGTTCCGCCCCGTTGTCAAACCGGCTGCCGATGGGCAGCAACTCTTTCGAGAAAGCCAGCGGCTGAATACGGCTGCCCGCTCCGGCGGCTGGAATGATTCCCCACATCGGACAAACCTCTCGGAAAAATTGGCAGGGTAGGTCGCCGACTCGCCCAACCAATCAGGGCAAAGCCCGCGATGAACTGGCCGCTTGCCGCACGCCGCCGTAAGCCGATTCGAGAATGCTCTCAAGTTCAGCCGCGCGACGTTCGGCGGAATGCTCTTCAAGCGCGCGAGCGTGCGCGCGCTGCGCCATCCGGGCCAATTCTTCCGGCGTCGCTTCCATCGCCGCGATCACGTCGCAGGTCGAACGCGCGATAAGAATCTCATCGCCAGGCTCGAAGAAATGATCAAGCCCTTCCCACCAGTCGCTGACGATCGGAGCGCCGCAGGCGGCGGCCTCGAACAGGCGGCCCGACGGACACCAGCCCATTGCGGCCATCGCGCCGCGCGTCACGTTCAGCGTCAGCGTTGACGAACAATAAAACGCGTTGTGCTTCGCGGGCGGGACGTGGCTTACGAAATGAATGTTCTCAGCCCAGGGGAAGGTTTCGGGATAGAGCGAACCGCCGATCAGGAAGCGCCGTCCGGGCAACCGTCGCGCGGTTTCGATCAGCAGAGTGTTGAGCGCCGCCTGACGATTTTCGGCATAAGCGCCCAGGTAAGATAAATCCGCCCGATAGTTTTCGACGGCGGGCGCCGGGCAATGAACCGCCGGATCAACGCTGCCGTAAAGCGGCGCGACGCGGCGAGCGCCCAGACGTTGCTTCAATTCGGTCAACGCTTCGCCGCCGGTATAACTCAACACCAGATCGAAGTCTCCAAGCCCATCAGGGTTCAGATAGGGGACGTGTTTTCCCTTGCGCAGTAGTTCGAGCGTGACCGGTGTGTCCAGATCGTAATAGACCCGCGTCCGCGCGGTAGACGAAAGCGCGAGGTCGGAAGCGGCGACTCCATCCGGGCAATATGAAGTCACCATCGCCACGTCGGCCCCTGCCAGATGCTTGCGCGCTTCCGGCAAGATTTCCTCCCATCGCTGGTAGAGCCGAAGTTCCACGCCGGGAATTTCCGTCAGGTCACGATGGGCGGCGTAATAGGGCGTATCGCGCTCGAAGAAGACCGTCCTGTGTCCGCGCCGTTCCAGCGCCCGGCACAACCCACGCCACAACGTTGCGTGCCCGTTGCCCCACGATGAGCTGATTGAAAGCCCGAAGATAACCAGTTTCACGCTCTACCTCGAATGAAAAACCCGGGAGCGCGTGCGGCTCGCGCGCGGATTCCGCGTGGAAGTCTCCTCATCGAAACTTAGTGCGCGAGCCGCCTGCGCTCCCGGGTTTTGCTCACAAGTCTTTCCGGGGGATGAGCAAGCTTATAGCAATAGCTTCGCGCAAGGTCTGTACGCTCAAAAACACAATCGCCCGAACTCGTTTGTAATATGGATTATGCAAAGCGCGCTTTTCAGGCAGTAGCATTGGAATGGCAATTGCTTCCCCGATCACCCATACTCCACGATTAGAGGCTGAATTCGTGGGTTTGGATTTTGATGCGGACGGCATTCGGCGGAATGAATTTCTCATCACCGGCTGAATCCTGAGAGGAAAGACAATGGATGTCGAATATCAATACCTGGTCGGCAAACTCGAAAACGCGCTGGCGACCGATCCGCGAGTCAATGCGCTGGATGTGAAAGTCAGAATTTGCGGTCACAAGATTCATTTGACCGGAGAGATTCCGACCGAGGAGAGGCGGTGGGCCGCCGCTCTGGTGGTTGCGGAACTCGCGCCAGGCATAGAAGTGCTCAATGAATTGACTGTGTTCGAGCTTAATCCGGCGATTTCGGCGGAGGCCATTCATGCTTAGGATCGCGGCCATCGCCGACATGCACGTAGCCGAGGATTCGAGCGGTAAATTGAGTCCGCACTGGCGCCGGCTGCACGAATGCGCCGATGCGCTGCTGCTCGGCGGCGACCTGACCAACCTCGGCGATACGCGCCAGGCTGAAATACTGGCGCGCGAGTTGGAGGCCGTGCAAATTCCGATGGTGGCGGTTTTCGGCAACCACGATCTTCATTCCAACGAAGATGACAAAGTGCGCGGCATACTCGAAAGAGCCGGCGTGACCATGCTCGAAGGCGAGACCACAACGCTGCGGATCAATAGCAAGACGCTCGGCATCGCAGGCACGAAAGGCTTCGGCGGCGGTTTTGCCGGAGCCTGCGGCCACGCGTTCGGCGAATGGGTGATGAAGGAATTCATGCGCGAGACCGAACGCATGGCGATGAGGCTCGAAGAGAATCTGGCGGCGCTCCGCACGGATTACCGGATCGCGCTGCTGCATTACGCCCCGGTCAAGGATACGCTGGCCGGAGAGCGGCTTGAGATTTATCCATTCATGGGCAGTTACCTGCTGGCTGAAGCGCTGGATCGCGCCGGAGCCGATCTGGTCATACACGGGCATTCGCATCACGGCGCGGAGAAAGGCATCACCGCCAAAGGCATTCCGGTCAGGAACGTGGCGATGCCGCTGCTCAAACGCGCTTACACCATTTACAACCTGGGCGCGGAGGAAATTTAGTTCGGATTTCAATTGAGCGTAAGATCAGCCACAGAGCGCACAGAGATCACAGAGGCAAATTGACCTGCTCTGTGCCTCTGTGTCCTCTGTGGTCTCTGTGGCTAACCGGTAAACTGAATTGAATGCGATTCGAGATCGGAGAAGGAGCCGCCGGAAATG
>JAJVID010000065.1:57183-91316 GCA_022072205.1 Acidobacteriota bacterium
AGAGCGCACAGAGATCACAGAGGCAAATTGACCTGCTCTGTGCCTCTGTGTCCTCTGTGGTCTCTGTGGCTAACCGGTAAACTGAATTGAATGCGATTCGAGATCGGAGAAGGAGCCGCCGGAAATGACGAAAGCTGTTCAGGAAAAATATCAACCACCACTCGACCACGAGGCGCTCATTGCGCCATTCATTCATCGGCAGGGAGAGCTTTACCGCCGGGTCATCAACGAAGCGCACAAGCAGCGATTGCCGTTCGCGCTTGGCGGCGGCTTTGCGATCAACGCCTACACGGGTCTGCGGCGCGACACCAAAGACCTGGACATCTACATACTGCATTCCGACAGCGAAGCGATGAAAAGAATTCTGACGCGGGCCGGAATGAGCGACTATTACGAGCAGCGGCCTTACGATCCCAGGTGGATTTATCGCGGCTACGCCGATGGCGTCATAGTTGATGTAATCTGGGCGATGGCCAATCAGGTCGCTGAGGTGGACAAGGTCTGGTTGACGCGCGGGCCTGAGGTGGAAATCAAAGGCCAGCGGTTGCGCCTTCTGCCGCCGGAAGAGTTGCTCTGGACTAAACTTTATGTGTTGCAGCGTGACCGCTGCGACTGGCCCGACCTGCTCAACCTGATTTATTGGAGAGGCGAAACCATGGATTGGGATCGTCTGCTGAAGCGGCTGGGCGATCACGCGGCGCTGCTGGGCGGGTTGCTGCCGCTCTTCGTGTGGTTGTGTCCGGGCCGCGCCCGAACGCTTCCGAACTGGCTTTGGGAGAGACTGAATCTGGTCAAACCTTCATTGCCGATCTCAGCCGAAGAATTCGACGCTCATCACGTCAACCTGATTGATTCGCGTCCCTGGTTTATCCCGGCTGGCGCTCCCGAACCCGGCCAATGAACGGTAGCCGGAATCCTCGGCCCGCCGGATAATTCCGATTCCGGCTCAACTGCGAACAACCTGTCGAATTCGGTTTTGATCGTGCGGTAACATTCGCAGGCCCACATCTCCAGACTGCGCCTGTCCCGGATGTGAATACGGCCGCGCATGTAGCTGATCACGCCAGCCTGGCGCAGTTTTCCGGCGGCGACCGTGATTCCGGCGCGGCGCGCGCCCAACATCTCGGCGATCATCTCGTGCGTCAGGAAGAATTCGCCCGAATCCATGCGGTCATCAACCATCAGCAGCAGCGAGCACAATCGCTCTTCGACCGTGTGCAGGCAATTGCAGGCGGCCATCTGCGACATCTGGGTCATCAGCGCCTGAGTGTAAAGCAGCAGGCTTTTGTAAAACGCGCCGCCGCGCAACACTTCGTATTTGAAAGCTTCAGCCTTCATGCGCCACGCGTGCCCCTCGACCTGAACGATGGCGCGATACGGCGCGCTGCCCGCCCCCAAAAACACCGGCACTCCCATCATTCCTTCCTTGCCCACGATGCCTGTTTCCACTGTCGCGCCATCCATCATCATGGCGACCAGGGAAATCAGCCCTTGTTCGGGGAAATAGACGTGGCGAATCTCTTCACCGGAATGATAAAGAATCTCGCCCGAACGCAGGCGAACTGATCCAAGTCCGGTAAAAATCTTTTCCAGTTCCTGATCGGGTAACGCCGCCAGCAGGCGGTTTCTGACCAATGAATTCATCGGCGCCTCCGAATTGATGACGTAAGAAACAGGTTGATATTCGGTGTGTCTAAGAAATGTAATCAGGTTAAATCGTGTCAGGAACAGATTTAACGTTTCTGCGCGCCTGTACGGCGTCCATACCCTTCTGTACGATTCCGTATGCAGGCGCGCAAGAAACGTACTGAGCGAAGATCACAGCAGATTACCCGGTTCGCCTCCGCTCTTTACCCACGCATTTTCTCTTCTTACCTGTATGAGCCGCTCGTGTATTCGCCATCGTGGTGGTGATGCGTATGATGTTCAGAAGCGGCCCTCAGCGCCAGAAAGGTCGGCGGCCAAAGCCCGACGAAGACCGCCAAATCCTTCCTGCCAGCGATGAACAAAGAAATCGAAGCTCCGATGGAAGCCAGCGTCAACACGTGAAAAATACTCATTCCGGTCTTCCGCCTGACCGGCTCGTCAATTCTCCTCGCCGCCTGCTCGATTCTGTCAGCAGCCTCGTAACGCTGCCTGGTTCCGCTCGCGCCGGTTCCTGTAGATGAAGTTTGATGAGAAACCATGACCTTTCCTCCCTGTTTAATCAGTTTGTCCTGTCTATCTGTCTGTTTGTTTGAATCTCCCGCTACCTGTCAAACTTCTCCCGAACAGAGCAATTGGCGTTCCCGGAAAGTCACTCTTAATCAGCCGGTTGCCGGCTCAAACCTGCTGCGCCGCGCCGGAGTTTTGACTCACGAGTTGTCTGAGCACGTAAAGCAGAATCCCGCCGTGCCGGTAGTAATCAACTTCAATCGCCGTATCAATCCGCAGCGTCACCGGAACTTCTTCGGCCTGCCCCGACAGGCGATGAATGATCAGCTTCAATTTTTCGCGCGGCTTGATTCCGGCGCTAACGCCGATCAGGTCGAGCGTTTCCGAGCCGTCCAGACCGAGCGATTGCGCGTTCACTCCTTGCGCGAACTCGCACGGCAGCACACCCATCCCGACCAGATTGCTGCGATGGATGCGCTCGAAGCTTTGGGCGATGACGGCTCTGACGCCGAGCAGCAGGCTTCCTTTCGCCGCCCAATCGCGCGAACTGCCCGCGCCGTACTCCTCGCCGGCGAAGATCACCAGCGGTACGCCCTCGTCGCGGTAGCGCATCGCCGCGTCGTAAATGTCCATCATTTCGCCAGCGGGGTAATGAATCGTCATTCCGCCTTCGACCGGATGAACCATGCGGTTTTTGATTCGCACGTTGGCGAACGTGCCGCGCATCATCACTTCGTGATTGCCGCGCCGCGCGCCGTAGGTGTTGAAGTCTTCAGGCTCGACGCCGCGACTGCGCAGGTATTGCCCCGCCGGAGACGATGGCTTGATCGCGCCAGCCGGGCTGATGTGATCGGTCGTGACGCTGCCGCCGAAGATCGCCAGCGCGCGCGCGCCTCTGACATCGCCAACAGGCGCTGGTTGCAAACCGAAATCGGCGAAGAATGGCGGTTCCTGGATGTAAGTCGAATCGGCGTCCCAGGCGTAAACGTCGCCGGTCGCCGAAACGATTTCGTTCCACATCGGATTCTCTTCGGCGACTCCGGCGTAAAGCCTGCGGTAATTTTCAGGATCGCGCGCCGCGCTCATCGCCTCGCGCACTTCTTCCGCCGCCGGCCAGATATCGCGCAAATAAACGTCCTCGCCGTTGCGCCCCTTGCCCAGCGGCTCCCGCGTCAGATCAATGTTGACGCGGCCCGCCAGCGCGAACGCGACAACCAACGGAGGACTCATCAGGAAATTGGCTTTGAGCGATTGATGTATGCGCGCCTCGAAGTTGCGATTGCCCGACAACACGCTTGCCGCAATCAGATCGTTTGCCGTGATCGCCTCTTCGATCTTCGGATCGAGCGGCCCGGAATTGCCGATGCAGGTGGTGCAACCGTAGCCGACAAGATTGAAACCGAGCGCGTCAAGGTACTGCTGCAATCCCGTCTGTTTGTAATATTCGGTGACGACGCGCGATCCGGGCGCGAGGCTCGGTTTGACAGTGGGCGGAACGCGCAGGCCCCGCTCCACAGCTTTTTTCGCCAGCAACCCGGCGGCGAGCATCACGCTCGGATTCGATGTGTTTGTGCACGAAGTGATCGCAGCGATGGCGACATCGCCGTGCCCGATGCTGGCCGGGTCGTCGGGAGCTTCTCTGCGCGGCATGTTTCTGACCGGATCGGGCGTCGGACGGTTGTTCATCATCTCTGTTTCAGTCCACGCGTTTGTGCTCTTCGCGTCGGCCTTGCGCGTTATCGAAGGAGATGATTCCGTCGCCTGTTCGCCGCCGCCGCGAATCGGTTCCTTCAGGCGTGGCGATCCAATCCCGCAATCAACGCTGACACGCCGATTGATCTCATCGGGCGATTTGCCGTAACCGCCCTCGCCCACCGGCTTCCGCAGCAGTTCAAGAAAACTATTCTTCAAATCCGGCAGCTCAATGCGATCCTGCGGGCGGCGCGGTCCCGCGACACTTGGCTTCACTTCGGCCAGATCGAGTTCAATAAGCTCGCTGTAGCGGCATTCGCCCCGGCGCGGGATGCCGAACATCTGTTGCGCTTCAAAATATCGCCGGATCGTTTCGACCTGCTGGCGCGGGCGCCCCGTCATCTCGTAATACCTGAGCGATTCTTCGTCCACCGGAAAATAGCCCATCGTCGCGCCGTATTCGGGCGACATGTTGCCGATGGTCGCGCGGTCGGGCACTGAAAGCGTCGCCGCGCCTTCGCCGTGAAACTCGACGAATTTGCCGACGACGTGCGCCTTGCGCAGCAACTGCGTGATGCGCAGCACGAGGTCTGTCGCGGTGACGCCTTCGCCGAGCGCGCCGCTCAGGCAGACGCCGACAACATCCGGCGTTAGAAAATAGACCGGCTGTCCGAGCATTCCGGCTTCGGCTTCGATACCGCCCACACCCCAGCCGACGACGCCGAGACCGTTGACCATCGTCGTATGCGAATCGGTTCCGACCAGCGAATCGGGATAAAAAACCCCGTCGCGTTCGTGAACGCCTTTCGACAGATATTCCAGATTGACCTGATGGCAGATGCCGATGCCGGGCGGCGTGACGCCGAAGCCGTTGAACGCCTGCCGTCCCCATTTCAAAAACTGGTAGCGCTCGCGGTTGCGTTTGAACTCCATCTCCATGTTCAAACGCAACGCTTCGGGGCCGCTCCAATAGTCAACCTGAACCGAATGATCAATCACCAGATCAACCGGCGCCGACGGTTCGACGATTTTCGGATTCCGGCCCAGCCTGGCCGCCGCCGAACGCATCGCAGCCAGATCAGCCAGCAGCGGCACGCCAGTGAAATCCTGAAGCAGGATGCGCGCGACGACGAATGGCGTTTCGCGTTCGCGCTCGGCGCCGGGACGCCAGCCGGCCAGCGCGCGCACGTCGTCTTCGGTGATGCGTTTGCCGTCGCAATTGCGGAGAACCGATTCGAGCACGATGCGCAGGCTCACAGGCAATGTCGAGATCGAACCGAGTCCTTCTTTCTCAAGTTGCGGCAGAGAATAAAAGCGCGCCGCGCGGCCATCTCCGGTTTGAAAAGTTTGCGATGAGTTGAAAAGGTTATGTGGCATGGTTTTCCGTATGAGCCTCTATGTCGCTATGTGAGGCCCTGAAATGATGAAAAGACCTGGTGTGGAAATTTGGCAAATTGCCACACCGATTTTCTGAGGAGCTACATCGTCGGAGCGCTGAAGCTCTGCTCTTTCGCTGGAAGGCAATCCATGCAGGTCATGGCGGTCGGTTCAGCGTCGAGCCGCTTCGGATCAATCTCTTTTTTGCACTTGACGCAGATTCCGTAATCGCCGCGCTCGATCCGCTGCAAGGCGGCGTTGATCTGTTCCAGCCGGCCGCTCTTCATGTTCATCAGGCTTCCTTCCAGATCCATCGAATGTTCCCGCACTGAACTGTCAGCCGAATCGAGCGCGCCATCATCATTGAAAGACGGCGGCAATTCGGTTCTGCCCAGGATGTCCTGTTTGATCCTGTCGCGTTCATCCAACAAGCGCCGCCGGTATTTTCCCGTGTTTATCGCCATCCGAAACTACCTCAGGGCGAAAAGGAATCAGGAGCGAGATGGTATCGGGCAGGTTTTCAAGTGTCTGTTCGATACCGCACTCGGCTCATCTCCGCCCGCCCGCTGTCTGGGCGCGCGGCGTCTGCGATTGCAAATGCTCTGCGAACCAGGCGGACGCAAGATTCGCGACCTGGTCGAGCGCGCCCGGCTCTTCAAACAGATGCGTCGCGCCCGGAATTATCATCATTGCTTTTTCACAGCGCAGTTGCGCGTAAGCATCCTGATTCAATTCGATCACCACTTCGTCGCGTCCGCCGACAATCAACAGCGTCGGCGATTTGACCAGCGGCAGCGCGGTGTCCGCCAGATCGGGCCGTCCGCCGCGCGAAACGACCGCGCCGATCTTTTCGCCCAATCTGGCGGCGGCCATCAAAGCGGCGGCGGCGCCAGTGCTCGATCCGAAATAGCCGACGCGCAACCCACGCGTCTCTTCCTGCTCGAAAGCCCACCGCGTCGCTTCAAACAGCCTTTGGGACAACAACCCGATGTCGAAACGCAGATGGCGCGTGAAAACATCCACCGACTCTTCTTCGCGCGTGAGCAGATCGAACAGCAGCGTTCCGATGCCGGCTTCACGGATGACGCGCGCCACTCCCTGATTGCGCGGGCTATGACGGCTGCTCCCGCTGCCGTGCGCGAACAGCACAATCCCGCTGGCCCCGCTCGGAATCATCAGATCGCCATCGAGAACAGCGGCGCCGACAGCGATCCTCGCCCGAATTTCCAGCAAACCTGAATTGTCGTTCTTTTGTTTTTCCATTTCTCCTCCCCTGGGTTGGTGGCGCAGGTTCCGAGCCTGCCCCACCAACCCTGCGCGATGGAAGCGATGCGCTCCCAGGAAGCTTTCGCATTCATCACCCGTTCGTGATCGCTAACGACCGCTGGCGCTGGCGGAGACGAGCAATAGTTTTTTGCTCCACGCGTAAAGTTTGTCGAGCGCCTCGTCAGCGCGCCACGTCAAATTGTGATCGTCTCCGGGATACAGCGCCAGTTCTTTCGGCTCGCGGGCGCGGGCGTACAGTTCGCGC
Source organism: Acidobacteriota bacterium (assembly GCA_022072205.1). Classification (GTDB taxonomy): domain Bacteria; phylum Acidobacteriota; class Blastocatellia; order RBC074; family RBC074; genus JAJVID01. The sequence goes on from JAJVID010000065.1 coordinate 63,938, forward strand.
GAGTTATGATCCGGCGTCGTCTGGTCGTCCGTGCCATGCATCAGCAGCAGGCTCTTCGGGGCCAAATCCGCTACGACCTCGGCCCCGAAAGTCTGGCAAGCGACTGTCGCCACGCCGACGACGAATTCACTGGCCACCCCGGCGGTGATGGCCACCGCGCCGCCGAATGACCAACCGAGCAGCGCCACGCGCTCCACGCCCTGCTGGCGCAGAGCTTCAATGCCGGCCAGCGAGTCGTAAATACATTCCAGCAAATCGCCCGCTAACCGGTAATCCAGACGTAGCGCTGTAATCCCGGCTTTTTGCAGCCGGGCGGCCAGCGGTTCATAAATGCCCGAAGGCCCTTCGATCCCGCCCTCAAGGTCTCCGACCATGACCATCGCGCCGCGCGCGCCTTCAGCTTTGTGCAACATGCCTTTGACCACGCCTTGCGGAGTGTGTATTTCGACTTCAGCCATTTGCGGTGGGTGGCCATTCGTATCAGGATCGAAACCCGGGCTTTTCATAAATCTCCTCGAAAATAGCTATTGCGTCTTTTAACTTTCCGTCTGCAATCGAATTCATCACACAATGAACCCTTCAATAGCCTGACTGACAATTAACGTGCCAGCGCTGAGTTGGCCGAGAGCCGAGGCGTTAGTCGAGCAGCGCCCGGCGCAATAACACAAATGACAAATAACAAATGGCGAACGACAAACAACCAATGCCGGACGCGTCTCCCGCGATCAATCGCTTATAAAGATCGAAGTAACGCTCGATCATCCGCGCGGCGGAGAACCGCGACCGCGCCGTTTCGCGGCAGACGTTCGGATCGAGTGAGCCGGCCGCGCGGATCGCTTCGGCCATCTCGCGTTCATCATTCACCAGAAATCCCGTCACTCCGTCCTCGATAATTTCCGCCAGCGCTCCCGATGGAAAAGCGATGACGGGTGTGCCCGAAGCGAGCGATTCCATCGCCACCAGCGAACTCGTCTCCTGCGCCAGACTCGGCGCAAGCAGGCATCGCGCCGCCGCCATCAACCTGCGTTTGCGCTCGAACCCGACGGGGCCTATAAATCTGCGCCGGCCACCGAGGCGCGGCGCGATCTCCTGATGGAAATAATCTTCGTGAGCCGGATAGCGGAAAACTTCTCCAGCGAGCAACATCGGCGTTCGCGCAAGCAAGGCGGCGTCGAGCGCCAGATGAAATCCTTTCTCCGGGCAAATCCTGCCGAGCGAAAAAACGAAATTGCGTTTGCTGATCCTGAGATTGAAACGGTCAACCGGGACGCCGTTTGGAATTACGGGCAGCGGCGTAACCGCAGGCGGGCAAAATCGGCGCTGCGTTTCGGAAACACAATGCAGCAGCGTTCGCGGACGCCTCGATCGAAAAATCTCAGGCGGATACCAAGCTGGAGGAAGATGCAAAGTCACAAGCGCCGGGACACAGCCATCGTCGCCATCATCATCAGAAAAAGGCGGCAGGTATTCGTGAAAATCGAGGCCGTGCAGATGAATCAGGTCAACCGGATTTTGTTCGAGCGTTCGCCGGATCGCCGCGCGATGATGCTGATAAGCGCGCATCCGTTCGGCGTCGTCAATTACGCCGCGCGTTCGCGGAATGGGAATCAGCTCTCCGGCGGCCTGCGAACCGTCGCAGGCGACGACCAGCGACCGATGGCCCGCGCGCGCCAGCGATTCGTCAATCAGGCTGAGCGATTGTTCGGCGCCGCCCGCCGAATCGCGGCTGACGGGAGCGAACGGGTAGGCTACGCTCAATACGCACAACGTCATCGCATCTCCCGCCGCTTTTCAGCCAAAACGATTTTCATCTCTCCGCGAAACGGTCTGCGGGCAACTCACATGCCGCGTGAACTGAGAACGCAGGCGCGCCGTGATTCCGTTTCAAACTGTGACGCCTGTGTATGCGGTCGCTCCACTGTCGTTTTGCGCGCGGCGCCGTCAATGTTCATCCTGTCGCTGCGCTTCAGGAATTTTCCAGCGCTCTTTCGGGCATACGGCTTGCCGCTTTAAGGGCTTCGCAAAAGATTGTCCAAAGATTATTCGCGGTAAATCAGATACAGACTTATGGCAGCTTCAACAAAACCAACCGGCGCGCGCGCGAATGAACCGGCGGTAAATCATGCCGCTGAAACGAAAGAAGTAGTGGCCGAAATCAATGGCATCAGGGTGGAAAAGAGCGTCATCATCAACAGAAGCCGCTCCGACCTTTACCATTTCTGGCGGAATTTCAGGAATCTGCCTCAAATCATGAATCATCTGCAGGAAGTGCGCGTGCTCAGCCCGACGCGTTCGCATTGGGTGGCCAGAGCGCCGGTTGGAACCAAAGTCGAATGGGACGCCGAGATTACGCACGATCAGGAAAACGAATTGATCGCATGGCGTTCGTTGGAAGGAGCGACCGTCGCCAACGCGGGATCGGTGCGGTTCCTGCATTTCACCGAACACGAAACCGAGGTGAGAGTCTCCCTGGAATACAACCCGCCAGGCGGACGGCTGGGCGCGTTCATCGCCAGCATCTTCGGCGGAAGCCCTGAGCAACAAATCACCAAAGACCTGTCCAGTTTCAAACACATGATGGAGAGCGATTCCAGACCAGCCGGCGAAGCTGACGCCGACGAAGAAGTGATCTGAGGCTTGCGTCTATGAAGATTGCGCCGGCGAAGATTGCGCAGGCATCGGTATGTCGCCCGGCCTGCATTCAGGATGCCCGCAGCCGCATACTGAACCTGCGTCGGGATCGTTGCTCGCGGTCATGCAGTAACTACCGCAATAACCTGTGCTTGCTTGCGCGGGACAATTGCAGATAGCGTGAGCGCATTTATCGGTCATGCTTTCCATTGCTATTTCCGGCAACACCTCTAAAAAAATTTAGGCAGGCATCAACCCATCCCGACAAAGGTCAATGCCTGCCTCGTTCTTTCCTGTTGCCAGGAAAGAATGCTCAATGCGCCGCGATATCGCCGCCCAGGTTGCGCCATTCGCGCTCAATCCATCTGGCGTCGTCCGCTGATCGCGGCGCAACGCGGATCAGGATTCCACCACCTTTACTCCCTGCCTCGTAATGTTTCGCCCGTTCCTCCGGAATTCCCGATCCAATCCCCTGAATGCAAAACTGATGAACGCCGCTCCGGTGATGAGTTCATCGGCTCCATTGCTTTAGCAATCGTCATTGGCTTAGCAACATTGATGCCAGATAAAACTCTATCAATCAGGCTCAAAACCGCATCGCTTCGTTGCGCACAAGAACGCCGGCGCCGATGTAACCGTACAGCGGTTGTCTTCGATACGAACATTCCTCTTCTCTTGTCGCGTTCAATTCGGCATTCAACATTCGTGTCATTGACGGCGTCAGTCATTCGCCCGCGATTGATCGGCTTACAAGATGGCGACAATAAAAGAAGGGGAAACAGGAAGTAACTGCTCAGCAGGATAGACAAGAGGATTTCGCAACAAACGGAAAAAACGGGAAGGAAGGAAAAGTTCCTCGGCTTGTTTCCTTTTGTTCAGTCTTTTCCGTTTGTTGCGTAATCCTCCTGTCTATCCTGCGCGAGAAGCGGGCAAGCTCTTAGCACGCCAATTGCTTGGGACACGGCGTCTGCAAGTTAGCTCATTGAGTGTTGTACTAGCTCATTGAGACGGTTGTGCTCACTAGACATTGCTGGGATGAAATCGCTAGCTGATAAGAATGAAGGTATAGAAGGAGTCGAAACCGGCGAGATAGCGCGTGATCGCAGTCGCCACGTTTTAGTCTCCGATTCATAGCCACAAATTACATAAGCCAATTGGCGGACAATCTGACGCTTGCCACAACGGATCGCCAACGATTGTCCGCGCCGGTAATGCTTGCCAATGTCTGGTCATATTTTATGGGCGGCTTCGCCGAGCGAGGCCGCCCGTATTTTTTTCCATCGAGCGAATCAACTCACCATTCTGTTCACGCCACGCGGAATCGCAAAGTCACTTCAACATCGCCTGTGAGCACGCGCCTTGCGTGCCCTTTTCGATGGCGCCGAGCTTAACGGCGCCAGACGCGGGCAGACATTCATCTTTGAAGTTGACATGTAATTGGAATTGACGCCACGTCTTAACCATTGCCACTGGCCGCCGATGCGGTTTGTGACAATTGAAATGAGAAGGAGATATTTCCACGATGAAACTCGAATCCATTCTGAAATTGGCGGCAGCCTGTTTCCTGACGCTGGCTTTATCCGCCGTGTCGTTCAGCCAAAATCAGACCGCCGGGAAAGACCCGAACAACAAGGCTAACACCCAGCCCACAACGGCCAGGAACGATGATCACATCCTCGGAACCACCAAGGATGAAGAGAAACAGTCCAGAAAGGCCGCCAATGCGCTCAAAGACATCATGAAGGCCCCCGGCAGAGGAATTCCGCAAAACGTTTTCGACCGCGCCGAATGCGTGGTTGTCTTTCCAGAAGTCAACAGATCCGGTTCCACCGTTAGCGGACGCGGCGTGGTCAGTTGCCGCAAGGGCGGCAGTTGGAGCGCGCCTGTTTATTTGAATATCCGCAGCGATGATTTCGGCGCCAAGATCGGGCCTGAACCTACCGACCTGATCGTGTTGTGTATGAACAGAGACACCGTCAATCCGCTGTCGGGCGGCAAATTCACAGTCGGCGCTGACGCTCCGGCGGCTGCGGGGCCAGTGGGGCCGACAGCGCCGGCAGCGCCGGCAGGAACGGCCGCCGCGAATTCGCCCGCCGCGATGAACGCCCAGATACTTTGCTATTCGCGCAGCAAGGGAAAGGTCGCCGGCGTGGCGATGGATGGCGTCACGTTCGAGACGGATACAAGCGGCATGCGTGATGTGTACGGCGACAACGTCAATTCCGGGGAAATACTGGGAGGCTCCAGAACCAACGCGCCATCCAGGGTGATGGCCTTCTCGGAAACGCTTTCTCGCTACACTTCGCGCCAGGCCAGGAAATAGAACCAGGCGCGCTCAACGAAAATCTGGGCGCTTAAGGCGGGATGAAAAGGTATCCCGTCACACAATTCCAGCCCCGGATTTTCCGGAAGAGTCGCAGGCGCATCCGCGAGCGGCGCGCAGGGAGGTAACTCCTGTCTGTGCGCGTCAGGGCGCTCGGCGGGTGCGCCTGCGACTTTTATTTTCAGCCGGAATTTAGAGACTCAAAGAAGCCACAACCACTGGGACATGACTCTCTGGGAACGGTAGTTGCTATGTTCAGTTATGCCACCTGAAAGCAGATGACCCATGGCCTGATCTTTAAAATTCGTCCTGACTTTGACAGACAAATTCCGATACGGTTGGGAAGGAGAAGAACAGGCGCATTACACACAACACGCCCCAGCGCCGGAAATACGGAAGGATGGCGTGACTAATGTAGAAGGAGCCTTATCGGTTCAATAAACCGAAGGGAATTGCACCCGATGTATGGAACAACAACGGAAAGAATTTGCGCTGGTCATTGACGACGATCAAGACCAGGCTGAATTGATCAAAGAGGTTCTCGCGCCAGAAGGATACGACGTACTGACCACTGATAACGCCAGAGAAGGGTTGAAACTTTCGGATACTTATCATCCTTTTGTCATCATCACAGATTTCGGCATGCCAGACATGGATGGCGCGGAATTGGTTGAACATCTCAGGACGAATGGAACGTCGGATATACCGGTCGTCCTGGTCACGGCTTACCCGCCTGAGTACGTTGAACAGAGACTGGATTTCAACTACCTTCCGGACCTGATCATGTCCAAGCCAGTGGATTTCGATCAGTTGGTAGAAACCGTCCGCGATTACTATCAAAATGGTTATCAACCTCAGTTCCGCCTGCAAAATCAGCTTCAAAGCTGTTTTGCAGGCGTTTCCCTCTCCCACCAAATGAACGGCGTCAGGTGAAAAAGCACCGGCGCATCGCCACGGCTGTCCTACCTTAATTCTCTGACCTTATTTGCCTGGTCTCGCTGTCTGCCGTCTTACCGGATCCGCAGGCGCGCTATTCCGCGTCGCGCGCTTTTCCGCTCTCCCTGCGAACAGCTTCATCCGCCTTTCGCTCAACCTCGCTGATGATCTCCTCTTCCAGAGAACCGGGGATGAAGTTTCGCCGGCCCGCGCCGGTATTCGATTTGGACTGTGTGTACCGGCGCTTGTAAACGTCGTGGATGATGTCTTCTCCCTGACGTTCACGTCCGGCGATCTTGTAATGATCCGGATTGACGTTGTTCTTACTGCTCATAACAACTCCTTAAAGACGATATCGCAGCTTCGCGCCCACCCCGCCGCGCTCGGCGAGCCGCGAGGCGTCTTCGATGAACGTGATCTTCGCGTCCGTCTGGCGCGCGCGCGCCACCAATTCATCGGCGATCATCGCGCTGCGCGTTTCGCCGCTCGTCTCGCCATTTCTACGGGCGTTCAGAGCTTCGAGCGCCGCAGGAACAATCGCCGCGTCGCTCCCGGTCAAATCGTCGCGCACATCCTGTTCGGACGCGCTCAGCAGCATTTCTTCGACCTGCCCCAGAGTCAGCGCCACCAGCGTCTCGCGCGCGCCAGTCACGGCAAAGCCGACGCCCAGATATTCGTCCAACAACTTCCCGACCTTCTCGGCGTCTTGCCGGGCGTCGTGCGCGCGCACCGCCTCGAAGCTCGCCTTCATCACTTCGTGTTCGGGCGTGGTCATGTCCAGGCGGAGCACGTCAATCACGCGATCTTCCAGCCGCTGGGGGAATTGTTCACGCAACAGCGGGATGATCACTTCGTCGCCCGCAAGCACGACCCGTTCGATGTTCTCTCGATGGGCCAGGCGATCCAATTCATCAACCACATCTTTCGCGTGGCGCAGGTGGTAATTGTCAATATGCCTTTGATAACGAGCCTGCGACCAGCCGCCGATCATCGTGCGATTGACTTTCGGATTGACGACGGTGCGCTGTTCAAGCTCTTCGTGCGCGCCGAAAACATAGAGACGCGCAGTGTTGGTGTCGGCCACCAGCGCGATGTAAGGCGGATAATGATCAATAAAACGCGCCAGCGAATAAACGTGCGGTTGATAAGAAGTATAGAGATGATTCTCTTCAATCGGCGCGTCGAACTGAACGGCTTCAAAAAAATCGTTCTCCGCCGAGCAGGCGAAGATCGCCGCGCCGTTGGCGGAGGGGCGCAGTTCGTCGCGCAGGTATAAGTTGATGCGCTCGGTGTCGCGGTCGAAGCTCACGCGTTCGGGCGTCCTCATCGTCCAGTTCTTCGCCCGCGCGTTGAATTCGCGGCGCACAAACGCATCGAAGTAGTCGCGCCCGTTTTGATCAGCTTGTGTGTTCAGGTAAAGACTGACGACTGGAAAAGGTGTGGGTTCAAATGAGACCAACCGGTCAATTAGATTGTTCGGCGCCATAATTCCTTATCATTCCTCTCAAAACGATATGAGTCTGGATGAATGGAAATCTGCAATTGCCGCGCCAGCAACCCGGTTATTATTTTTCGATCTCTTCGATGATTAATTCCATTCCTGTCTTCATTGCCTTGTAATAAGCGCTTTCCCGTAAGCGCGGCGTCACGCCAGTTCGCAGGATTTCTTTGCACCTTGAATTGGAAAGTTTCCGCTCCAGCCCGTACCCGACTTCTATTCTCACCCGCCGGTCTTTGACGGCTATCAGTAGGAGGACGCCATTGTTTTTATCTTTCCGCCCAATTCCCCATGTGTTGAATAATTTCGTCGCGTAGGATTCGATATTTTCGAACGGCTTTATCGTTTCAATGGTTACCACTGCAAGTTGCGCTGTTGTTCGTTGCTCGAATGCGGCGGCGATTTTGGTGAGTTCCTGTTCTTCGTCATCATTAAGGAGTTGCCCGAAATCGTTTATGTACCCCTTCGGCTCGGGGAATTGTGTCGCGCTCGTTTTGTCTACCTTCTGCGCGCAACTGAACTCCACTCCTGCAATCGTCCCGCCGGCAATTACGAGAAGGGCAAGAAATATGCTTGAAGTCGCTGTCCACCTTCTTCGATTCATTGTTCAGTTGCGTGTTGAGGCTAATTCAATTTGAGCAGCCCTACGGATTCTTCAGGATTGTGAATGTAGCTTTGTATCTGCTCGACCAGCGGCGTCTGTTTCCATCGGCGCGCGCCGCCGTCGCCATTTATTTTGTACAGGCCCAGATCAATGTAGTAATTCTCCACCGGTCTGCGCCCCAGCCGGTAGCGCCAGTCAACCATTGTGAAGAGCGGGAACCAGGTGTAGCCGATCACCGGAACTCCGGCGCCACGCAACTGTTTGACCGCCGCCACCGACGCTCGCATCCATCGCGAGCGGACGTCGTCTTCGCCGAGCGCGCTGGTTTCAGTGATCATGACCGGAACGCGGTAGCGGTTGTAATAATCCTCGATCAGCGCCGCGAATCCGTCGCCGTCGTGTTCAATCGAGCGGTACGACAGGCGGCCTTTGTGATCTATGTAAATCTCTTTCGTTGACCATTGCGGATAGAAATTCATTCCGAGCACATCAATCGGGATGCGATGGCGGACGAGTTCCGCCAGATCGTCGGGTGAAGCCCCGTTGCGCAGCAGCCAGCCGAACAGCGGATGCTCGTGATTGACCAATCCAGTGATCAAATCGAAGAACAGATAACCGCGCCGCTGATCTTCGAGCGCGAGCACTTCCAATTCCTGACGGACAGCGCGGCTCAACCCCGTCGCCTCGACTTGAACCATCACCGTATCAGGATCAACCGCCTTGATCGCCTCGACTGTATTGATGACGCCTTTGACGATTTGCAACATGACACGAATGTACCCCGCGTCGCCGCGCAAATACGGCGGCCACACACCGCGCCTGCCGCACATCAGCGCGTTGACCAGAGGCTCGTTGAGCGGCGTGTACCATTTGATCAGCCCGGCGTACCGGCGGGCGAATGCTTCGGCGTAGGCCGCTACGGCGCGCGGATAATCCGGGCTGGCGAATTCGCGCCGCAGCCAGAACGGGCAGCCGTAATGCATCAGGTCAATGATCGGAGTGACGCCCAAATCTTTAATCAGATAAGGAATGACCTGATCCGTCCAACTCCAATCGAAGACCCCCTGCATAGGCTCGACGCGATACCAGGGCACGCCCCAGCGGACGGCGCGCACGCCGACTTCCCTGAGCAGCGCCAGGTCTTCGCGCCAGTGATCGTAATGCCCCATCAGTTCATATTCGTCCAGCGCGCGATGGCCCAGACGGGTTTGCGGAACGAATGTGTCCTCGATGCCGCCGGCCCAGATGAAATCGCGCGAGTCCTGGCTCAAGCTCGGTTTGATCATATTGATATGTCGGTTGAAAACGAATGCGGCGCGACGAAGAAGATGTAGAGAATACGGAACAAACGAGAATAACGGAACAGCCGGAGAAATTTTATTTCAATCATTTTCCGACCGTTCAGTAATCCTCCTTACCCCAGGGCTGTGACTCGAACCATGTCGAAGGCGGCGATTATGCGGGCGCCGTATAACCCGGTCATTCCGGCGGCGCCGGTTGATTTCATCTCTCCGATGACCTGCGCCTCGTGCTGGATGGTCAGCCTGCCCGCCTGGCGGCGAAAACGGAACTGCTGATATTCCGTCGGGTCGAAACCGGGCGGCAATGAAAACACCTGTTTGCCGGACGGCGCGTCGCAAAGCACGATCCAGCCCGATCCGTACCTCCTGACAGTCATCACCGGGCTGTCGGCGTCCGCGCCGATCACCGGCAAAAATCCGTAACATTCGCCGGGCTTCGGCTCGCCGATCAGTTTCGCGTTGACGACCAGTTCGTATTCTTCCGGTACCGGGCCTTTGGTCAGAATCGAAGCTTCGCCGTGAGGCCCCAGATACCACAACTGTTCATCGTTCAATCGCCAGCGGTCGTCATTCGCGGTCGTGCGCCAGTTCCACAACGCCGGGTCTTGCTGATCGCCGGTGAACAGATCCTGCCAGCCTTCGGTCAGCGCGAAGCCCGCGAACTGCGCCGCCGCGTTCTTCGCCGTCAGAGCTATCGAGACGGCCTGCGAACCGAGCAGCCCTTCCCATTTCAAAGCCGCTCCGCCGAAAGTCCCGTCAACAATGATCGTCACGCGCAGGCCGTTGACTTCGACGCGCAGCAGATGAAATGCCGTGAAATCGAAAGCCGGTGGAAGCGGCAGATCTTCGTGAACCCAATGGCCGCCGATCCGCGCCGTCGCCACCGCCTGCCCCGATTGCGGATTGAAATTGAAGAACAGAACCGGCTCCTGCTCTCCCATCAATTTGATTCCCGCCGCGCCTTCCGTTGAATCGCCGCTCATTCTCAAACTGACTTCGGCCACGAAATACGGCGAGCGGAATGAGCGCAGCGCTTCGGCCTCGTCTTCGCGCCGCTCCTGGCGGAAAACTCCGTCACGCGCCACCCATCTCCCGCCGTTGATCGTCCATTTCTCTTCCAGGTCGTCTTCGAGGTCGTCGAAATAATCAACGAGCGCTGGCGCGATGGGCGCTGGCTGCGGCGTCACGCTCGGCCCGATGACCAGCATTCGCTCGCCCGCCCAATCCAGGCGATCAATCGCCAGCGCGCGGCCAGTTTCTTCATCCAACCATCGGGGCCAGCAATGATAAACACAGAACAACTGCTGGTTGTCAGGGCCGCGCACAACCGAGTTGTGTCCGGGGCCGATCACCTTGCCGGGGATCGTGCGCAAAATCGGCTTCACGGTTTCGCCGTCGGCCACCTGCCGCCATTCGTCAGGAACATCTATGTGTTCGCTGATCGCGTAAGTCGCGCCGTAGGTTTCATTCTGCCAGTTGCCGCCGCTGAACATCTGGTAATAGCGTCCCTTGCGCTTCAGCACGAACGGCCCTTCGACCGTGTACCAGCGGACGCCGCCTTTTTCGATCCGATGCGGATCGTAAACCTGCCAGTCGAAACTCGCGCGAGTGACCGGGCGCGGCTCTCCGGCGAGCGTGAAATCGTCAATCATCCGGTCGCAAACCGTCCCGGTGCCGATATGCGTGTGCGTCAGGAAATCGGTCGCGTAAAACATCCACCGTGTTCCGTCGTCGTCGTCGAATATGTGCGGGTCAATGGCGAATTCCTCTGAAGTCAGCCGAACTCCGCAATCAACGAACGGCCCCGCCGGATGATCGGATCGCGCAACGCGAATCTGCATTCGCTTTTCGTCACCCACGCTGTAATACATCAGAAAAACTCCGTTCTCGTACCGGACTTCAGGCGCCCAGTAACAAGTCGCGTCTTTATACGGAGGCTCCATCGCGCCGCCGAGTTCGCGCCAGGAAACGAGGTCGCGCGAATGCAGCACGCCGAAACAACGCCCGTCAGGCCAGAAGCCGGTGCAGTAGAGCCAGTATTCGTTCAGGTATTTCAGCGCGAAGGGATCGGGGCAGGAGCGCGGATAAACAGGATTGGCGTAAGCCGGCTGAATTGTCTTTCGAGCTAAACTCGTCATCGCTTCCCTTCTTTCTGAGATCAATTTCAGCATCGGTTGGTAGTGGCAAATGCCGTACCTGCCAGCCGTTCCGTTCGCTCTGCCCGCGCCGTCTGATCCGTACTCTTCTGTATTGATGTATCAACGCATTCTCAAACGGGCGAGGTCGGCGCATTGCGGCGCGGCATTTTCTGATCGCGAGTTGCGCTGCTCAAAGATTAGAGTTTCGCACGATTCCCATTCATTCCATATCGCTTCGGAACGTTCACATCAAGTACAACCATGCTCCGTCCATCCAACGTTTCTTGAATATTTCCATCACAACACCGCGCCTGAGTTAATTCGGACGTTGGCGGCGCGCGAAATGCACTGGCACATTCATTGCTCGTATTGCTCAAGACCGAGCAAAGGCTTTCCCGCAGAAACAAACCACAACTTAATAAAGGAGAGGCATGAACAACAATGTAGTTACAGGTAATGGAAACTCGCTGCCTTCAATCATCAATCATCCCGGCCCTGATTTGTACTCCTCAAACAGTCTTGTGGCAGATAGTTTCGCCGCCGAAAACCTGATAGCCAGCAATCTCCCGGACATAGTTTGCCTGTCGCATCTGCGATGGGACTTCGTTTATCAGAGGCCGCAACACCTGATGAGCCGGTCGGCCTGCGAACGGCGCGTCTTTTTCGTGGAAGAACCGATCTTCGGCGCGCCTGTTCCGAAGTTGGACATCAGCCGCCGCGATTGCGGCGTGATTGTTGTAGTCTCCCACCTGCCCGAAGGTTTGAGCGACGCCGAAGTCGCGGCGGCGCAGCAGTCGCTGCTGCTCGATGAACTGTTTCTGGAATACGACATCTCTGATTACATACTCTGGTATTACACGCCGATGGCTCTGGCTTTCACCTGGCATCTGGAGCCGCTGGCCATAGTTTACGATTGCATGGACGAATTGTCGGCTTTCAAATTCGCGCCGCAGAATCTGAAACAGCGCGAAGCCGAGCTTCTGATGTGCGCCGATCTGGTCTTCACCGGAGGCTACAGTCTTTACGAAGCGAAATGCCATCTCCATCACAACATTCATCCTTTTCCGAGCAGCATTGATCCGGCGCATTTCCGCAAGGCGCGCAGGAAGCTGGCCGAGCCGGAAGATCAGGCCGGCATCGAGCGCCCGCGCCTGGGGTTTTTCGGAGTGATTGACGAGCGCCTGGATCAGGAGCTGCTGGCCGGAATCGCCGACGCCCGGCCCGATTGGCAGTTCGTGATGATCGGCCCCGTCGTGAAGATTGATCCGGCTGATTTGCCGCGCCGCCCGAACATTCATTATCTCGGCGGCAGAGCTTACAAAGACCTGCCCGCGTACCTGTCCGGCTGGGACATTGCGATGCTGCCATTCGCGCGCAACGAATCAACCAGATTTATCAGCCCTACCAAAACCCCCGAATATCTGGCGGCTGGGATTCCGGCCATTTCCACTTCGATCCGCGACGTCGTGCATCCTTACGGGCGCCAGGACCTGGTCAGGATCGCCGACGCGCCTGCCGAATTCATCGCCGCCGCTGAAAGCCTGATGAGTCCGGGATTCAATCGCGCCGCGTGGCTCAATCAGGTGGACGAGATGCTGGCGTCGAATTCCTGGGACAGCACCTGGGCGCGAATGATGCATTTGATAGACCTGGCGATCAAGAATCGCTATCCCGATCTGTTCGTCGCGCATCCGCTGGCCGCATCGGCCACACGATCAACCAGCTTTAACATCGTCTCCCCCGGCGCCGGTGATTAGCGCAAGGAGGAGAGAGGATGTTTGATTACCTGATTGTTGGAGCAGGGTACGCCGGCAGTGTGCTTGCGGAACGGCTGGCCGCCGGCGCGGGCAGGAAGGTTTTGATCGTTGACAAACGGCCCCACATCGGCGGCAACGCTTACGATCATTACAATGACGCTGGGCTGCTGGTTCACAAATACGGCCCGCACATCTTTCACACCAATTCGCGCGAGGTCTTTGAATACCTCTCGCGTTTCACCGAGTGGCGGCCTTATGAACACCGCGTCCGGGCCAGCGTGGACGGGCAGATTCTGCCCATCCCGATCAATCTGGACACGGTCAATAAACTCTACGGCCTGAGCCTGACCTCGTTTCAACTCGAAGAGTTCTTCGCTTCAGTGGCCGAGAAGCGCGAGCAGATACGCACCTCGGAAGATGTGATCGTCAGCAAAGTCGGGCGCGACCTTTACGAAAAATTCTTTCGCAGTTACACGCGCAAGCAGTGGGGTCTCGATCCGTCGGAACTCGACGCCCAGGTCACCGCGCGCGTGCCCGTTCGCACCAACCGCGACGACCGCTATTTCACCGACACCTATCAGGCGATGCCGAAGCGCGGCTATACGCGGATGTTCGAGAACATGCTCGACCACTCGAACATCAGGATCATGCTCAACACCGATTACCGCGAGATCGAACGGATGATCCCGTTCCGCGAGATGATCTACACGGGGCCGGTGGACGAATACTTCGATTTTCGTTTCGGAAAACTTCCCTACCGCTCGCTCGAATTCAAACACGAGACGCACGATCAGCAGGTCTGGCAATCCGCGCCGGTGGTGAATTATCCGAACGAACATCCGTACACGCGAATCACCGAATTCAAATACCTGACCGGTCAGGATCACGCGAAGACGAGCATCGTTTACGAATTTCCGCAGGCCGAAGGCGATCCGTATTACCCGGTGCCGCGTCCCGAAAACACCGAGCTTTACAAAAAGTATCAGGCGCTGGCCGACGCGACGCCCGGCGTTCACTTCGCGGGAAGGCTGGCGACTTACAAGTATTACAACCAGGATCAGGTCGCCGCGCAGGCGCTGACCCTGTACAAAAAGATCACCGGCGTGAAGCAGCCGGATCGCAAGTAGCAACCCCGACAACCCGACTCGTTAATTGTGTTCAAGAGCTTCTTTCAGGCTGGCTTCGAGGGAACCACCGGTTATAACCGGCACGGTCAATGGATAGATCAGATCGCGGCCACCGAGCACGACCGGTGGGCGGATGAGGATTACGCGCGGCTGCGCGATCTGGGCATTCTGACCGTGCGGGAGTCGGTGCGCTGGCCTTACGTTGATCGTAACAACTGCCGGTACGATTTCTCATCGGTTGATCCGTTTCTGGCCGCGAGCGAGCGTCACGGGATTGAAATCATCCACGATCTTTTTCATTTCGGTTATCCCGGCCACATTGACCTCTTCTCCGAAACGTTCCCCAGACGGTTCGCGGACTATTGCCACGCCGCCGCCGGTTACATCGCTTCGCAAACGACCGGCGCGCTTTATTTCACTCCGGTCAACGAGCCTTCCTTCTTTTCGTGGGCGGCGGGAGAGATGGGGCTGTTCGCCCCGCACGTCACGAGCCGAGGCTGGGAGATGAAAGTCCTGCTGGCTGAAGCCGCGATCAAGGGCATAGACGCCATTCGCGCGGCCTGCCCCAGAGCGCGAATCGTCAACATTGACCCGCTCTGCCATGTCGCGGTTCCGATGGGTAAGCCGGAGATGCGAGACGCGGTTGAGCATTTCAACTCTCACGTGGTCTTCCAGGGCTGGGACATGATCGCCGGAAGATTGCTGCCGGAACTTGGCGGCAGCCGCAAGCATCTGGACATCATCGGCGTCAACTACTACTGGACTAATCAATGGGAACTGGGTGGAGATGGAACGCCGCTGGAACCTGACGATCCGCGCCGCGTCCCGTTGAGACGCCTGCTGCGTTCGCTCTGGGAACGTTACGGCGGAGAGATAATCGTCACCGAAACCAGCCACGTGGATGAACAGCGCGCCGCCTGGCTGCGCGAACTGACTGCCGAAACGGAAGCGTTACTCAAAGAACCGATCCCGCTGCGCGGCGTTTGCCTGTATCCGGTTCTGAGCATGCCGGAATGGCACGCGCCCGGCGAGTGGGCGCAGATGGGATTGTGGAATCTGGAAGCCAGAAACGGAAAGCTGGAACGCGTGTTGCACAGTCCGATGCTGGAAGCTCTGATTGAGGCGCGGCGATTGGAAGAAATGGTGATCGCCCAGTCGCGCAGCGACATTTGAGATTAGGCAGGTCGTTCCCCGCTGCTTTCCCAAAACATCCTCCCCTCACCAACGGCGACAGGCGGCAATGCCCCAGATTTTTCATCACAGCACGAACACGATTGCGCGAGTCAGCATCTTCGGCGCGGTCTTCATTCTTGCCGCGATCATCTGGGCCGCTTATGAAATTAATGGCTCGTCTTACGTCACGCAGGCTTTTGTTCCCAGAGAGCAGCCCGTTCAGTTTTCGCACAAGCACCACGTCGGCGATGACGGCATTGACTGCCGCTACTGCCACACTTCAGTCGAGAAATCTTCATTCGCGGGCATCCCTCCGACCAAGACCTGTATGAACTGTCATTCGCAGCTTTTCGCCAGCAGCGACTATCTGGCCATCGTCCGCGATAGCTGGCGCGAGGACAAACCGATCGTCTGGAAGCGGGTTCACGATCTTCCCGATTATGTCTATTTCAATCACAGCATCCACGTGAAAAAAGGCGTGGGATGTTCGACCTGTCACGGACGCGTTGACCTGATGCCGCTGGTCTACCAGGTCGCGTCGTTGCAGATGGATTGGTGCCTGACGTGTCACCGCAATCCCGAAAAGTTCGTCAGGCCGCGTGATCAGATTTACAACATGGAATGGGAACCGCCGCCGGATCAAAACACACAGGGTCGCAAGCTGGTTGAGCAATACAGTATCTCGAATTCGATTGTGCTGACCCGGTGTTCGATCTGCCATCGGTGAGACTGGGAGAAAGGCATTGATCAGTTGAAGGAATCAACCAGACAAGAGAAGCCGAAATGCCACGATCACAAAGCGCGGAAGAATCTGCCGGTGCTTCAGCAATCGGACGCCCGCGCTTCGATCTTCGACCTGATCTCGAGGCGCGCTCATTCCGGCAATGGGCAAATGGCCGAATACTGGCGCAGCCTGGATGAATTGGCCGACACCGAAGAGTTCCGCGAGACGCTGGGCCGCGAATTTCCCCGGCAGGCTTCGGAATGGAACGATCCGGTCGGGCGCCGCCGCTTCCTGCAACTGATGGGCGCGTCGCTGGCGCTGGCCGGATTGACCGGTTGCGCCGTCCAGCCCGACGAAGTCATCGTGCCTTACGTCAAACCTCCCGAAGGAATCATTCCGGGCAAGCCGCTGTTTTTCGCAACCGCGATGCCGATGGGCGGATCGGCGCTGGGCGTGCTGGCCGAAAGCCACATGGGCCGCCCGACCAAGCTCGAAGGCAACCCGGATCACCCGGCGAGCCTGGGCGCGACCGACGCTTACGCGCAGGCTTCGATCCTGACGCTTTACGATCCCGACCGGTCGCAAACCGTGAGCTATCGCGGCGACATCACTACCTGGTCGTCGTTCACCAACGCCGCGCAATCCGTCGTCGAATCGCAGCGCGCAAGCGGCGGCGCGGGGCTGCGCGTTTTGACCGAGACCGTCGTCTCGCCAACGCTGGCCGATCAGTTGCGGAGTTTGCTCATCGGCTTTCCATCGGCCAAATGGCATCAGTACGAACCGGTCAACCGCGATAACGCGATGGAGGGCGCGCGGCTGGCTTTCGGCAAACCGCTCAACGCGATCTACAAATTTGAAAACGCGGACGTGATCCTCTCGCTCGATTCCGATTTTCTGCAATGCGGCCCGGCCTCGGTGCGTTACGCGCGCGAATTCGCAAAGCGGCGGAAACTGGAAGAGGGCAAGCGCGAAATGAACCGCCTTTACGTTGTCGAAAGCGCGATGACCAACACCGGCGCGACGGCTGACCACAGGCTGGCCGCGCGTCCGAGCGAAATCGAGACCATCGCGCGCGAGTTGGCGGCGAACGTCGGCGCGCCGGGAGCGCAGGCCGTCACGCTCGGCGCCGCTCAATCGCAGTGGGTCGCGGCGCTCGCGCGCGATCTGCAACGCAGCCGAGGCCGCAGCCTCGTCATCGTCGGCGATGAGCAGCCTCCGGCGGTTCACGCCATCGGACACGCGATCAACCAGACGCTGGGCAATTTCGGACAGACGATCGTTTTCACACAGCCGGTCGAATACAACCCCGTCAATCAATCGCAATCGCTCAACGAACTGGTAGCCGATATGGACGCGGGCCGCGTCGAGACGCTGGTCATCATCGGCGGAAACCCGGTCTACAACACGCCCGCCGATTTGAAGTTCGCCGAGCGGCTGTCGAAAGTGAAAACGCGCGTTCGCCTGGGCTTGTATTACGACGAGACCTCGGCGCTGTGTGACTGGCACATTCCCGAAACGCATTATCTGGAAATGTGGAGCGACGCGCGCGCTTTCGACGGAACGGCCACGATCATCCAGCCGCTGATCGCGCCGCTTTATCAAGGCAAGAGCGCGCACGAACTGCTTGCGATCTTCAGCGATCAACCCGCGCGCTCCGGCTACGACATCGTGCGCGATTACTGGAAGGCGAATTACAAACGCGCGAGCAGTCCGGCGTCGGCTTCAGCCGCGCCGTCGCCAACGCCAGCGGCAAAAGCGGATCCTTCAGCAGCTCCCGCTGGCGCAACCGCTTCGAGCGATTTCGAGAATTTCTGGCGGCAGGCGCTGCAAGACGGCGTTACTCCGAACTCGGCGTTCCCGGCGCAAACGGCTTCTGTGAAATCCGGCTGGGCGGCGCAAAGCGCGCAAGGCGCAGCCTCCAGCAATCAACTCGAAATCATCTTTCGTCCCGATCCGTCAATCTACGACGGGCGCTTCGCCAACAACGGCTGGCTGCAGGAATTGCCCAAGCCGCTGACCAAGATCACGTGGGACAACGTGGCGCTGATGAGTCCGGCGACCGCGCGGCGATTGGGCGTGGGTTATCACTTCAGTTCCAGCGGCGGCGAACACGGGCGAGTAGTGACCGATGTCGTCGAACTGAACTACAAAGGCCGGTCGGTACGCGCTCCGGTCTGGATCATGCCGGGCCACGCCGACGGCTGCGTGACCGCGCATCTGGGATACGGCAGATGGCGCGCCGGACGGGCGGGCGACAAGGCCGGGTTCAACGCCTACGCGCTGCGCACATCCGACGCGCCCTGGCAAGGCGGCGGGCTTCAAGCGCGCGCGACCGGCGAAGAATACCAACTGGCCTGCACGCAATTTCACGCCAACATGGAAGGCCGCGCGATTGTCCGCTCCGCGACGCTCGCCGAGTTTGAACGTAATCCGAATTTCGCGCACGAAGCCGAACATCAGGAGGCGGCGGCCAATCAGGCAGAGGGCGGCGAAGCCGCCGGTCACGGCTCGCCCGCTGGCGGCAGAGAGGCGCTGCCTTCGCTCTATCCCGAATACAAATACGACGGCTACGCCTGGGGAATGGCGATTGATCTGAACAGTTGCACCGGGTGCAACGCCTGCGTCGTCGCCTGCCAGTCGGAAAACAACATTCCCATCGTCGGCAAAGAAGAAGTGATGCGCGCGCGCGCGATGCATTGGTTGCGGATTGACCGTTATTACAAAGGCGGAGTCGAGTCGCCCGAAACATACTTTCAGCCGCTGCCGTGCATGCATTGCGAGAAAGCGCCGTGCGAAGTCGTCTGCCCGGTCAACGCCACAGTTCACGACACCGAGGGGCTGAACCTGATGGTTTACAACCGCTGCGTCGGCACTCGGTATTGCTCCAACAATTGCCCGTACAAAGTGCGCCGCTTCAATTTCTTCCTCTACTCGGATTGGCAGACGCCCAGCCTGCGACCGATGCGCAACCCCAACGTGACGGTGCGCAGTCGCGGCGTGATGGAAAAATGCACCTACTGCGTGCAGCGCATCTGGCAGGCCCGGATTGACGCCGAGAAAGAGAACCGCCGCATCGTTGACGGCGAAGTCGTCACGGCCTGCCAATCGGCCTGCCCGGCCGAGGCGATCATCTTCGGCGACATCAACGACTCGTCGAGCCGCGTGCGCAAATTGAAATCCGATCCGCGCAATTACAGTTTGCTCGAAGAACTGAACACGCAACCGCGCACGACGTATCTGGCGGCGGTGCGCAACCCGAACCCGGAGATTGAGCAACCCGCCGGCTTGGAAGCGAAGAGGTGAAAAGCTCCCTGGGTGGCCTGAGAAATTATGCCTAACGCCCGAAAGATAGACGAAGAGCAAATGTTGTATACCCCGACGCCATTGATCGCGCCGGGGCACACATACGCTTCGGTCACCGACAAGATCAGTTCGATTGCGCTCGCCCGCCGCCCGCCGCTCGGATGGTTCGCGGGCGCGGCGTTGGGCTTTGCGCTGACGATTCTGCTGCTCGCTTCGGTCGCTTATCTGATCGCCAAAGGCACAGGCATCTGGGGAATCAACATTCCCGTCGCCTGGGCGTTCGGCATTACGAATTTCGTCTGGTGGATCGGCATCGGGCACGCGGGCACGCTGATTTCGGCGATCCTGCTGCTGCTCAGGCAGAAGTGGCGAACCTCGATCAACCGCTTCGCCGAAGCGATGACCCTTTTCGCGGTGGCCTGCGCGGGGCTTTATCCGCTGATCCACCTGGGACGTCCGTGGCTGGCCTACTGGCTGGCTCCTTATCCGAACTCGATGGCGATATGGCCGAATTTCCGCAGCCCGCTGGTGTGGGATGTCTTCGCGGTTTCGACCTACGCGACGGTCTCGCTGCTCTTCTGGTTCATCGGGTTGATCCCCGATCTGGCGACGTTGCGCGACCGTTCGCGCAGCCGCGCGGGACGCATCATTTACGGGATGCTGGCGATGGGATGGCGCGGTTCGGCCATTCACTGGCAGCGCTACGAAACGGCCACGCTGCTGCTGGCCGGACTGGCCACGCCGCTGGTCGTTTCGGTGCATACGGTGGTCAGTTTCGATTTCGCGGTATCGGTGTTGCCCGGATGGCACGCGACCATCTTTCCGCCGTATTTCGTGGCGGGCGCGATCTATTCGGGTTTCGCGATGGTTATGACTATCGCCATCCCGCTCAGGAAGTTTTACGGCCTCGAAGATTTCATCACCATGCGCCACCTGCGGAATATGGCGAAGGTCATGCTGGCGACGGGATTGATCGTCGGCTACGGCTATCTGACCGAAGCGTTCATGGCTGTTTACAGCGGCAACAAGTACGAACGCTTCATGGTCGTCAACCGGCTGTTCGGCCCGTACGCGCCGGCCTATTGGGCGTTGTTGATCAGCAACATCATCATTCCGCAAGCGCTCTGGTTCCGCCGCGTCAGAAACAGCGTGCCTGCGCTGTTCGCGCTCTCGCTGGTCATCAACGTGGGGATGTGGCTGGAGCGGTTCGTCATCATCGTGCTCAGTCTTCACCGCGATTTCCTGCCGAGTTCGTGGGGCATGTTTCGCCCGACGTTCTGGGACTGGTCAACCTATCTGGGCAGCATCGGCCTGTTCGTGGCGCTGCTGTTCCTGTTCATCCGCTTCCTGCCGATGATCTCGATCTTCGAGATACGAACCATCCTGCCGAAGGCCGGAGCAACCGAAGTTGAAGGAGAGAGGAGTCCGTCATGGCGACCGGAGACAGAAGGCCGGCCCTCTACGGCGTGATGGCCGAATTCGACAACCCGGATGCGGTGATCGCGGCGACGCGGCGCGCTTACGAAGAAGGCTATCGGAAGATGGACGCCTACACGCCATATCCGATTGAAGAGCTGTCGGAGGCGCTGGGTTACCACCGCAACCGCCTGCCGCTGGTCGTGCTGATCGGCGGTCTTCTGGGAGCCATCGGCGGGTATTGGCTGCTCTACTGGACCTCAGTGATTGATTACCCGATCAACGTGGGCGGGCGGCCATATCACAGTTGGCCGTCGTTCATCCCGATCACGTTTGAAACGACGGTGCTGGTGGCGGCGCTCTCGGCGGTGCTGGGAATGCTGGCGCTGAACGGATTGCCGATGCCGAACCATCCGGTTTTCAACACGCCGAATTTCGAGTTGGCGACGCGCGACCGGTTCTTCCTCTGCATCGAGGCGGCCGATCCGAGATTCGATCACGACGCGACGGCGAACTTTTTGAGGAGCTTGAACGCGCGGGAGGTGACGGATGTCGAGAGCTAAGAAATCAAAAGGCAAAAGGCAAAGTTGCGGTTCAGGTCGCTCACGCCCTCCGTACTGCAACTTCGCCTTTTGCCTGACCATTTGCTGCTTCCTCTTTTTGTCCTGCCGCCAGGACATGCAAAACCAGCCGCGTTACGAGCCGCTGGAACAAAGTTCGTTTTTCAATGACGGCAGATCGTCGCGTCAGCTCGTGGCGGGCACAGTCCCGCGCGGCGCGTTGCGCGAAAACATTTTTCAACCGGCGGCCAAAATCGGCGCGGGCCGGGGACAAATCGGGCAAGCGGCTACCGGTCAACCGGCAAACAGTCAACCGGGAAACAATCAGGCGGGAAACGTTTCAGCGCCGGGCGCGATGCCCGCCGGACTGAACGATTTTCCAATGCCGGTCACGGCGGAGACGCTGGCGCGCGGGCAGGAGCAATACAACATCTCCTGTACGCCGTGTCACGGGCTGCTGGGTTACGGCGACGGAATGGTTGTGCAGCGCGGGTTCCCGCGACCGCCGTCCTATCACACCGAACAACTGCGCTCATCGCCGAACAGTCATTATTACGACGTGATCACCAACGGTTTCGGACGGATGTGGAATTACGCCGATCAGGTCGAACCGGACATGCGCTGGGCCGTGATCGCTTACATCCGCGCGTTGCAGATCAGCCAGAACGCGAGGCTGGACGACGTGCCGCAGGATCAACTCAAAAATCTCAGAACAGGAGGACAGACGCGATGAGCCAAGCCGTTTACACGCCGCCGCCTGTGGTGAGTCTGATTCAGCGGCGTTCATTGATCGTCGGAGCGATTGGGATCGCGGTCTGCGTCATCGGCGCGATCTTCCGGCCCGCGCAGTTTCTCAACTCGTGGCTGATCAGTTTCATGTTTTGGATCGGCATCGCGCTGGGTTGTCTGGCGCTGGTGATGTTGCAATACCTGTCGGGCGGCGCGTGGGGATTGGTTATCCGGCGCGTGCTGGAATCGGGGACGCGGACGCTGCCGCTGATGGCGCTGCTGTTTTTGCCCATCCTCTTCGGGATTCGCGCGCTTTACGTTTGGGCGCGTCCGGCTGATGTGGCCGCGAGCGAGTTGCTGCGCGAGAAACATTTTTATCTGAACATCCCGTTTTTCGTCGCGCGCGCGGTGATCTATTTCGCCGCGTGGATCGCGCTGGCGTGGTTTTTGAACAAATGGTCGCGGCGGCAGGACGTGACGGCTGACCAGCGGCTGGAGCGGCGGCTTCAATTGCTGAGCGCGGGCGGGCTGGTGCTTTACGGATTGACGATCACGTTCGCGGCGGTTGACTGGATGATGTCGCTGCAGCCGGAATGGACTTCGACGATCTTCGGCATTCTGGTGATCGGCGGACAGGCGTTGTCGGCGATGGCGTTCGCGGTGGCGGTGACGGTGCTGCTGGCGCAATACGAACCGATGTCGCACGTCATCCAGCCTCGTCACCTTCACGATTTGGGCACCCTGCTTTTCGCGTTCGTGATGCTGTGGGCGTATTTCTCGTTCTCGCAGTTTCTGATCATCTGGTCGGGCAATCTGCCGGAGGAAGTGACCTGGTACACGCGGCGGTTGAACGGCGGGTGGCAATGGGTCGCGCTGCTGGTCGTGCTGTTCCATTTCGCGTTGCCGTTCGTGTTGCTGCTGTCGCGCGACGTGAAGCGCAACGCGCGGACGATTGCGATTGTAGCCGTCTGGGTGATCGTCATGCGGTTCATTGATCTGTTCTGGGTGATCGCGCCGGCGCGCAGGGCTGAGCATCTGGCCGTTCACTGGCTGGATCTGGCCGCGCTGGTGGGATCGGGCGGCGTCTGGCTCGGCTATTTCGCGTGGCAGTTGCGGAAGCGGCCTCTGCTGCCGGTCAACGATCCGCATCTTCAGGAGGCGTTGAATCATGCCGAACACTGAGCGCGTAAATCACGCCGACGAGACGCCCGATGTGAGCGACATCAAAAACCCCGATGTCACACACGAGCAGAGCGACGTCAACATTCGCGGGATTTTCTGGTTCATCGTCGGCCTGGGCGTTTTTACCGTCGCCGTTTATGTGGCGATGGCGCTGATATTCGACGCCCTGGAAAAACGCGAAGCCGCCGCCGAACCGCCACCCAGATCGCTCCTCGGCGCGGGCCAGCAGCGGCTGCCGCCGGAGCCGCGCCTGCAGCTTGCGCCGGGGCATGAAACTCCTCCGCTCGAAGAACGCAAAACGTCACTGGCGGAGATGAAACAACGCCTGAACAGTTACGGCTGGGTGAATAAGCCGACAGGCGTCGTCCACATCCCGATTGATGAGGCGAAGAAATTGTTGCTCGAACAAACCGGGCGGCAGAAACAACAGGCGCCGCAAACTTCCCCGTCCGGAGCGCCGCAATCGAGAGAGCGATGAAGTTTGAAGTCAGACAGTTTAAGAGAAGAGCTTTTTCAGTTCTATTCCTGCTGCAACCTTTCATCCCCGAACAGGCTTCGACGGTGGCCGGGCATGTTGACCGGTTCTATTACTTCATGGTGGCCATCTCGGTTCTGCTGGCGGCGGCTGTGGCATTGCTGGAAATTTATTTTGCGATCAAATACCGGCGGCGCGCGCCCGACGAAATTCCGCGCCAGATTCTCGGCTCGATCAAACTGGAATCGCTGGTGGTGGTTTTTCTGTTCATCCTTTTCACGGGAATGTTCGTCTGGGGCACGAGCCTGTATTTCACGCTCTATCGCCCGCCGCGCGAAGCGATGGAGATTTACGTCGTCGGCAAGCAGTGGATGTTTCTGTTCCAGCATCCCGAAGGCGCGCGCGAAATCAACGAACTGCACGTGCCGGTGGGCCGGCGCGTCAAGCTGGTCATGACTTCGCAGGACGTGATTCACAGTTTTTTCGTCCCGGCCTTCCGCGTCAAATCGGACATGCTGCCGGGCCGCGAACGTTACACGACGGTCTGGTTCGAGGCGACGAAACCGGGCCGATACCGCATCTTCTGCGCCGAATACTGCGGCACGGAGCATTCGAGCATGGGCGGATGGGCGACAGTGATGGAGCCGTCTGAATATCAAGCCTGGCTGACGAAAGCAGGGAGCGCCGCCGCAACCGGAATGGCCGGAGGCGGCGCGGGACAAACAATGGCGGCGACTGGCGAATCGCTTTTCCAGAGTCTGGGCTGCGCCAATTGCCATTCGGGCAGCGCGCTGGCGCAGTGCCCTGCGCTCACTGGAATTTTCGGCAAGACCGTCAAGTTGCAAAACGGCCAGACCGCGACGGTGGATGAGAGTTACCTCCGCGAATCAATCCTCAACCCGAAGGCGAAGGTAGTCGCCGGGTACGAGCCGGTTATGCCGGCTTATCAAAACGTCGTGAGCGAAGAACAAACGCAGCAGTTGATCGCTTACATCCGCACGCTCGCGGCGCCCAAGACTCCTTCCGGAAGCGGAAGCCCGGAGGCAGTCAGCCCGAAAAAATAAGCAGGAGAAGTTATGCAGGAGATCACTACCCCAAACACACACCACGCGCCCGCCGCGCATCCGTCAGTCATTCACAAAATGCCGCGCGTGCATTACCTGAACGCGAACTACGGATGGAGATCATGGCTGTTCACGGTTGATCACAAACGCATCGGCATACTTTATCTGGTTTCGATCACGTTTTATTTCGTGCTGGGAGGGATATACGCGACGCTGATCCGGCTGGAACTGGCCACGCCGCAGGGCGATCTGTTGAAGGCTGAGACTTACAACAAATTCTTCACGCAGCACGGCATCATCATGGTCTTTTTCTTCCTGATCCCTTCGATCCCTGCCGTGCTCGGAAATTTTCTGATCCCGATCATGATCGGAGCCAGGGACGTGGCGTTCCCGAAACTCAATCTGGCGAGCTGGTACATCTTCAATCTCGGCGGATTTTTCATGCTCTATGCGGTGATCAATGGCGGCGTTGACACGGGCTGGACGTTTTATACGCCGTACAGTTCGCAGTTTGCGCTGGGCAACGTCGCGCCGGCGGCGCTGGGAATTTTCATTGCGGGCTTCTCCTCGATTCTGACGGGGCTGAATTTCATCGTCACCATTCACGCGATGCGCGCGCCGGGGATGACCTGGTTTCGATTGCCGCTCTTCGTTTGGGCGCTTTACGCGACGGCGATCATTCAGATTCTGGGCACGCCGGTGATCGCGATCACGCTGGCGGCGGTCGGGCTGGAGCGGTTGCTGCATCTGGGCATCTTCGATCCTGCCTACGGCGGCGACCCTGTGTTGTTTCAACATCTCTTCTGGTTCTACTCGCACCCGGCGGTTTACATCATGGTGTTGCCCGCGATGGGAGTGGTCAGCGAACTGGTGGCGAACATGACGCGCAAGCGGATCTTCGGGTACACATTCGTGGCCTTCGCCAGCATCGCAATCGCGGTCTTTGGCTTCATGGTCTGGGGCCATCACATGTTCGTCAGCGGCCAGGGCATGTACGCCGGGATGATTTTTTCATTCCTGAGCTTCGCGCTTTCGATCCCGTCGGCGATCAAGGTCTTCAACTGGACGGCGACTCTTTACAAAGGCTCGATCTCGTACGACACGCCGATGCTTTACGCGTTCGGCTTTGTCGGGTTGTTCACCATCGGAGGGCTGACGGGACTGTTTCTGGCCGCGATGGGGCTGGACGTGCACGTCACCGACACGTATTTCGTGATCGCGCATTTTCATTACATTATGGTCGGCGGGGCGTTGATGGCTTATCTGGGCGGGCTGCATTTCTGGTGGCCGAAGCTGGCCGGGCGAATGTATCCCGAAGGTTGGGGCCGGCTGTCGGCGTTGATCGTCTTCGTCGGTTTCAACCTGACTTTCTTCCCGCAGTTCCTGCTCGGTTACGCGGGGATGCCGCGCCGTTACCACGCTTACCCCGAAGAGTATCAGGTGTTGAACGTGATGTCGTCGGCGGGGGCTTCGATCCTGGCCGTCGGACTGGCGTTTCCGATCATTTATCTGATCTGGTCAATGCGGTATGGGCCGGTGGCTTCGGCCAATCCGTGGGGAGCGATTGGATTGGAATGGACAACGAGTTCGCCGCCGCCAACCGAAAATTTCGATCACAGCCCGGTCGTGACGTGGGAAGCTTACGGATTCAGGCCGCTGGAAGAATCCGAAGTCGTCGGACAAATGACGCCGGACGACCGCCCGGCGTAAACAGGAATCATCACAATGAGCGCAGAGGTAATTGGAAATCACAGGGTGAATCATCCCGATGGGCATGACCGAGCGGAGTCCGCGCTGGCGCATCATTTCGAGAATCTGGAGCAGCAGCGCGAGGCCGGGACGCTGGGAATGTGGGTCTTTCTGGTGACCGAGATCATGTTCTTCGGCGGCCTGTTTATGGCCTACATCGTCTATCGCACCTGGTATCCGGCGGCCTTCGCCGAAGCGAGCCATCATCTGGATGTGAGGCTGGGCGGCGTCAACACCGTCGTGCTGATCGTCAGCAGTCTGACGATGGCCCTGGCGGTTTACAGCATACAGGTGGGCGCTCGGCGCTCGACGATGATCTATCTGGCGCTGACGCTGGCGCTGGGCCTGGTCTTTCTGGGAATCAAGTTCATCGAATACAAACACAAGTTCGAAGACGGGCTGATTCCCGGCGCGGGCTTCAAATTCGAGGGGCCGTATTACGCCGACGCGCAGATGTTCTTCACGCTCTATTTCACAATGACGGGGCTGCATGCGCTGCATATGATTATCGGCGTGGGCATCCTGTTGGTATTGATCGCGCTGGTGTGGCGCGGGAAATTCTCGCCGGAATATCACGCGCCGGTCGAATTGTCGGGGCTTTACTGGCACTTCGTTGACATCATCTGGATGTTCCTGTTTCCGTTGCTCTATCTGGTCGGAACGCATTTGAGCTAACGGCGCCGCGCGCG
>JAJVID010000065.1:91416-101950 GCA_022072205.1 Acidobacteriota bacterium
TCGTCGAAGGCCCTGTAAGCGTCAATCGCGCTGATGAGCGGTTCGCGCTGGGTCAAAACCTGCAGCGGATCAATCTCGCCGCTGCGGACTTTGTTGACCAGATCAGGGATGTACTTCCGGTGATCGCAAATGCCCATCTGGATGGTCAGGTTTTTGTTCATCGCCTTACCGATGGGAAAATGTTCCGCCCTTTCCGGGTAAACGCCGATGATCGCGAGTGTGCCCGCTTTGGCCAGCGCCTCGACCGCCCAGATCAAAGCCTGCGACGGAGCTTCGCCCGGAAGCCAGTTGTGGCCGTCAGGGTGAGTCTCCGGCGCGATCTCGTGCAACTCCTGATCGAACTGCTGGCGATGTTGTCTGGCCATCCTTGCGGCGGGGCCGCGATGCGCGGTGACGGCGTCAACGCCTACCGCATCAATCGCGCGGTCAACGCCGATGGCGCCGGTCATCCGCCTGATCGCTTCGACCGGGTCTTCCTGATTGAAGTCAATCACCTCGGCCCCCTGCGCGCGCGCCATTTCCAGCCGCGACTGTTCGGTGTCAATGGCGAAGACGCGCCCCGCGCCCAGCAGATGCGCGCTGGCGATGCAGAACAGTCCCACCGGGCCGCAGCCGAAGACCGCCACAGTGTCGCCGCTCTTGATCTCGGCCAACTCCGCGCCGAAATAAGCCGTCGGGAAAATGTCCGAGAGCATGATCGCCTGCTCGTCGCTCACCTCTTCCGGCAACTTCACCAATCCGGCGCTGGCGAACGGGATGCGCGCGTATTCGGCCTGCAACCCGTCGAACGGGCCTGACGTTTCAGGGCCGCCGAAATACGACGTGCCCGCCTGCGCTCCGTTCGGATTGGCCACGTCGCATTGCGAGTAATAACCCGAACGACAATAGGCGCAATAACCGCAGGCGATGGTCGAGGGAATCACCACTCTGTCACCCAGGTTCAGATTGCGCACGTCCTTGCCGACTTCCTCGACGATCCCTACGCCTTCGTGCCCCAGGATCGTCCCAGGCCTCATCGGCCCGACACTGCCACGAATCATGTGCAGGTCGGTTCCGCAAATCGCGCTGGCGGTCAGCCGGACGATGGCGTCGGTCGGCTCTTTGATCTTCGGTTCCGGTTTATCATCAAGACGGATGTCGCCTATGCCGTGAAATACAACTGCTTTCATCGCTCCTCCTCTTCTCCATTATGATTTCCACAACGCCTCCATTTTTCTCATTACTCTGATGAATAGAAACAGCAATGGTCACGGGTGCAAAACTAATGCCCGAAATTTCCGCTCAAAAATAACAGTATGGGTTTCAGACGAAGTTTCATCGCTATTGATTGAATAGCAAACAAAATCGCAAGGCAGGTCTGCCGCTGAAACGCGTTGATCGCGATCTAAACAATTAATTAGCCTTGAAAGGTATTTGGCGCGGAGCATCGCGTTACCGGTTCGCGCCCGCTTCTGGCCTGTGGTTTGCTGGTCACGTGATGAATTGCCGATAAGAAATGAATCCGGCCAATACGATCTGAATTTGAATCGTACGAGCGAGATTAATTCAGCAGGCTCGCCAAACTCCCCCTACATTGGCGCAGTGCAATTCGGCGATCAGCCGCGCGGCCAGAGAAATTGTATGAGGCACGGCTATTGCGCTAGCCCGTTACTTCTTACGTCAAATTTGCAGAAGCTTGAATCCAACAATTGAAATCAATGCCAGGAATCTGGGAGGAAGTATTCATGAGAATCACTAGAGTAATGAATCCGCTGTTCGTCGTAATCGTAGGCGTCGCAGTAGCGATACCGGCGGCAGCGCAGGATAGAAGTCGGCGAGTGACGCAGCCTGCTGTCGCGGTGGCGCAACCACAGGCGCAGCCGCAGGCTCCGCAGCAAACCGCACGCGCCGGCAACGCGCAAGCGATGCGTGTCGCGCCGGGCCAGAGGCAAAAGATCAACGGCGTCATCGTCAGCCGAGAGGCCGACAGCATAGTCGTCCGCGACATGAGCGGAGTTGACGTGGTCGTGAGCCTGACCGGCGCAACCAAAGTGGCCGAACGCAAGAGCAATCCGTTCCGTGGCGCGAAGACTTATCCGATCACCGCGCTGCTGCGCGGCCTGCAGGTCGAGGTCGAAGGACGCGGCGGCAATACGGGAACGCTGGTCGCCGACAAGATCAGATTCACCGCCGACGATTACGGCGTGGCGCGTTCCATTGAATCCCGCGTCAATCCTGTCGAAGGACGCCTGACCGTCACCGAAGGGCGCGTGGATGGGGCTGAAAACCGGTTGACCGCCGCCGAGCAAAACGCCCAGCGGCTTTCGGGACAACTCGAAGAATTGGCCGCCGTAGCCAACACGGCGCGTGGCGGAGCTAAAGCCGCGCAGGAGACCGCCGACGCCGCGCTCACTGCCGCACAGGCCAGCATGACCGCCGTTCAGGCCACCAACGACCGCATCTCTTCGCTCGATAATTACGAAGCCCGCAAAAACATCGCTGTGAACTTCAAGGTCAACAGCGCCGCGCTTACGCCGGAAGCCAAAGCGGCTCTCGACGAAATCGCCACGCAGGCCAAGACTGAGAAGGGTTACCTCATCCAGGTGACCGGCTTCGCATCCGCTGACGGCAGCGAGGCGAAAAACCGCGCGCTCAGCGAACGCCGCGCTCAGGCTGTAGTGCGGTATCTGGCCGAGAACCACGACATCCCGCTGCACCGCATGATCAACCCGTTCGGTTTCGGCGAGCTTAAGCCGGTAGCCGAAAACAACACGCGCGATGGCCGCAAGCAGAACCGCCGCGTCGAAGTAGCGGTGCTGGTCAACAAAGGCCTGACCACGCCCATCACGACCGCTGGCTCTCCGGCGCAGAGCAGCCGTAACAATTAACAACCGGCAACCGTTTCTTCTCGTCCGTAACTTTGGCGCGGCTTCAAGCCCGATAACAGACAAGAGAGCACGGAAAAGACGGAAATAACGGAACAGGCGGAAGCGCAGCAACATGATGCCTTCCGCCTGTTTTGTTATTTCCGCCTTTTCCGCGCTCTCTCTTTGCTTCCTCGGCGCGATCTCTAAACCAGAATCGTTTTCACGACATTTCCTTCGACATCAGTCAGCCGGAAATACCTGCCCTGGAATTTGTAAGTCAGCCGAGTGTGATCAATGCCCAGGCAATGCAATATCGTCGCGTTCAGGTCGTGCGTGTGAACCGGGTCGCGCGCAATGTTGTAGCTGAAATCGTCCGTCTCGCCTATCGTTACACCCGGCTTGATTCCGCCCCCTGCAAGCCAAACGGTAAAACATCGCGGGTGATGATCACGTCCGTAATTTGTCTCGGTCAGCTTGCCTTGCGAATAAACAGTGCGTCCGAATTCCCCGCCCCAGACGACCAGCGTGTCGTCGAGCATCCCGCGTTCTTTCAAATCCATAATCAACGCCGCCGAAGGCTGATCAACGTCCTGAGCCTGTTTGGCGATATTCCTCGGCAAATCCCCGTGTTGATCCCAGCCGCGATGGAAGAGTTGAATGAACCGCACGCCGCGTTCGGCCAGCCGCCGAGCCAGAATACAGTTGAACGCGAACGTGCCCGGTGTGCGCGCGTCCGGCCCATAACGCTCAAACGTCTTTTCAGGCTCTTTCGACAGATCGGTCAGTTCGGGCACTGAAGATTGCATTCGATAGGCCATCTCGTATTGCGCCACGCGCGACAGGATTTCAGGATCGCCGTACTCCCGCGCGTTGATCTGATTCAACTCAGCAAGATCATCAAGGAAGCGGCGGCGCGCCTCTTTGTTGATGCCGGGCGGATTCGACAAATAGAGCACCGGATCAGTTCCATTATGAAACTTCACGCCTTGATATTGCGAAGGCAGAAAGCCGCTGCCCCAGAGCCGGTCGTAAAGAGGTTGATCGCCGCCTGTGCGCCCGACCGAGATCATCACGATGAACGCAGGCAGGTCTTTGTTCTCGCTTCCCAATCCATAAGCCAGCCACGAACCCAAACTCGGCCTTCCCGCAAGCTGAAACCCTGTGAGCGAAAACGTGATCGCCGGATCGTGATTGATCTGCTCGGTGTGCATTGATCGGATGAAGCTGATTTCGTCAACGATCTTCGCCGTGTGCGGCAGCAACTCGCTCAACCACACGTCCGATTCCCCGTGCCGCGCGAACTTGAACGCCGAAGGCGCGGTCGGAAAGCTCGATTGATGCGCCGTCATCCCGGTCAACCGCTGCCCCATCCGGATTGATTCCGGCAGATTCTGAGCGCGCAGTTTTTCCAGCCCCGGTTTGTAATCGAAGAGATCGAGTTGCGAAGGGCCGCCGGCCTGGAAGAGATAGATCACTCGCTTCGCCTTCGGAGCGAAATGCGGCAGGCCGGTCAAGCCGACCTTCGCGTCGCTGCTTTGCGCATAACCGCTCTCTTCCAACAGCGAGGCCAGCGCAGCCGTGCCGACGCCAAGACCGAAGCGGCTGAAGAAATGCCTGCGCGTCATCGTCAGATAATGTTCATTCAATGGGACTGTCATACTGTTTATTCCCCAGCAAGCTTGAGAACTACCGCATCAACGATCAAATCGCCGCTGCGACAGCTACACTCCTTCATTCAAAGGTACGACTTCAAATGAATCCAGGTCGTTGATCCGGTAGATGTAGAAGTCGTCATCCAGAGTGAAGGCTTGGCGCAACCCCGTTGTCTCGGCTATGACCACCAGCGAGGCGTCGGCCAGGTCCATCGGGACATTCGCATACCTCTCCATCAAAACACGCATGCGCGCCGATTCCGGTTCGGACAGGGAATAAATGACCAGCGTTTTTGCCTCAAGGTAGTTCCAGAGCGCCTTCTGTCCTTCCCATCCGCGAAGTTTGCCGAGCAGATACATTGCTTCAGCCAAACAAGGCCACGAGGTGAGAAGCGGACTGCTGAGACTCCGCAGCGCCGCCAGGCATTTTTCATGCGTGTCGGTCTGGCCTTTATCAATCAACGCCACAAGCGGGCCAGCGTCAACGATGATCATGGCAGCTTCAGTCCTTGCTTGCGGAATTTTTCGGTGATGATCTCACCCCATTCGCTCTTTTTCTGCGGGAAGGACGCCGCCGGCTCGCGGCTGTCAATCACACCGACCAATTCCTCCAGAGCTTCCAAGAGCGGGCGTCCTTCAAAATGCGCCTGGTTACCATTCTGAGCGGCGCTTTCCAGCACTATCAACACCACGCGCTTGCCCTCGAATTCACTGGCGCGCTGCGCGACTTCTTCCCAACTGCCCTCCAGAATTATCTGTGACATACAGCCTCCTTCGCCCGGAGTATAACAAGCGCCTACGACCGGCGGAAGCTGGCTTGGCGTCCCTTGCCTTAGCCAAACAACGCCTTCACTTCTTCAACTCCGCCATCCAATTCAGCACGACCGTGAACGGCGACACACCCCTGTCTGCTGCGCCGGCCACCACCAGAAACCGCTGCCCATCGCCCGTCGCCTCCAAGTCACTGAAACCAGCCATTGAGAAGAGTTCGCGCGGCGTTCCGGCTTTCATTTCCGCGCCGAGCGTCACGTCCACGGCCATCAGCTTGCTATCCAGCGAGCGGTAATACAGTTCCCGGCCATCGCGTCGCCAATGCGGGTCCACGCCCCCATTGATCGAAATCTGCTTTTTGTCGCCTGAGGCTGCTGCGCCCGGCGCAAAGGTCTGCACGTAGATTTCATAGCGTCCGGACTCGTTTGACTGATAAGCGATCCATTTGCCATTAGGAGCAAACTGGCCCCAGGCTTCGGCGAAGGGCGTGTTCAGCCAGGGCCAGGGCTTGCGCTCGCCTTCCATAGGCAAGACCCAGAAATCCGCATTCGTTTGCGGATTCGTTTCCCGGTACAGCAGGAATTTCCCATCAGGCGCCCAGGCGATGGGGAATTTAGAGTAGGCGGACTTGAGCAACAACTCATCCTGTCCCGCGCCACTGGCGGCTTTCTGGTATAGATTTGCCACGCCCTCACGGTTGGAGCACCAGGCAATGCGACTGCCATCCGGCGACCAGACCGGAGCGGCATCATTCGCCGGATCGAAGGTGAAGCGCGTCTCGGTTCCGCGCTCCAAATCCCACACGTAGAGGTCGGAGTTCAGCGTCTGTGGATCGCGCTTTTCTGTGACCAAACGTTGTTCATCCGGGGAAATCACATGACCGAGGAAGAGGCCCGGCTGGCCTGCTGTGCCTAAGCGTTTTCCCGTCCGATCCAACCAAACCAATTGCTCATTCGCGCTGCCCTCAATGAACACGATCATCCCATTCGCCGCCACCGAGAGCCTGGTTCTACCTAAGGCATCCACGCGCGCCTGTCCGGCGAGCGGCACACGTTCGCCCATGAGTTGATTCCGGCGGAAATCGAACGGCTGCGCCAACAACGCTCCCTGTCGCGTAAAGACGAGCCAGCCTTCATTGGTCGCCGCGGGGTTGAGCGCCAGCCCAAACGTTCGACTGTCAATGGAGAGGGGTTGCCGCGATTCGCCGCCCTCCAGCGAGGCCAGATACACGCCGTTTTTAGCCGGGTCGTCATTGACGAGATAAAACAGGAAGTGTCGCCCGTCAGGTAAGAAGACTGGAGCGATGTGATTGCGCTCTCCCCGCGTAACATCAACGGTCGTGACATCAGTGATGGTCCCGCCAGCGGCGGAAATGCGCTTGAGGCCTCTACGCCCTGCGCCAAATAGAATAACCCCCTCCCGACTCCACGCGCCGCCGCTACTGCCATTCACCTCGCATAAGGTTTCAGGCGTTCCCCCAGCCAGCGTGATCTTCTTGAGCTTACTGTCGTCGAAGAATCCCAGCGCCCGGCCGTCCGGCGACCAGAAGAGCCAATTGAAGTTGTTGCTCAATTCCACCAGTGGTTTGGCGATAGTGGAATTGAGCGGACGCACCCAGAGTTGCATTTTGCCTTCGACATTGGCGACAAAGGCCAGCGTGCGTCCATCCGGCGAAATCGTCGGCCAATCAAAGTACGTCGCCTTGTCCGGCGGCGTGATCGAAAAGCGCATCGGCTCCGCTTCCAGCGCCGGACGCCGGAAATACGCCACGCCGAGCGCGAGCAAGGCCAATGTTGTTATGCCCGCGACAATCCACGCGATGCGTTCGCGCCATCCGCCGCCCTTCGCCGTCGCCGAAGTATTCAGCGCCAGCGCCGCTTCCATGCGATTCGCGCCCGACGAACTCGGCGTGGACGACGCCTCGAGCGCAAAGCCCAGATCGTGCGCGGAATGGAAACGATGTTCCGGCTTCTTCTCCAAACAGCGCCGCACGATCTTGTCGAGCGCCGGGCTGATCTTCGCGTTCGTTTCGCCGAGTTCCGGCGGCTCTTCCTTCAGGATCGCGCTCATCACGTCGGCTGCCGAATCGCCCGTGAATGTCCGCCGCCCGCTCAACATCTCGTACAGGATCACGCCGAACGAGAAGATGTCAGCGCGATGGTCGGCCTCCTGCCCGCGCACCTGCTCCGGCGACATATAACCCACCGTGCCCATCACCACGCCCGGATCAGTGATTCGTTTTTGCGTCGGCGCCTGACTGTCCACGCCATCAATCCGCGACGGCTTCAGTTTCGCCAGCCCGAAATCGAGAATCTTGACGCGCCCGTCTTTGGTCACGAACAGGTTCTCGGGTTTGAGGTCACGATGGACGATGCCTTTTTCGTGCGCGGCGGCGAGGCCCGCGGCGATCTGCTGCGCGTAATCCAACGCTTTCCGCACCGGCAGCGCGCCGGCTTCAGACTGCGGAGGCAAATGCGCGCGCAACTCTTCGCCTTCGAGCAGTTCGGCGACGATGTAGGGCGAGCCGCCGTTTTCAGTTTGGATCGAGCCGATGTCGTAAACGGTCAGTATGTTCGGGTGATTGAGAGCGGAAGTGGCGCGCGCCTCCTGTTCGAAGCGCCGCAGCCGGTCGGCGTCATTCGCAAACGAAGCGGGCAGGACTTTGATGGCCACGGCCCGGTCGAGCCGAGTGTCGCGCGCCGCGTAAACTTCGCCCATCCCGCCCGCGCCAAGCTCGGAGACGATCTCGTAAGGGCCAAAACGTGTGCCGTTCGCTATTGGCATAATTTGTTTACTGTTTCGTAATCACTTCATCCAGGTTCAGGATCAAACTCGCCGTCGCCGCATAAGCCGCCAGTTCAGACGCGTTCAACTTGCTGTCGCTCTTCCTCTCGCCGACTGACAATAGTTTTATCGCTTCCTCCGGATTGTGGCTGAAGTAATCCACCTGCCTGTTCAAACTCCTCAACAAGACTTGCAACTCTCTTTCGTCCGGCCTCCGCGATGTCATGGCGCGAAAAGCCCACGCGATGCGCGCCTCCGGCGTCGCGCCGCCTTCCTTCATCACCCGCTCGGCCAGCATCCGCGCCGCCTCGATGTATGTCACGTCGTTCATCAGGTTGAGCGATTGCAGCGGCGTGTTGGTTCGCGTGTCGCGCACCGTGCAGAATTCGCGCGCCGAAGCGTCAAACACCTGCATCGCCGGCGCCAGCGCCGTGCGTTTCCAGAATGTGTAGAGACTGCGCCGCCACAAACCGTCGCCTGTGTCGCGGTCGTAATTGGTCAATCCCGAAAAAGCCATGTCTTTATACAACCCGTCAGGCTGATAAGGCTTGACCGAAGGCCCGCCAAGTCTTTCGACCAGCAACCCCGAAACAAACAACGCCTGATCGCGGATCATTTCGGCCGAAAGGCGAAAACGCGGCCCGCGCGAGAGCAATCGGTTGTCGGGATCGCGCTGCGACAATTGCGAAGTTGATTTCGACGACTGGCGGTAGGTCGCGCTCATCACGATTGTTTTAAGCAGAGCTTTCGTGTTCCACCTGCTCTGCCGAAACTCGACCGCCAACCAATCGAGCAACTCCGGATGAGACGGCAATTCACCCTGCGCGCCGAAATCTTCAGTCGTCCTGACCAACCCCGCGCCGAACAACATCTGCCAGAAACGATTGACCGCCACGCGCGAGGTGAGCGGATGCTCCGCGCTGACCAGCCATCGCGCAAAGCCCAGCCGATTGTCCGGAAAATCTTCCGGCATCGGCGGCAATGCGGCGGGAACGCCTCGCTCCACTTTTTCGCCCGGCGCGTCGTATGCGCCGCGTTTGAGCAGGAACGCGGGACGCGGCTTCGCCATCTCTTCCATCACCATCAGTGTCGGAAGGCTGTCCTCGAAACTCTGCTTCTGTTTTTTCAGTTCGACCAGATTTCGGAAGGCGTTCTTCAATTCATCCGATGCCGCCCGCGCCAGAAACGCTCCGTGAATTTTCAACGCCTGAGCGCGCGTGCGTTTCGCCGCCGGAATCACCGCGATTTTTTCCAGCGAATCGGCGCAAGCCAGCACAGCGATCTCATCGGCGCCGAGCGCGCGGCTGTAAATTCGCGCTTCGTCAATCGCGCCTTTGAATCGAAACTGCGGCCCGCCTCCCGCTCCGATCTTGAGCGTGTTCTTCGTCCCGCCGAAAAGCAGGAAGAAACTCCGCTGGTTTAATTTCAGCTTCGCCTCGCGCCCGTTGATGAAGATGCGCAGGCGGTCTTCCCACTGCTTCAAACCGTCGAAGACGACCGCGACGTGGCTCCACGTTTTCAGCGGCGGCGCGCCTTCAGTCTCGACTCTCAGCGCGTCTTCGCCCCAGCGGAAAACCATGTTGAAATGAATCTTGCCGTTGATGAAATACAGCCCGTAGCCTTCCGCGCGCGGAACGTTGTCCTCGATCTCCGCCGGACTGTCGCTGACTTTCGTGATGATCGAGCCGCTCTGCTCCGATTCCGGGTAAACCCACGCGGCGATTGTGAAGCGTTCGCGGTAATCTTTCGATGTTGATTTGTAACGGAAGTCGGCGTGAATGCCCGCGTCGAAATAGAGTTTGCCATCGAACGCCACGCCCTGTCCGGTCGGCGACTCGACGTAACGCGGCGCGCCTTCTTTGAATCCGATCTCGAACTTCTGCTCTGGTTCGTCCTTGCCTCTGTTGTACTGATCGTGATGCTCGCGGTCGGATTTGTTGAAGACGGGCGCAACGTTTTCATCCATCGCCAGGCGCGCGATCAGCTTGTCGTCCGGAAACCATTGCTGATTCGTTTTGGCTGAAGCGGCCAGCGACTTTTCCCAACGCCGCTGCAATCCGGCGGATTTTTCAGCCAGCGCGTTGTACTGCTTTTCGGCTTGCTCGATCTCCTGATCGAACCGCCGCAATCGCTCCTGCTGCTCTCTGGTCGGCGCGGCGACGAGCGGCGGCGAATTGCCCTGATCGAACGAATGCCCGTCTTCGTCAATGCTGTTGAAGTAGGCCGTTAGCTGGTAATACTCGCGCTGCGTGAACGGGTCGTATTTGTGGTTGTGACATCGCGCGCAACCCATCGTCAGGCCCATGAAAACCGTCGAGGTCGTGTCCACGCGGTCAACGACATATTCGTTCCGATACTCTTCCGGCACGATGCCGCCTTCGGCGTTGATGCGATGGTTGCGGTTGAAGGCTGTGGCTATACGCTCGTCGAGCGTTGGGTTCGGCAATAAATCGCCAGCGAGTTGTTCAACGACGAATTGAT
>JAJVID010000030.1:0-10921 GCA_022072205.1 Acidobacteriota bacterium
AGTCGTCACTACGTGGCTATTTTCTACTATGCGCATTGACGTGATCATCGCCACGCATAATCGGGCCGCGTTGCTCGAACGCGCCGTGCGCAGCGTGTTGAACGCTCGCCGCACGCCGGAGTTCGATTTCGCCGTCACGGTCGTTGACAACAATTCGACTGATGCGACGCGCGAGACGGTTGCGCGGCTGGCGGAAGAGTCGAATGGCCGCGCGCGTTATCTGTTCGAGTTGAGGCAGGGAAAGTCTTACGCGGTGAACACCGGCATCGCCGCGACGGATGGCGATGTGATCGCCTTCGCCGACGACGATCAGGTGATGGATGGCGAATGGCTCTGCGCCGTTCATCAGGCGTTCGCCGACGGGTTCGATTACGTGACTGGGCGAGTTTTGGGGGAATGGGAATGCGAGTGGCCGGCGTGGTTTGATGAGCGTTTGCGCGGCCCCGTCTCGATCTTTGACGGAGGCGATGAGCGTTACTCGCACGATGGCGACGAAGCGCGGCAGGGATTTTCGGGCGGCAACAGCGCCGTCAGCCGCGCGGCGATTGAAAAGGTCGGGGGCTTTCACGCCGCGCTCGGCAAACAGCGTGGCTCGTTCGCAATGAACGAAGACGGCGAGCTGTTGACGCGGTTGCTGAAGGCCGGATTTCGCGGCGCGTACGAGCCGCGAATGAAAGTCCTCCACCGCGTGCCGCGCGAACGGTTGACGAAGAGTTACTTTCGTCGCTGGCATCGCGGCTATGGACGCTCGATGGCCTTGATTGATCGGCTTCACCCGAAGCCCGTCAAATACTGGCTTGGCGTTCCGCGCTTTCTGATTCGCCGCGCCGTCGAATCGCTCCCGCGAATTGTCGCGGCCCGGTTGCGCGGCGACGCGCCGGGAGCTTTCGAGCAGGAATTGAATCTCTGGTTCATGCTCGGATTCATCAGCGAAAAGTTGAGATCAACAAAGCTGGATGGGCGGCACGGGAATACGATTGCGAAGCTCAAAGAAGATGCGTAGAGTGGACGGGCGGCGATTGACTCCCTTCCCGAAATTCTCCCTCGTCTTTTAATTTGAAATTATGTCGAACCTCGTCAGCGTCATCATTCCCGCGTACAACGTCGCGCCATTCATCGCCGAGACGCTGGATTCGCTGTTCGCCCAAACCTGGCGCAACTTTGAAGCCGTCGTGATCAACGACGGTTCGACCGATGACACCGAAGAGCGATTGACGCCTTACCGCGACCGCATCGTTTATATCAAGCAGGAAAACAGAGGAGTGATGGCGGCGCGGAACGCCGGGTTGCGGGCGGCGCGCGGGCGTTACGTTGCGCTGCTCGACGGCGACGATTTGTGGGAACCGAAGTTTCTGGAAACGCTCGCGGGGATGCTTCAGGCCGATCCGAATCTGAGCGTGGCTTATCCGAACGCGGTCTTTTTCGGTTCGCCGAATTTTGCGGGCAGACGGCATCAGGATGTTTTCCCGGTGGCCGAACCAGTGACGTTCGACCGCGTGTTGCGGCGCGAGTGCTACATCTTCGGCTCGCTCCTCATCAGGCGCGAGGCGATGGACGACACGGGCGGCTTCGATGAATCGCTGGAAGGGCAGGGCGCCGAAGATTTCGATCTCTGGCTGCGGATGTTGCAACGCGGGCATCGGTTCAAATTCACTACGGCGCCGCTGGTCAAATATCGCTGGCGTCACAATTCGCTCTCGAACACCGGAGTCGGATTGCTCAGTTGTGTGATCTCGGTTTACGAAAAATTTCTGGCGAGCGAACTGACGAATGAAGACGACCGCGCCTGGATCAATTCCCGATTGCCGGAACTGCGCGCGCAGTTGAGTTATGCGCGGTTTAAGGCAGCCGCCGCGGCGAGGGATTTCAAGCGGGCCGCCGAGCATCTGGCGAATGCGAACAGTTATTATCGGCGTCCCAAACTGGCGATTGCCCGGATTGTGATGAAGGCTGCGGCGAAGTTGGCGCCGCGCGTGATGGCGAAGATTGCGGCCCGATAGCCGCAGGTCGAGGTTCGAGCGGAGGAATGCGAAGTGGGAAATTTCTTTGTAGTCATATCACCCGACGAAGCTCAATCGAAATCGGAAGAACTTTTCAGAGTGGGGCTGAAACAGGCGCGACGAATCAAATCGCAGGCGCCGAAAAGCATCGTTGATGTCACGTATGCGCGCGCGGCATCGTTCGCTCGCCGCAACGGGACGGGCGGCAAACTGGTCACGGACGCCGCGACGGGTTGCTGGTTGCTGGCCGCCGGGTCGTGGTTCCACACTGATGGTTACGGGTCGGGAGACGAATCGCGGCTGCTTCAACGGATCATCGAAACCAGCGTGGCTCGCGCGGCGCAGGGGCTGGAAGGCTTTTTCGTCCTCGTCTTTTGCGACGCGCGTTCGCGCGAGGTGTTCATCGTAACTGATCTGATGGGCAGCCGGCATTGCTTCATCCGCGCGATGGGAGATTGCATAGCTGTTTCCACTTCGTCGTTGCTGCTCGCGGCATTGGGCGGCGCCAAACCCGACCCGCTGGGATGCGAAGAATTTCTGCGCACAGGAGTCATTTACGACGACCGCACGCTCTTCCGCGAAGTGAAGAAGCTGGCGCCCGCGACGGTCTATCGTTTCGCCGAAGGGAGGCTGACCGACGCTGTTTGTTACTGGCGGATGTCCGATCTCGATCCGGCGGCGTTTGATGGCGAAAGGGCCGCGAGCAGCCTGGGCGAGCGGCTGATCCTTGCGGCTCAACGGATCGCCAGAGTTTACCGTCGCCCGGTTTGCGATCTGACCGGCGGTTATGATTCGCGTTCGGTGGTCGCCGCTTTCTTGAGCGCCGGTGTCGAGTTTGAAACCACTGTCGCAGGCCGCGAGGCCGATTCCGACGTAGTAATCTCAAAAGGCTTGTCGAGCTTGATCGGCGCGCCGAACAGACATTTCGAGCCTGATGGTGAGATTTCGGCGGCGGACCTGGAACAGGCGATGCTGTTGACTGACGGCGAATGCGATCTGATCCAGTATGCGCGAGTTCAATCGCTGCACAGCGAACTGTCATCCGAATTCGACGTGAGCGTCAACGGATCGTACGGCGAAATCGCGCGTGGCTATTGGTGGGAATTGCTCTTCCCGAAAATAGGCAAGCGCGAACAGGTTGATTGCCGCCGGCTCGCTGCGAAACGCTACGCGGCGGACCCGTGCAGCCCCGATCTCTTTCCGCCCGGCGCCGGTCTTGATCTGGTCGAACATCTGGCGATTGTCATCGGACGGTTGAACAGGCGCCTGGGTGGATGGCCCAACACGGCGCAGATGGATCACGCATATCTGATTATGCGAATGCAGCGGTGGCAGGGCAGAATCGCCAGCAGCACCGATCAAATCTGGCCGTGCCTGTCGCCGTTTATGTTTCGCTCGGCGCTGGAACTGGCTCTGCAAACAACTGTGCGCACGCGCAAGCGGAGCCGGCTCGTCCGCAGTTTGATAACGATGTTGCATCCGCTACTGGCCGCCTACCCGCTCGAATATGGATATCCGGCGGCGCCGTTGACGTTGAAGAGCCTGCCGCGTTTCACCCCAGCGGCCTGGCGGTACGCCGGGAAAGCATGGAGCCGCGCAAATCAACGATGGCTCAATCGCCCGGCGGTTTCGGCGGCGGCTGAGCCGGAACGCCTGTGGTTGTGGAGCGACGAAAAGGTTCAAGCGACGCTCGACCCTGCGAACATGCTGTTGAATCGTTTGATTGACCAGTCGCGTTTGCGCGCTTTTCTGGATTCGTCGCAACAGCGCCGATTCGCTTACGATCAGCAATGGCGCCGCGTGCTGGCCGCCGAGATGACGCTGCGATTTCATAAAGACTGTGTTTCGGGTTCTTGATGTCCGAGGGGAAGATCAAAATCCTGCACGTGCTCGATTCGCTCGGCGTGGGCGGGATGGAACGCGTTGTGATTGACGTGGTCAACGGGCTGGATCAATCACGGTTCGATCAGGTCGTCTGCTGCGTCTCGCGCAAGGGCGACGCCGCGTGGCGTTTGCGGCAAGGCGCGAAATGCATTGATCTAGGCAAAGGCGACAGAGCCGATCATCTGGCGCCGCTGAAGATCGCGCGTGTCATTCGTAGTGAATCGCCCGACATCGTTCACACACAAAGCTGGTCGGGCGTTGACGCGGCGATTGCGAAATTGATAACCGGCGCCGCCGGTTTGGTTCACAGCGAACACGGACGCAATTACCCGCACATCAACAGCGAACCGTTGAAGCGCAAGATCGCGCGGCGATGCCTGTATCACGTTGCGGACGCGGTCTTCGCCGTCTCGAACGAAGTGCGCGATTATTACTGCCGCGAAACCGGCTTCGCGCGCGACCGGATGCTGGTTATCCCGAACGGAATTGACGCGCGGCGAATTGATGAAGCTGACACCGGGCGGGCGCGCGAGGAGTTCGGGATCGGCGTTGATGATTTCATCATCGGAACCGTCGCGCGGCTCGACGCGACGAAAGACACGATCACGCTGG
Source organism: Acidobacteriota bacterium (assembly GCA_022072205.1). Taxonomy (GTDB): domain Bacteria; phylum Acidobacteriota; class Blastocatellia; order RBC074; family RBC074; genus JAJVID01. Next base: position 4,497 of record JAJVID010000030.1, read on the forward strand.
CGCGCGCCTTTGCCAGGCTCTATTTCGCCCAGGCTTCGCCTAAGCTGAAACTGCTCGTTGTCGGCGACGGCGACGAGCGGGCGGCGATTGAAAACTTCGCCGCCGAACGCGGGCTGAACGGCGCGATTATTTTTACGGGCATCCGCCACGACGCGCCGCGATTGCTCGGCGCGATGAATCTTTTCGCGCTCTCCTCGCTATCTGAAGGGATGCCGATCACGGTTCTGGAAGCGATGGCGGCGCGGTTGCCTGTGGTTGCGACGAACGTCGGCGCGTTGCCGGAAATGGTCGAAGAGGGCGTGACGGGTTTTCTGGTCGAGCCGAAAGACGATCAATCGCTGGCCGAAAGATTCGCGCGGCTTTGTTCAAACCGCGATCTGGCGCGACAATTCGGCCAGGCGGGGCGCGCCGTCGTCGAACGCGAATACAGCCTGGACGCGATGTTGCAAAGATACGCCGAGCTTTATCTGTCGGTTTTGAAACCTGAGAGGGAATTACCGTGAGAATCAGTCGTGTTTACACCAAGAGCGGCGACGCAGGCGAGACTTCGCTGGTTGACGGAAGCCGCGTCAGCAAGGCCGATTTGCGCGTCGCCGCTTACGGCGACGTTGACGAATTGAATTCGCTGCTGGGCGTCGCGCGGGTCGGATTGGCCGACGTGCAACTCAATGACGCGCTCGGCAGGATTCAAAACGAGCTGTTCATCGTCGGCGCCGATCTGGCCAGCCCCTTGAGCATTCAGGTTCCGCGAGTCGGAGAGGATCACGTCTCTGGTCTGGAGCGGTTGATTGATCTGTTGCTGGAAGAACTGGAACCGCTGCGCGAATTCATCCTGCCTGGCGGAACCGAACTGGGCGCGACGCTGCATCTGGCTCGCACTGTCGCCCGCCGCGCCGAACGCTCGGTCGTCGCGCTTGGCGCGAAATCGGGAATTAACGAGCACGCGCTGATCTATCTCAACCGCCTCTCCGACCTGCTTTTCGTCATGGCCCGCATCGCAAACATACGCGCGGGCGTGAAGGAAGAGTCCGCGAATTTCAGCGAAAGAGGGAAGAAGGACAAGGGGACAGGGGGACAGGGGGACAAGGGGACAGGGGGACAAGGGGACAAGGGAGCAAGGGGATAAGAGGACAAGGGGAATTGATTTCCTTGTCTCCTTGTCCCCTTGTCTCCTTGTCCCCCTTTCGATGAATCATGCGCCAGTTGCTCATCTTCTCAATAATCATTCTGCTCGTGCCGATGGCGTTTTTCGCGCCGTTCACGGGGTTGGTCAGTTACGTAGCCATCGCTTATGTCAGGCCGCACGAGTGGGCTTATATGCCTGAAACGCAGTTGTCGCTGGCGGTGGCGATAGCGACGTTGCTAGGTTATGCGATCTTCGAGTTCACGCGGCGCGCGCCCCGGCTGATTCCGAACACGCTGTTGTTGCTGTTGTGGCTGCAATTGACCGTTGCGTCTTTCCTCGCGCATTCGCAGGAACTGGCGCAGGGGAAGTTGATCGAGTTCAGCAAGACGTTTTTGATCGCCCTGCTGATGACGGCGATGGTTGATTCGGAGCGTCGCGCGCGCTGGTTGTTGCTGGGAACGGTTTTGGCCATCGGCTTTCTGGCCTTCAGGTCGAACATCGGAATTATCCTGACGCTGGGGCAGACGCGAATTTACGGCCCCGGCGGCGCGTTCGAGGACAATAACGATTACGCGCTGCTGCTCAACGTCGCCGCGCCGATGGCTTTTTACGCGGCGCGTGGTGAAAAGAGCGCCTGGATTAGCCGCGCTTGTTACGCGGTCTCGGCGATGATGATGATTACGGTGCTCTTCACGCTCTCGCGCGGAGGCTTTCTGGGATTGTGTTTCGTGATGATCGGGTTGGCGCTGAAGTCGAAATACAAGATCACGGGCATCGTCGCGGTTCTGTTGATCGGCTCGCTCACATTCGCGTTCCTGCCTGACCGGATTGTCGAGCGAGTCGGAACAATCAGCACCGCGCGGGAGGCCGACCAGTCGGCCAGAATGCGTTTCGATTCGTGGCGGGTCAGTTTGCACATCATCAACGATCACCCGATTTTCGGCATCGGCCCGCGAAACATGATCGAAGTGTTCGACCGCTATCTGAACACCGGCGCCATTCGCGTCTCGCACAACTCGTTTTTGCAAATGGCCGTTGACGGCGGTTTGCCTGCGCTGGCGCTGTTTCTCGGATTGATGCTGCTGAGCTGGCTGCGATTGCGCCGCGCGCGCGGAATCCTGAAAGACCGCGCGCCCGATTCGCCGCTGATCGCTTATTCGCACGGGCTGGAGATAGCTCTGGCCGGCTACATTGTGTCGGCCAATTTCCTGAGCCGGCATGACCTGGAACTGGTTTACGAAATTTTCGCGCTGGCTACGAGCTTCAGTCTGATTGCAGGCAGGCTTGAACGCGAAGCGGAAGCGAGTGAATCACCAGCGCTGGACGCGCGCGCGTTCGAGCCTGAGCTGGCAGTGAAATGAAGAAAATGAAAAAGGGAGGAGAGAACACGGAAAAGACGGAAATAACGGAACAGACGGAAAGGCCATAACCTCCTGTCTTTTTTCCGTCTGTTCCGTTATTTCCATCTTTTCCGTGTTCTCTTCTGATTTTCCCTTATGTGCGGTATCGCCGGAATCTACAACTACGCGACCGAAGAGCCTGTTGACGCGGCGACGCTGCGGCGGATGACCGGCGTTCTGACTCATCGCGGCCCGGACGATGAAGGGTTTTATGTCGAAGGCCCGATTGGATTGGGCCATCGCCGCCTTTCGATCATTGACATCGCCGGAGGCCGCCAGCCCATCTTCAACGAAGATGGGACGGTCGCGATTGTCTTCAACGGCGAGATCTACAATTACCTCGAACTGCGCCAGATCGTTGAAGAGCGCGGCCACCGGCTAAAGACGAAATCAGACACCGAGGTGATAGTCCATCTTTACGAAGATTTCGGCGAAGCCTGCGTGACGATGCTGCGCGGGATGTTCGCCTTTGCGCTCTGGGACGCGCGCGCGTGTAAGCTGGCGCTGTTCCGTGACCGCGTCGGCAAGAAGCCGCTCTATTACGCCGATTGCGGCGGCAGCATCATCTTCGGCTCAGAATTGAAGGCGGTCATCGAAAACGCAAACGTGCCGCGCGTTGTGGACGCTCAGGCCGTCGCCGATTACTTCTCGTTTCAATACATCCCCGCGCCCAAAACCATCTTCCGGAGCGTCCGCAAGCTCAGGGCAGGGCATTACGTGGTGGTGACTCCTCAATCAATCACTGATCGAGAATACTGGGACATTGATTTTTCCGACCCCGAAACGCGGAGCGAGAACGACTGGCGCCTCGCGCTGATCGAAGCTTTTCACGAAGCGGTTGACCTGCGGTTGGTCGGCGAAGCGCCGATTGGCGCTTTTCTGTCGAGCGGCGTTGACTCATCCGCCGTCGTGGCAATGATGAGCCGCGTCACGAACGGGCCTGTCATTACGGCTTCGGTTGGATTTAAGGAAGAGAAGCGCAGCGAAGTGGAAGACGCGCGGGCCTTCGCCGAACAGATCGAAGCCGAACATCACCAGCAGATTGTAGACACCGACCCGATTGGCGTGATTGAAAAACTGGCGTGGCATTACGACGAACCATTCGCTGACTCTTCAGCGATTCCTGCCTATTACGTTTCGCAGGTCGCGCGGCGATTCGTCACCGTGGCGTTGTCGGGAGACGGCGGCGACGAAAATTTCATCGGCTACCGGCGATACGTCTTTGACGCGTTTGAAAACCGCGTGCGCGATTACGCGCCCAGAGCTTTGCGACAGCCGCTGTTCGGCGCTTTGAGCGTCGTTTATCCGAAAGCCGACTGGATGCCGCGATTCCTGCGCGCGAAGGCTACGCTGAAAAACCTGTCGCTCGACCCGGCTGCGGCATACTACAACTCGGTTTACGGCGCGATGGCGAACGAACGCGACAGAATGCTGGGCGGCGATGTGTGGGCGGGGCTGAACGGTTACGATCCGTTCGAGGTTTTTCTCGAACATTACAAACGCCCGCGAATCGCCGACCCGGTGGCGCGCGCTCAATACGTTGACATCAAAACTTATCTGTCCGACGACATCCTGACGAAGGTTGATCGCGCGAGCATGGCCGTGTCGCTCGAGGTGCGCTGCCCGCTGCTCGATCATCGTTTGATGACGCTGGCCGCGCGGATTCCGTCAAGCCTCAAGCTGCGCGGGCGTGAAGGCAAATACATCTTCAAACGCGCAATGAAGGCGCTCCTGCCGCGAGAAATCCTGTCGCGTCCGAAACAGGGCTTCGTCGCCCCACTGGCCGGATGGCTGCGGAGGGATTTGCGCGAGTTTGCAGACAGCGTGTTGTTTGACGAAGCGGCGAACGACGGCTGGCTCGCCCTCGCGGCGGTTGAAAAGCTGTGGAAGGATCACCAATCGGGCAGACGCGATTATTCGCGCCCGCTGTGGGCGGCGCTGATGTTCAGGATGTGGCAGCGGAATTTCATAAGATGAACATTCTCGTCTTCACCTCGCTCTGGCCGAACGCGGAACAGCCTGATTTCGGCCTCTTCGTCAAACATCGTGTGGCGGCGATGTCGCGGCTTGATGGCGTGAACATTCGAGCCGTCGCCCCCATCCCTTACTTCCCGAAAAAATTTCAGTCGCACAATTTCTGGCCGGAGCATTGGCGAAGAACGGCGCGCATCCCTGACCGCGAGGTGATTGGCGGGATCGAAACTTTCCATCCGCGCCATCTGGTCACGCCGAAAGTCGGAATGAGTTTTTACGGCTGGTGGATGGCAGGCGGCGCTGAAGCCGTCGTCAGACGTTTGCACGCCGAGCAGCCGATTGACTTGATTGACGCGCATTACGTTTACCCAGACGGTTACGCGGCGGCGACGTTGGCCGAGCGTTTGAATATCCCGGTCGTGATTACGGCGCGCGGCACCGACATCAACCTGTTTTCACGGATGCCGCTGATCCGTCCGCTGATTAGCAAGGCGCTTGCGCGCGCCGATGGAGTGATCGCCGTCAGCGAGGCATTGAAAATACGGATGGGCGAACTCGGCGTCGAAGCGGACAAGATCGCGGTGATCCGTAACGGTGTTGACCGCGCGGTTTTTTATCCGCGTGATCAAATCGAAATGCGGCGCAAGCTCGGCCTCGACGCGGAGTCGCGGATCATCGTTACGGTCGCCGCGCTCGTACCGCTCAAAGGCGTTGATCGCCTGATTGACGCGATGGCGATGATGCGAGGCGTAAACGCAAAACTTTACGTGATCGGCGAAGGGCCGCAGCGCGCCGCGCTCGAATCCCGAATCGCAAAACACAGCCTCGCTGATCGCGTTTTTCTGGTTGGCTCGCGCCCGCAATCCGAACTGGCCGAATGGTACTCAGCCGCCGATCTGTTCTGTCTCGCCAGCCACCGCGAAGGCTGTCCGAACGTCGTGATCGAAGCGATGGCTTGCGGTCTGCCGGTCGTTGCGGCGGATGTCGGAGGCGCCGGCGAATTGATTTCAAAATCGGATTACGGACGCTTGATCTCGCAGCCGACGGTTGAGAATTTCGCTTCGGAGATGAAAACCGCGCTGGGTGAATTGTGGAGTCGGGAAGAAATCGCGGCGCACGGGCGCGGGCGTTCCTGGGAGAATGTCGCCGAAGAAGTGATGAGCCTCTACGTCAAGCTTGCCAAATCGCGTGGGCTTGGCCACAGAGCCACAGAGCCACGGAGAGAGCGGAGAAACGAGCGGCTCTAAATCAGGACAGCGAAGATTGGTTCAAGCCACGAAAAAACGAAGAACACGAAGGATTGTTTCGAGCCGCTCTCTTGCGGGTTTTCTTCGCGCTCTTCGCTGCTTCGTGGTTTGAACGTCCGTACCAATGTTGTGTGGTTTGATTCAGGGTTGCAGAGTCCCTTTATCGAGATGCCAGACTTTTGAGGCGTGGCTGGCCGCGTGCGGATCGTGGGTGACCATGACGATGGTCTTGCCATAATCGCGGTTGAGTTTTTCGAGCAGCGTCAAGGCTTCCTGCGCCGAAGCCGCGTCGAGATTGCCGGTCGGCTCGTCGGCCAGAATCAGATCGGGATCGGTGACTATTGCCCGCGCGATGGCGACGCGCTGCTCCTGCCCGCCGGAAAGCTGGCGTGGCAGATGACCGAGACGGTCGCCCAGACCCACCAGGTTGAGCGCCGTCGTAGCGTGCTTGATTCGCTCCTGCTTCTTCAGATTGGTCAGCTTCAGCGGCAGTTCGACATTTTCCAGCGCGCTCATCACCGGAATCAGATTGAAGGATTGAAAAATGAATCCAATGTGCTGGCTGCGCCAATGCGCCATTTCACGGTCGCTCAGGCCGCGCAGGTTCTGCCCCAGCACTGAAATCTCGCCGCCGGTCGGGCGATCCATCGCTGCGATCAGATGCAGCAGCGTGGATTT
>JAJVID010000030.1:11021-28596 GCA_022072205.1 Acidobacteriota bacterium
ATTGTTTCGGGCGCACTTTCTGCCCGTCCTTCAAATCGGCTGGCGGGTTGACGATCAAATCTTCGCCGCCGATCAGTCCGTTTGAAATTGTCGCGCCTTGCTGCGATGTGCTTGACGCCTGCACCTGGCGGCGCACGGCTTTTCCGTCAACAACGATGAAGACAGCGCCGTCGCGCACGGCGGCGGCGGGAATCGTGATGAGCGGTTTCGCCGCAGAAGTCTGATTCGCCGCTCCCGGTTTTTCGGGTGAATAAAAAGCGACGCTAGCGTTCATCTCCGGGCGCAGGAACTCATCCGGGTTGTGGACTTTCACTTTCACCTGGACGGTCGCTTTTTGCCGGTTCGCTTCGGGGGAAATCTCGGTGATCTCGCCCTGGTATTTTCGATCAGGGTAAGCGTCGGTCGTGATGACGCCCGGCTGGCGCGAACCGAGCTTGGCGAAATCGTTCTGGTTGATGTCGAGTTCGACTTGAAGGTCGTTCAGGTCGGCCATCGAAACGACGTAACCTTTCGCGCCGCGATCACTGGCGAAACCCGTCGTAACGAATTCGCCGCGCTCGACGTTGCGTTCCAGAATGACGCCGGAGATCGGAGCGCTGATGACGGTGTTTTCCAGTTGCGTCTGCGCGAAGGCCAGACTGCCTTCGGCCTGTTTGACCTGAGCGCGCATCGAATCAATGTCTTCGCGGCGCGGGCCTGTGCGAACCAGCGCGTAGGTCTTTTCAAAAGACGCGAACCGCGCAACCTGCGCGTCGTAGCGGGCCTGCGCGTCATCGAGCGATTGCTTCGCCATAATGCCCTGCTCGACCAGCGTCCGCGTGCGATTGAGCGACACGCGGGCGTTTTCCAGATCGGCGCGAACCTGTTCAAGATCGGCCTGGCTGCGCGCCGTCTCTTCGGGGCGCGAACCGTTCTCCAAAGCGGCCAGCCGCGCCTTGAGCGAATTCAATTGCCCCTGGGCTTCGGTCACGCGCGCGCGAAACTCTTCGTCTTCCAGCCTGACCAGCGTCTGGCCTTGTTTGACACGGTCGCCTTTCTCGACGCCGATCCAGGCGACGCGGCCTGAAACTTTTGAAGCCAGTTCGATCTTGTGCGCCGCGACGATGTAGCCGGTGGCGTTCAGAATCGTCGCGCCTGCGCCGCCGGAAGAACCAATCGTCGCGGCGCGCACGCGGACGGTTTCGACCTCGATCGCCGTATTGAGCTTGCTGTAAACGAACCCGGCGGTCACCAGCAAAGCTACAAGGGCGAGACTGATCAAAATCCATCGCCCGGTTTTTCGCGGCGATTGGTTTGTTTGTTTCGCGGAACGATCAATGCGCAGGCTCTTGATCCCCGCGTCCATCGTGTCTTGTTGATTGGTGATTGGCATGTTTTATCAAGCTTGCCGCAATGCCGTCAGAATCTCTTTTCGCGCCGCCGAACTGGCGGGGAACAATCCGCCGAGCGTCCCCATCACGAGCGCGAATACGATGCCCGTCAGCATAATTCCGGGCGTGATGCGAAAATCGAAGGTGAACTCGCTGAAGGTTATGAAGCTGCCGATGCCGGTGGTGAAATTGTTGAGCGGCAAAACCAGCAGACAGCCGATGACGCCTCCCAGCAAACTCAGCAGCAGCGATTCGATCATAAAGCTGATCAGGATTCCCATTTTGGAAAAACCCAGCACGCGGAGCGTGCCGATTTCAGCCGACCGCCGCGCGACCGCCGCGTACATCGTGTTCATCGCCGCGAAGCTGGAACCGATGGCCATGATGATCGCGACAAAGATGCCCAGAAATTGAATCGGCAGGGCTGAAACGGTCTGCGCCTCGTAGTAGGATTTTTCGGAGACAGCGTCCACGTTCAACCGCCGATCATCCTTCAAGTCATTCATCAAGGCCTGCATCGAAGCTCGATCTGTCGCGCGAATCAAAGCCGAACTCAAGCCCTCAGCGCGATTCTGGTCGGAGGCGAGTTGCGCCAGGTCGCAGAAAATCTCGCTGTTGGCCGCCGACCGTCCAGCGTCCATCACGCCGACGACTTCCCAGTCGCCGCGCCCGAAATCCAGTTTCGAGCCGATGCGGGCTTTCGGATAACGCTTGGCCACTCCTTTCCCCACGACAAGTTCACGACGGCCAGGTTGGAACATTCGGCCTTCGGCGATTCGCGCATAATCGCGCATCGCAAAACCGGTCGTGGTCAATCCGCGCAGGCTGATGTTGATGCCCGACGGAACCTCAGGGCTTTCGAGGATGACGACCGTGACGAGTTCGAGCGACGCCAATGGCTCGCCGCTCGCCCCTTGCGCGATTCCCGGCTTGACCTTGATGGTCTGAAACTGCTCCTGAGTCATCTGTGAGTTCAACTCGGCGCTCGACCCTTTGCGCGTCACCAGAATGTGCAGCGGATGGCCGGTGGCGCTGAGCGACGTTCGCAGCCCTTCGACCAGCGCAGAGACGCTGAGCAGCACGGCGACGGTCAAGGCGATGCCGAGCGCTGTCATGATCGTCGTTGTGCGGCGCCTGATGAGATTGCGGATGTTGTAGGAGATCGGAATCTTCATAAATGGGGTGGCGTGTCAGTAGCCCGACCGTGAGGGAGGGCCTGACTCACAAGATCAAGCCCTCCCTCACGGTCGGGCTACTGACACGCTGATTCAATCAGTAAACTTCAACGCTTCGGTGATTGGTCGCCTCGACGCTCCGAGGGCCGGGATGATTGAACTGATAAGGCCGATCATCGCAGCCACGAGCAGACAAATGATCGCGACCGAAGGAGGCACTGTGGCCTGACTGAAAACGCCGAAAGTCATAGCGGATGGAAGCTGGTGGAGCAGCAGCAACAATCCGCCCGTGAGCGCAAGTCCGATGACGCCGCCGATCAGCGAAATCACTACCGCTTCGCCGACCATCAGCCACAGCACGATGCCGCTCGTGAACCCCAGAGTCTTCAGCAAGCCCACTTCGCGCACGCGCTCGCGCACCGCCATCGCCATGGTGTTGCCGGAAACGAGCAGGATCGTGAAAGTCACCGCCGCGCAGATCGAAAGCAGCATCAGCTTCACATTGCCCAGAAAGGCCAGGAAGCTCGTTCCAAAGGCCTGCTCAGTTTCGGTCTTGGTCTGCGCCGGTGAATTGCGGAACTTGTCGTCAATGGCTTTCGATATGGCGTTGGCGTCTTCGGCTCGCTCTATGCGAATGAAGTAAGTGCCCACAACGTCACGGAACCCAGCCGTCGTCGCCAGACTTTCATTCATGTATTTGTAATGGAAGAAGAGGCTTTCATTATCTATCGTCCCGTCATAAACGCCGCGGACGGTCAATTCGAGAGTGATCGGGAAGATGTCTCCTACAATCGTCACGCGGTCGCCCGGTTTCAGGTTGTGATGCGTAGCCGTCTTGCGGCCGACGATGCAGCCCGTGCGATCATTGATGAACGCCTGCATCTCGCTTTCGGGCAGCTTGTTTTCAGGATAGACCACACCAAATTTCTCCGCCTCCACTCCAAACCGCGCAAAAAAGTTGGCCGGGTCGCGCGAGTCTTTATAAACGCCCTGGAACCACTGCATGATCATGGCCTCCTTGACGCCCGGTACCTGTTTGATCTGTTGCTGGTAGGACATCGGCAGCGGATTGACGAGCGAGATGCGGTTGCGAGTGACCAGCCGCAAAGCCTGGTCAGGGGTGGCGTCGGTGAAGAAGAATGCGTGATATATGGTCAGCAGCAATCCCAGCAGACACAGCGACGCCGCGATACTCAGAATGGTCAATAAACTGCGGCGACGATTGCGAAAGCCGTTTTTGGCGATCAAAGGCAAATAGTTGGTTACTTTCATAGCCATCACCTGCGTGTTGCTTACGCGAGAAAAAGATGCAGCGATGATACACAGTACGGCGGCTTCAAACAAAGAGTTTCAAGTTATGGCAAAAGTTGTGAATTGAAGCTGCGGGAATTTAACCGAGATGACTCATCTCTGGCAAATAACCCGCCGGGTACCTTTTCGTTGCTGAGCGCCCCAGCAAGCAGTATGCTGAGACGCGGAGTGAGATTATTTGCGGGAGGTAGGCGTAATGTTGTTGGAAGATCAGGTTGTCATCTCTGATCACATGGCCTGCCAGAACGTCGTCAAGATGCGTGAAGAGGTATTTATGAATCCTTTCGATTTACGCGGCCCCGAATTTCTCGCCTTCTATTTCTGTTTCAGCCTTGTCGTCATCTTTGCGGTTGTCGTTCTGCGGCGCATTGCCGAATCCGGCGACGCGCCGAAAATAGATTTGGGTGATCCGTATCTGATCGCCTATTTGCGCGGCGGCGAGGATGAAGCTTTGCGCGTGGCGGTGATCTCGCTTGTTGATCGCGGATTGCTTGCTATGAATGATCAGTTCATTCGTCGAGCCGATCGCGTGACCGACAAGATGGCGAAGAATCAGATCGAATATGAGGCGCTGAAAAAGTTCGGCGCTCCGGGCAAAGCGGCGTCCGTCTTCAAAGATAACGTCTTGAAGTCGGCGTTTCAGCCTTACCGCGACAAACTTGAGCTCGCGGGGTTGATGCCCGATGCCGGCGCCCGCAGCGCCCGTTTGAAGCGGTTGATGATGGGGTTGTTGGCGCTGGGAGTTGTAGGCGGGATCAAAATCCGGATCGGTCTTTCGCTCGGAAGACCCATAGGCTTTCTGGTCGTGATGATGATCGTCGCAATGATCATCGCCGCCGTCTTATCTTTCCCGCGTTTGACGGCTCGCGGAAAGGCGACGCTGGCGGACATCACCCGGCTCTACTCCGGGCTTGGCGCGCGAATCAATTCAAGCGCCCCCGGCAGCGCGACGGCGGAGTTGGCGATGTTCGCCGCTGTCTTCGGCGTCGGAGCGCTTGCGGCGACTCCGTTCGGATACGCGCAAACGCTCTTTCCTCAAACCAGCGGTTCTTCCGGCTCGTCTTGCAGTTCATCTTCGTCTTGCGGTTCATCTTCGTCTTGCGGTTCTTCGGATGGAGGAAGCAGTTGTGGCGGCAGTGGCTGCGGAGGTTGTGGATCGTCGTGAAATTCAAGAGCGCCGGAAAAATTTCGATTCGTGACCGAGTTGGATTGGGCTGGCGGCGTGAGTTGGCCGTGGGCATTCTCTCGCATCTTGATCGAATTGATGTCGTGGAAGTGATCGCCGACGATTTCTTCGACGCGCCGCGAGACGAACGACGCGCGCTGCGAACGTTGGCGGCGCAAACGCCGGTGGTGTTGCACGGCGTCAGCCTCGGTCTGGCTTCGGCTGTCCCGGTTGATAAAAAGCTTCTGGAAAAAACCGCGAGGTTGTGCGAAGAGGTTTCGCCTGAATATTGGTCGGAGCATCTGGCTTTCGTGCGCGGCGGAAGCATCGAGATAGGCCATCTGACCGCGCCTCCGCGAACGGACGCGACGATTGAGGGCGCGGCGGCGAATCTGGAACGCGCGCGCGCGGTGGTCGGTGAGGCGCCGCTGGTCGAAAACATCGCCACGCTGATTGATCCGCCAGGCAGCGATTACGACGAGATCACGTGGATCAACAAGATTATTGGCTCATCGCCGAGCGACCTGCTGCTGGACCTGCACAATCTTCACGCCAACGCTACGAATTTCGGTTTTGACGCGAGGGAGTTTTTGAAGCGGCTTCCCGCTGAAAGAATCGCCGCCGCGCATCTGGCTGGTGGAAAGTGGGTGGAGGCGCTCGGCGAGCGGCGGTTGCTGGATGATCATCTGCACGATGTGCCCGATCCGGTTTATCAACTTTTGGCGGAACTCGCCGCGCTGGTCACTCATCCGTTGACGGTGATACTGGAACGCGACGGGGGTTATCCGCCGATTGAAATCCTGCTCCGGCAATTAGACCGCGCCCGCGAAGCCCTGGCTGCGGGAAGATCACGCCAAAACGAGCGAATGGAAAAGGAGGCCGCGTGAGCGCCGCGCGTTTGGAAGCATTCCTCGCCAAAATCTACGTTGACGAAAGCTCGCGCGAGCGATTCCTGGCCGACCCGCGCGGCGAGGCCACAAAGGCCGGATTGAGCGAGCGCGAGATCGAAGCTTTGGAGAAGATTGATCGCGCCGGTCTCATTCTTACCGCCCGAAGTCTCCAAAAGAAGCGCCAGCGTATGACTGGGAAGAGGCATTGAAGCTAACTATGGCTACCAGCGCCGGATTCATCCACGATCTCTTTGTGAAGAGTCTCAGCCGCCAGGAAAACGGAAAGCGTGGTCACAGCCGCTATTCCCACAACGAACAGCGCAATCGGCCAGGAAGCGCCTGTACGCCGGAGCAGATCGGTGGCGATGAGTGGAGAAAGACCTCCGGCAATGACCGACGCGAGTTGGTAGCCGAGTGAAGCGCCGCTGTAACGAACCCGCGTTCCGAAGAGTTCAGAGAAGAAACTCGCCTGCGGCCCGTACATCGCCGCGTGCCCTCCGACAAGAGCCGCAACGATGGCCAGCGTCATCAAGCCGGTTTGCGATGTCTCGACCAGCCAGAAAAACGGGAAGGCGAAAAGTCCGGTGAAGATCGCTCCGAACAGATAGACCGGTCTTCGCCCAAATTTATCTGACAGCCAGCCGTATGCCGGGATCATAAAAATTTCGATCACGGCGGCGAGCGCGATGGCGCCGAGAACCGATGCGCTGGAAAAGCCGATGCTCGGCAGTGTGGCGTAGGTCAGGATGAAAACTGTGTAGAGGTAAAAAGCTCCGTTCTCAGCCAATCTGGCGCCCATCGCCAGCAGCACATTTCGCGGATGATGGCGCACCGCGTCGAGGATCGGCGCCTTTGATTCGGCGCCGGTTTGCTTGATCTCTGCGAACGCGGGCGGTTCGGTCACCGCCAATCTGATGTAAAGTCCCACGCCGACCAGCAGGATGCTCAGCAGAAACGCGACGCGCCATCCCCATGAAAATAGAATTTCCTGCGGCAGTTTCGAGACCACGCGGAAAACGCCCGTCGAAAGCAACAGGCCGACGGGAACTCCGACCTGCGGCCAGCTTCCGTAAAAACCGCGCTGACCTTTCGGCGAATGCTCGACCGCCATCAGGACGGCGCCGCCCCATTCGCCGCCGACCGCGAAGCCTTGCGCGATTCGCAACACGATCAGGAGAATCGGCGCCCAGATGCCGACCTGGTTGTAAGTCGGCAAACAGCCGATCAACGCCGTCGCCACGCCCATCAGCAGCAGCGTGAAGATCAACATGGATTTGCGCCCGATACGGTCGCCGAAGTGGCCGCAGACGATGCCGCCAATCGGACGAGCGGCGAAACCGACAGCGTATGTGCCGAAGGACGCCAGCGTGCCTGTTATCGGGTCGTAGTTCGGGAAGAAGAGTTTGCCGAAGATCAGCGCGCTGGCCGTCCCGTAAAGAAAGAAGTCGTACCATTCGATGGTTGTGCCGATGAAGCTGGCAATCGCCACCTTGCGAATTGACGCGCTGCCGGATGCGGGGTTGTTCAAGCCGTACAGTCCTCCTGACGCTGAAAGTAGAGAGCGCCGCTTTTGTGGTGTTGCGAATCCGCCCGGAACCTGGGATGGAATGAGCGCTGGAATATTCAGCCTGCTCCCGGAGTCGGCGCCGATGAGCCGAAAAGACTGCGAAATTTCGCAATCAATCTTCGCAGCGCGCGGACGATCTTCGGAGCCAGCCAGATCATCAGGATCAGAAAGATCACGATGATGATCAGCATCACAATCGGGAAGAAGACCATCAGGATCGTTGATCCGAACGCGAACACGTCTTCGATCAAACTCAACACGGCGTTTGAGACGGGTTCGGGGCTGGCGTTCACCGCCAGACGGGTCGCGGCCTTCGCGCCATGCGAACTGAGCGCAAGTCCACCGCCCAGGATCATCGCGGCCATCTTCACCGCCGGATCGAATTCGGCGAACGCGGTCGCAGCCAGGATTGCGCCAGCGGGAACGCGGATGAACGTGTGAAGCGCGTCCCAGGCTGTGTCAACAGCGGGGATCTTGTCGGCGATGAATTCGATCACGTACAACGCGGCGGCCAGACCGATGACCCACCAATTGCCCAAAATGTCCAACTCGCCCGGCAATTTGACCAGATGGGATCTTTGCAGCACGCCGAGCGTGACTACAGTCGCGTATAGATTGACGCCTGAAAGCCAGGCGGAGCCTGCGGCGGTTCCGAGTGTGGTGATCCAGTCAGCAGTCATTGTTGGGTTTCTCTTTTCTCCTTTGGCGCAATTATAGTCTCATCCGCGCCAATTGGCAGGTGGAATTTGCCGCCGTTTGCGGGTATAGTTCCGCTTCTTTTGCTGATGTCTAACCGTTGTCTATTAGCCCTGTCTACTGCCTTTTGATGACTGCGCCACTTGTCGAAAGAATCCTCGCGCGCGATCCGCGCGCCATCGCTCGCGCAATCTCCAAGATCGAGAACGACGCGCCAGACGCGAACGAGATTTTGAAGGCGCTCTTCGCGCACACAGGTCGAGGAGTGACGATTGGCGTCACAGGGGCGCCGGGCGCAGGCAAATCTTCGCTCGTTGACAAAGTGGCGCTGCATTACCGCTCAGAGGGCAAGACCATCGGCATCGTCGCGGTTGATCCTTCCAGTCCGTTTTCGGGCGGAGCGCTTCTGGGCGACCGGATCAGGATGCAGGCGCTGGCCAATGATTCGGGCGTGTTTATTCGTTCGATGGCGACGCGGGGCAATCTGGGCGGGTTGGCGAGGGCGACGGTTGACGCCGTTGCGGTTCTGGATGCCGCCGGATACGATAGAACGCTGGTTGAAACGGTCGGCGTCGGACAGGACGAAGTGGACATCGTGAAGGCTGCCGATGTTTCAGTCGTCGTGCTTGTGCCGGGAATGGGCGATGACATTCAGGCGATCAAAGCTGGCATTATGGAGATCGGCGACATCTTCGTCATCAACAAAGCCGAGCGCGAAGGCGTCGAGCGAACCGAACGGGAATTGATCGCGCTGCTTGAAATGTCGGAACGTTCTGACGGGTGGAAACCTCCAATCGTCCGCACCGTCGCCACGCAGAACAAAGGCATAACCGAGTTCGCCGCAAGCCTCGAAAACTTCGCCGCCTTTCGCCGTCAGCAGACGGCCTCACTGGAAAGGCGAGCCAGCGTCGCCCAAAATCGCATTATCGAATTGCTGCGCGAACGGTTGCTGCGGCGCGCGCTTGACGAGGCGCTCGAACCGGGGCGGTTACGCGAACTCGCCATGCAGGTGGCGTCGCGCCAGCGCGATCCTTACTCAATCGTGGAAGAGATCGCCGGCAAAATTCAAATATCTTCAAACTGATCGGGGAAAAGGCTCTTGTCGAATTCATCGGAAAGCATCATTCAACATCTCGGTGTAGCCGTCGAGTCAATCGAGGGGGCGCTCGTGTTCTGGCGCGACGCGCTCGGCCTGGAATTGAAAGAAGTCGAGGTTGTCGAAGATCAGGGCGTGCGAGTCGCCATGCTGCCGATTGGCGAAAGCCGTATCGAATTGCTCGAAGCCACCAGCGCTGAAACCCCGGTCGGAAAGTTTTTGGCCAAACGCGGCCCCGGAATTCATCACCTCTGCGTCGAAGTCAACGACATCAACGCGAAACTCAGCGAATTGAGAGCTTGCGGTGTGCGCTTGATTGACGAACAACCGAGAGTCGGCGCAGGCGGCGCGCTCGTGGCGTTCGTCCATCCGTCGTCCACGGGCGGCGTGTTGATCGAACTGACGCAAAAGGGGAGTGGAAGTCATTAGTCGGCGGGGAGTGGGGAATGGGGAGTAGGGAGTGGGGTGTCGCATCAGGTTACCCCACTCCCTACTCCCCACTCCCCACTCCCCACCGCCACATTCGTTTTAAGGAGATTTGTCGTGAAGTCACATAAGAAATTAGCTTTGATTGTTTTGCTCGCCGCCGGCCTCGCCGCCGCGCAATCGTGCAAGCTGCTTTTCAAAAGCGATTACGCCGATTTGAAGGCCGCTGATCTGACGGCATTCGTCGAGGCGGCTTACCCGGATATGTACAAGCGCCGTTTCGCCGAGAGCGAACAGATGCGCAAGCAAGTCATCAATCAATATAAACAGGCGTTCGCGCTCGCCCAGGCTGCGGAAGACGCTGGGCTGCACAAGTCCGACAAGTTCAAAAAGCAGATGGAGATCAGCAACGAGCAGATATTGGCGGCCAAATACACCGAACGCAATCCTGATCTGGTCATAACGAAGGAAGAGGCGGAGGCTTACTACGCCGCGCACAAAGATCAGTTCGAGTCCGATCTCAAGTTCGCCACCGCTAGCCGCAAACAGCCGCTGACCGACGAGCAGAAGGAAACACAGCGAGTAACGTGGTGCGAGATGAAGCTTCGGGCGGACAAAGCCCGGCAGGCCGGAATTGACAAAGATCCGGGGTTTGCCGCGATCCTGAAATTCAGAAAAGCCGATGTCCTGGCCAATCTTTATACCCAGACGCTCGAAGAGAAGAACAAGCTCACCGACGCCGAGAAGAAAAAATATCTAGCCGAGCATCCGGAAGCAGACGCCGATAAGTTGAAAGAGAAAGCTCAGGGCCTGCTCGACCGTGTGAAGAAGGGCGAGAGCTTCGAGAAGATTGCGGACGAGTTCAACGAAGACGGCACGAAGGGGCGCGGCGGCGATCTGGACTGGTTCGGCAAAGGCGCGATGGACGCTGACTTTGAAGCCGCCGCGTTCGCGTTGCAGAAAGGTCAGACCTCCAATGAACTGGTCAAATCCAAATTCGGTTATCACATCATTCGCGTTGATGACCGGCGGATGGCGCCGGCGGCAACGACTAAAGCCTCAGCGACTCCCGCGCCAAGTCCGGCGCCCAATCAGAAACCGGAGCCTAAGGAAGAGATTCACGCCCGCCACATTTACGTAGACACCAGGGCGTCCGAGCAGTTCGAGTCCCAGTTGATCGAGGAAAAAGTGAAACGCGCGATGGAGGACGCGGCGCTGAAATATCCGGTCAACGTTCCCACGGATTTCATCGTCAAGGTCGCCGGATTTGATCCTAACCGCGTCCCCGGCATCGGCGGCGGAACGGGCGGCCAGATGCGCGGAATCAATCCGGGAGAGAACAAGTAAGAGCGGGAGAGTGGGAGAGTGGGAGATTTTCTTTTCATCTCCCACTCCACATTCCCACCCAGAGAACAAAATGGAAAAAGCACAAATCGGAATCATCGGCGGCAGCGGTTTGTATCAGATGGAAGGATTGACCGACGTGCGCGAGATCAGCGTCGAGACTCCATTCGGCAAGCCTTCCGACAATTTCATCATCGGAACGCTCGAAGGCGTGCGCGTTGTTTTCCTGGCGCGGCACGGGCGAGGGCATCGGCTCACGCCCACCGAGTTGCCGTTTCGCGCCAACATCTACGCGATGAAACTGATGGGCGTCGAGCGAATCATTTCGGCTTCGGCGGTCGGTTCGTTGCAGGAGCAATACGCGCCGACGGACATTGTTATCCCCGATCAGTTCTTCGACCGCACGCGCGGACGCGTCTCGACGTTCTTCGGCGAAGGCGTGGTCGCGCACATCACGTTCGCCCATCCGGTCTGCGACGCTCTCGGCGGCGTGCTCGCAGGCGCGGGCGATTCAGCCGGAATCAAGATTCATCGCGGCGGAACTTATCTGTGCATGGAAGGCCCGGCCTTTTCGACGCTCGCCGAATCGCGGCTTTATCGCAGTTGGGGAATGGACGTGATCGGGATGACCAATTTGCAGGAGGCCAAGCTGGCGCGCGAGGCTGAAATCTGTTACTCGACGATGGCGCTCGTGACCGATTACGATTGCTGGCATCCCGACCACGACGCGGTTACAGTTGAGATGATCATCGAATACCTGAACAAGAATTCCGCCAACGCCCAGGCGATCATCCGCGACGCCGTGCGCCGTCTGGCCACGATGCCGCGCGAATGCAAATGCGGCTCCGCGCTCCGGCACGCGATCCTGACGCAACCCGGCGCGATCCCGGCGGAGACGAAGAAGAAGCTGGCGGCGATCATCGGCAAATACGTCGGCGAATAGTCGCGGGCGCTGTGGCTGCTGTTAATGCAAGTCCCCTCAATTTTCATCGTTCATTTGTTTGCGTCGAATTTCCATAAGTGAGGTGAGTCGTATGAGACCTCGGTCAAAGTTTGTTGCTTTGCTGTTGCTTGCTTCGGCATTCGCCACCATGAGCGCGTTCGCCGAATCGAAAGGAACTTGTTTCAACTCCTCGTTCGCTTTTCAACAAGGCCCCGGACGCGGCCCGATTACCACGCCGCGCGATCCAGAACTGGAGAAGCAGTCGTCGCGCAGTCTGGAAGCGGCCAAGTTTTACTTCTACAAACGCAAACCGGAAAAGAACGACAAGGACGGATGGGAGCGCATCAATAAAGCCGTCGAGAGCCGGTTGCAGGAAATCGTTGACACCAACCCGAACTTCGCTCGGATAGACGATGTCCTGTTCATGCTCGGCGAGGTTTACAAACGTATGGGCGATTGGGACAAGGCCGTCCAGCATTGGACGAACGCTTTGAAAGAAACCTCGGACGAGAAGATCAAATCAGAGGCGCAGAAACGGCTCGACGAGGCGAAATCACAAAACAAAGATCAAAAGAAGGGATAATCCATTTGTCTACTACCACACCGCTTTTAGTTGTCGGCTCCGTAGCTATTGATTCGATTACCACACCGTTCGGCTCGCGCGAACGCAGCCTGGGCGGTTCCGCCACGCACTTCTCAGTCGCGGCTTCGTTCTTCACCGACGTTGGAGTCGTGGCCGTCATCGGCGACGATTTCACGGACGATGATAAAGCCGTCTTTCGCGAACGCCGGATCAACACCGAAAATCTGCAAAGCATTCCGGGCGGCAAGACGTTCCGCTGGGCGGGCGAATATGGCTTCGATCTGAACACGGCGAAGACGCTCGACACGCAACTCAACGTCTTCGCCGATTTCAACCCGCAGCTTTCAGACACGGCGAAGAGAACGCCGTTTTTATTCCTGGGCAATATCCTGCCGACGTTGCAACGCGAAGTCCGCGAGCAGGTGGACGCGCGCTTCGTGGCTATGGACACGATGAATTGGTGGATCGAAAGAACGCCCGAAGAACTACGGAAGACCATCGCTGTCGTTGACGCGTTGATCATCAACGACGCCGAAGCGCGCGAACTGGCTGGCGAGCCGAACCTGATTCGCGCCGCGAGAAAAATTTTGACCTGGGGACCGCAAATGCTGGTGGTCAAACGCGGCGAATACGGCGCGGCGCTCTTCACCAGAGATTCTTTCTTCGCCATCCCCGCTTATCCGCTCGAAAGCGTTTTCGACCCGACGGGCGCGGGCGACAGTTTCGCGGGCGGGTTCATGGGCTATCTGGCGCAGGCCGACAAGATTGACGAAATCACACTGCGCCGCGCCATCATTTACGGTTCGGTGATGGCGTCGTACAACGTCGAAGAATTCAGTTGCGACCGTCTGCGCAGGCTCAAGCCGGAAGAGATTCGCGCCCGGTTCCATCAGTTCAAAGAGTTCACGCATTTTGAAATATAGAGGGGGAGTGGGGAATGGGGAGTAGGAAGTGGGGAGAAGACATCATTCCCCACTCCCTACTCCCCATTCCCCACTCCCAATTTCTTTATGCTCTTCCACAAATTCCAGGCTCTCGGCAATGACTTTCTGATTGTGCGCGAATTGGAGTTGCGCGCGGTCACTGACGATTTTGAAGCCTTCTCGAAACAGATCTGCGACCGGCATTTCGGCGCGGGGGCTGATGGCGTGGAGTTGTTGCTGAATGCGCCGCGCGTTGCCGGCGCGGATTTTGAAGTCCGGTTGTTCAACGCCGATGGCGGCGAGACTCCGATCTCAGGCAACGGCACGCGATGCGTCGCGGCTTATCTTTACCTGATTGAAAAATGGAGCGAGGATGAAGTTCGCATCGCTACGGGCGCGGGCATCAAGACTCTGCGGCCTGTTGGCGGCGACGGCCTGGTTTTTGAAGCCGAAATGGGAGCGCCGCGATTTTCAAGCGAAGAGATTCCGGTCGCGCTGCCTGCGCGGCTTGATCGCGTGATTCGGCAAAGGCTGGATGTTGGCGGGCAGAACGTGGAATTCACCGCAACTTCGATGGGCAATCCGCATTGCAGCATTTTTGTGAGTGAGTTTGAAAGCGTTGATTGGCGCGCGCTCGGCTCGAAAATCGAAACGCATGCGGCCTTCCCCGAACGCACGAACGTCGAATTCGTCCGCGTGATTGACCGGGATAAAATTGAAGTGAGATTCTGGGAACGCGGAGTGGGCGAGACTCTGGCTTCTGGCACGGGCGCGTGCGGCGCGGCGCTGGCGGCGATGATCAACGAATTGACGGCGCGAAAGATCAAAGTCATAACTGCGGCGGGCGAGTTGCTCGTCGAATGGCGCGATGACGGAGTGGTCGCGCAAACCGGCGAAGCCCGCGTCGTTTATCGAGGCGAGTGGCTGGCCACGTAGTAACGAATAAAGTCGTCACTACGTGGTGAACTTTCTGAGGATGAAGATGAGCGAAACAGTAGATTCCGAGCAGGAAGTCAGATTTGTCACGCTGGCGCATTTCGCCAAATCGTCCGAGGCTGAGATGGCGCGCGAGTTGTTGACGAACAACGGCGTCAACGCCATTTTGCAGGGAGCGTTTTTCGGCGGGTTGGAGCCTTTGCTGATGCCAGGCGGATTTTCAGAGATTCAGTTGCTGGTGCCGGAAGACGAACTCGAACATGCGCAGCAGCTTTTCGAAGCTTTCTTTGAAAGCGAGCAACAGGCGCTGAATGAAGACGAGGAGGTAAGAGATGCCTGACGCCGCAGGCGCTTTGGTCGTGTTGACGACAGTGGAGAAACAGGAGGACGGCGAGCGGCTGGCGAGCCTGTTGGTCGAACGTGAACTGGCTGCCTGTGTGCAAACGCTGCCGCCGATGATTTCAATTTACCGCTGGCAGGGAAACGTCGAGCGTGCGAGCGAAGTCCTGTTGCTCATTAAAACTACACGCTCCGCTTACCCGCGACTTGAATCTGCGATTAAAGAGAATCATCCGTATCAAACTCCAGAAATTATCGCCTTGCCGGTCGAAACCGGATCAGATGACTACTTAAACTGGCTCCTCGGTTCAGTTCCCCCACTTTCCTAATCTTCCCCGGCCAGAAATGCCCAAAATGCTTAGATGAAGGTTAAATCCTCGCTTGCCCTAAGCCGCAAGTATTGTGTAAAGTAGGCCTAACGATCCCCACTGAGACCCGACAATAATTTTCGTTGATAACTTGGCCCAGGCTTTCATGCTCCGGATTTCGCCCGCTCTCCCGTGCCGCGATTCGCGGCGCACGGCTCATATCTCCTAACAGCGCGATTTAGAGGCCGGCTGAGTCAGTTAACTCCTCGATCAAATAACCTCACTGAGTTTGCAAGGAGCAGAAAATTAGTTATGCGTGTATTAGTAATCGAAGACGAACAAAAAATGGCCGACTTGATCAAGCGCGGGCTTGAAGAAGAAGGGATGGAAGTCGAAACAGCTTATGACGGTAATACCGGATTCGAGGCCGGAAAATCGGGTAATCACGATCTGATCATCCTCGATCTTGGGTTACCGGGTCGTAATGGTCTCGATATGGCGCGCGAATGGCGCGAGTCCGGACTTAAAACGCCGATCCTGATTCTGACTGCGCAAGACAGCACCGAAGCGAAAGTTCAGGGACTGGACACCGGGGCGGATGATTACATCACCAAACCGTTCGCTTTTGCCGAACTGCTCGCCCGCATTCGCGCGTTGCAGCGCCGGACAGCGGAGGATACGACCAAACTGCAACTCGGCGATCTGGTCCTGAACCTGATCAATCGCCGCGCGGAGCGCGCCGGCAACGAGGTCCAATTGACGAACAAGGAGTTCGCGCTGCTGGAATTTTTCATGCGTCATCCCGACGAGATTCTTTCGCGCGAAGTGCTTTCGGAAAAAGTCTGGGAAGAGACCTTCGACACGCTGACCAACGTAATTGACGTTTACATCAATTACCTGCGCAACAAGATTGATCGCCACTACGAACCGAAACTGATTCACACGGTGCGCGGTGTCGGTTATATGTTCAAGACTCCGACGACGCCGTCGAGAATGGTTGCGGAATCGAAGGCTTCCTAAGATCGGACGCGGAAATATTGCGGCAGAGTAATGGGGCGAGACGAAACGTTTTCCCGTCTCCCCCTCTCTCTGCCTCCTTGTTTTTTTGTCGCCCCTAAATGCTCTCACTTCGCGTCAAGCTCACACTCTATTACCTCGCCATTCTCTCGGCGATCCTGTTCTTTTTCGGAATCGCCATTTACGCCTACCTCTCGCGCAGCCTGCTGATGGCCATTGACGAATCGCTCACCTACCAGGCGAAGAGGATCGAACGTCACTTCGCGCTCGGTCCCGGAGGCGGTGAACCGGGAACCGGTAGTGAAAGCAATGAAGAGTTTCTCGAACTCAAAACGCAAGTCCTGCAGATCATTGACGACAATTGGCAGATCACAGACTACGGCTATTCGTCGCAGCAGGACACATTGACGGTCAACAAGGATGAACTGTCGCGGCTGGAAGTGGGCAAGCCGAAATACGAGACGATAAAATTGCCGAATGGGGAATTGTTGCGCCTCGTGACCCTTCGGGCCAGGGATCCTGAAAGCAGCGGAACCTATTTCATCAGGCTCGGCAACTCACTGAAGGCTTTCCAGACCGCTACGCGCCGCACGCTGATCCTGCTCAGCATCGCAATCCCGCTGGCTTTGCTGTTGGGCAGTTACGGCGGGCTGTTGCTGGCCAATCAGGCTCTGCGGCCCGTTGACCGCCTGACGCGCGCGGCGGAACAGATCGCCGCCGGGGATTTATCCGAGCGCGTGCCCGAACCTGCGAAGATGGATGAAATGGGCCGGTTGGCGGCGACCTTCAACCACATGATCTCGCGGTTGCAGGCGGCGTTTGAGCGGCAGAAGCAGTTCACCTCCGACGCATCGCACGAATTGCGAACCCCGCTGGCGGTCATGCGCGGCGACATCGAAATCGCCCTGCGGCGCGACCGTCCAGCCGAAGAGTACAAACGCGTGTTGATGTCCAATCTCGAAGAAATTGTCCGGCTCTCGCGCCTGATTGAAGATTTGCTGACACTGGCGCGCGGAGACACGGGGCAGATCGAATTGCGCTGCGAGCCGATTGATCTGAACGATCTTTGCCGCCGGATGATCGAATACATCTCGCCGCTGGCGGAACAGCGCGAGCAGGCGCTGATTTACGATCCGCCGACCGGAACCGCAAACGCGCCGGTTATGGTCAACGCCGACGTGTTGCGCATCAAACAACTTCTGCTCAACCTGCTGGACAACGCGATCAAATACACCGAGCCTCGCGGCAAAATCACTCTGGGATTGAAGACCGAAGAGAACGTCGCCGTCATGACTGTCGCCGACACTGGCCGCGGCATTCCCGAAGAAGACCTGCCTCACATCTTCGACAGATTCTTCCGCCGCTCGGCGAAGACCGCCGACCGCAGCGCAGCCGGATTCGGACTCGGCCTGTCAATCGTCAAATGGATCGTTGAGTCGCATGGCGGACGGATTGAAGCGAAGAGCGAGTTAGGGAAGGGGACGGA
>JAJVID010000030.1:28696-33931 GCA_022072205.1 Acidobacteriota bacterium
GCAATCTCCTGCAACTGTTTTTCGGAAAGCGAAGAGAGAAACGGCGGCGCAGGCCCTGTCTCCGCTACACCGGCGAGATGCGTCGCCGAGTGTAGAACTTTCGCCGGACTCCACGCGTCGCGCAAATCTTCGAGCGGCAAAAACTCCGCGCGCAATTTCTCAGCCGTTTCGTAATCCTCTTTCACGCAAGCTTCAAAAATCTGTCCGCTCAACCTGGGCGCGACGCAGCCTGATCCGGTTGTGAAGCCAGGCAATTTCCAATCGCGCATGTGAACCACCGCCGGGCGCTCGCCGATGCCGCTCACCACGCGCGAGCGATCAACTCGTTCGAGCAAAGACGCAAGGTAAGCGTCATCCGCCGGGTTTTGACGAACGACCGCGTACTTGATCGCCACGCAAACGCCTTCGTCCACCAGCCGCGCCACGACATCCAGCCCGGCTTCCTTGTCCGCGCCGAAATTGTTTTCCTCTTTGAGGTAGAGAATCAGCGGCGCGTCAGCGCTCTCGGCGATTTCGCGCAGACCGCGTTCCAGGCCTGCGGCGTCGCGCGGATCGCCGCAGGGCAGCGCCATCGCGCAGGGGAATTCGTATTGCCGCAGGATCGCCGCCTGATCAATCGCGCGGCCGTATGACGGCCCCAGGCTTGGAATCGCCCACAGGTTGTCGGCGAATCCGTTCAGCCAATCGAGCAGCGCTTCGTATTCGCTAAGCGTGACGTGGTAAAGAAACGCGTTGCCGCCGTACAAAAATCGCGTCAGTCCGCCGTCGGCAATATGGCGGACGATGCGATTGTTCTGCTCAAAATCTATCGAACGCCGGGCGTCGTTTTTGCGTGCGAGCGGCGGCACTGGAAAAACGCCTCGCAAATCTTCGGTTGAAACAGGCGTGGTCTTCATCGTGATCCTTTTTGAATCAGTGTTAAGAGCGCAGATACGACGCGCCGTTGATGTCAACAATGCAGCCGGTCAGAAAATCCGTCCCTTCGGACGCCAGGAACAACACGGTACGCGCGACCTCATCCGGCCTCGCCACGCGTTTGAGCGGGCTTTGATTGATGATGGCTTCGCCGTCGGGGCCGTGAACTTTCCAGGCTACGCGTTCGGTGTCAACAAATCCCGGCGCGACGACGTAAACGAAGACGTTGTGCGGCGCCAGCGCCTGAGCCAGCGATTGACTCATCGCGTTCAGTCCGGCCTTGCTCGCGCCGTATGCCGGGGCGTCGGGTTCGCCTCGGAACGCGCCGCGCGAAGAGACGTTGATGATTTTCCCGGCGCGCTGCCGGATCATTTGCTGAGCCGCGCAGAACATCAGATTCGCAGTCCCGATCAGATTGGTGTTGATCGTGTCCTGCCACGCCTCACGCCATTCGTCGTAACTGACCGCCGCTATCGGGTGGAGCTTGAAGGTCGCCGCGTTGTTGACCAGCGCGTCCAGTCGTCCGAAATCGCGGACGACATCTTCGACAAGCCCGCGCGCCTGGTCGGCGTTCGTAATGTCCGCCTGAATGATCGCGTGCGAGCCGCCTTTGAGCGAAGCGCGCGTCTTTTCGGCCTGCTCGCGATTGCTGTTGTAATGAATAATCACCCGCGCGCCGTGTTCGGCGAACTGCCGCGCGGTGGCGCGTCCGATGCCTTGCGCGGCGCCGGTGATGAGCACGACTTTGTCCTTAAAATTCATGATTCTTGAAGGGCTTCCTCGGAGTTCGTTGACATACAGAAAAGCCAGCATAAGAATACCCGCGCCTGCGGTTACAGTGAAAGAGAATCCTTCCATCCATTCGAGAAAAAATAAGGTCGAGAAAAAATAAGGAGTCCAAAATGTCTTCAAACACAGACCGTCGTGATTTCGTCAAACAAGCAATCGCGACAGCAACCTTCACACTTGGCGCAACAACCGGAATGAGCGCGCATTCTTACGCGCGCATCATCGGCGCAAACGACCGCATACGGCTCGGCGGCATAGGTCCCGGTGACCGAGGCGCGGGGCGCGTGGCCACAGCGCAGCGGCTCGGCGCGGACATTGTCGCGCTGGCTGATGTCAACAAGGGCATGTTGGAACTGGCGCAGAAGAAACTCACTGCGCCGGTCGAAAAGACCTACGTTGATTACAACGACCTGCTCGCGCGCAAGGACATTGACGGCGTGATCATCGCCACGCCCGATCACCTGCACCACGACTGCCTGATCGCATCAGTCAAAGCGGGCAAGGACGTTTACATCGAAAAGCCGCTCTGCCGCGCCATCGAAGAAGGCGAGAACATGGTCGCCGCAGTCAAAGCCTCGAAACAGATCGTTCAAGTCGGCAATCAGCGGCGCAGCGGCGAACATTTCAAAAAAGCCCGCGACATCGTCGCTTCAGGCGGCATTGGAGAAATCCGTTTCGTGCGCATCTGGGATTTTCGCTATCGCCCGGTTGATCCATACATCAAACGCAGCAAGGATCAATCGCTCTTCGCGCCTGAGTTGATTGATTGGCCGCGCTTCCTGGGCAAGGCTCCGAAGCGGCCTTACGACGCCAAACGCGCATCGGGCTGGCGATGGTTCTGGGATTACGCCGGAGGTTTGATGACAGACATCGGCCCGCACTGGCTGGACGTGGCGATGTGGATCACGGGATGCGATGGCCCGCGCTCGGTTTCCTGCAACGGCGGCAAATACCAGAACACCGATTGGGAGACGCCGGACAACGTCCACGCGATTCTCGATTGCGGCACGTTCGCGATAGTTTTCATGGTTCAGTTCATGAACGGACAGGAATACGACGGCGCGGCGTTTTACGGACTCGAAGGCAGCATCGTGCAGGAGAACCAGCGGGGGATGATGGTGCGCTACGACAAGAATCGCAAAGAAGTCGAAAGCTGGAAGGTGACCGACGAGAGCACGGCGCACATGCAAAACTTCCTGGATTGTATGCGCAGCCGCAAACAGCCGAATTCGCCGGTCGAACTGGCCAACCGCGTGCTGGTGGGCGCGCATCTGGCGAATGAATCTTTCAGGTCGGGCAAGCGCGTGAATTGGGATACAGCGCGGTGGCGGCGCGCCTGACAGTTGCTCGGCCTCGCGTAGTGGATGCAGAATCTACAAGGACGGTTAATGTCATATGCCGAATATTGTCTGGACTGAATACTTTCAGTACCGAGCAGCGTTGAGGGGCTATGACCTGGCAAAGCTTGAACACATCATACGTCATTCGAGCGAGCGGTACTTTGAGCGAGCGGTACTTTGACACTGAGACGGGGCGAACCATCGTGGTCGGTCGTCATAGTCGGCGCCTGGTGATGATTCCATACGATGTGAGTGGAGATGTCATCACTCCCGTTACCGTCCACGCCATCACTCGTCAGCAGATCCGGTTCCGGTTGCGAACCGGGAGATTTACGCATGAATAAGACAACCATAAGATATTTTGAGCAGGAAGATATTCTCCACCTCGTGATCTCCGAAGAACCGGAGAGCCGAAGTTTGGAACTTAGCCCAGGCATCACTGTCGAACTCAACGACCAGAATGAATTGATCGGGGTGGAAATCCTGAACGCAAGTAAATTCCTTCGCGATGCCGTGTTGGAATCCATTCAGGCGAAGACACTTCAATTACTCGAATCACAAGCGGCTTGAGAAACGAAGGCGGTCGGGAGGAACTGTAAATGGCCAATCAAAAGTTCAGCCGTTTATTGCGGAGCTTCGTTCCATCGTCGCCGAACCGCAGTACCTGAAGCATCTCGAAGCTCTGGTGAAGAGAACGCCCAATGCGGAAGAGCGTATGGCTCAGATTCGACGGCGGATGAAAGTCTTTGCCGCTTCAAACAAGGCGGCAAGCGAAGGGTGATGCGATTGGAAGAACGGCTCAGCTTGAGCGTAGAATGAAGTCGCGGAGGTGGTTTTATGAATCCAAGTATGACGACAATCCAAGTTTCAGTGGAAACGGCTGAAGTTTTGAAGCTGATCCAGGCTGAAGCCGATGCGCGGCAGATGCCGCTGGATGTTTATTTACGAGTTTTGGCAGAGAGGACGAATGGGGTATGGGAGCAGGAAACTGAACACAAGTCGGAAGAAAAATCTTTTTACGAAACTGCTGGCCTGGAGGAAGAGAACAAGTCTCTACGCGAATGGACAGTCCGTCACTGCCCTACCCCTGTTGTTCCCGATGAGAATCGTGAGGCAAGCCACGCGGCAGAACCTTCTCCGCAGGAGAAGGCCAGGCGATGGCGAGAGTGGGTGGAGAGAAACGCTGTTCGAGTCCCCAACATGGTAGATGACAGCCGGGAGAGCATTTACCGGGAAAGAGAAGACCGGCAGATATGACTTTCGCCATTGACACAAACATTCTTGTGCGCAGCCTGCACTTGAACCACCCGATGCAGTCCGTTGCTGCTGAGGCGATAGAAAAGCTGATTGCTCGGGATGATTCGGTTTGCGTCTTCCCACAAAACTTTTACGAATTCTGGGTCGTCGCTACGAGGCCAGTTGAACAAAACGGCTTGGGAATGGATTCGATGAAAGCGCAATCTGAGCTTGCGCGGCTCAAGGATGATCTGGCCTTTTTGCCTGATGTTCCCGCCATTTATTCTGAATGGGAAGGCTTGGTCATCAATCACGCTGTGATCGGCAGGAATGCGCACGACACTCGAATCATTGCCGCAATGAAAGTTCACGGCGTCACGCATCTGCTGACTTTCAACGGGGCCGACTTCAAACGTTTTCAAGGCATCACGGTCGTGACGCCTGATGAGATTGTCAATCAACAATCCTCGTAAACGATGGATTCTGAACGAGTCATCAAGCAGATCGAAGCCGGACGCATCGTCGCCATCCTGCGCGGCGATTTCGGCGGGCGCGAGGAAGAGATTGTCGGCGTGTTGGTCGAAGCCGGAATTACTGCGGTTGAGGTCACGCTCAATTCGCCCGGCGCGCTCGATTCGATAAGACGTCTGGCCGACGGCTTCGGCGCGCGCATCGCAGTAGGAGCGGGAACAGTGTTGCGGCCAGATGAAGTTGAGCGAGCCGCCGATGCGGGCGCCGGATTCATTGTTTCGCCCAATCGAAACGCGAATGTGATCGAAACGACAAAGCGGCTCGGCCTGGTTTCGCTGCCGGGATGTTTCACGCCTTCCGAGATTGTCGAAGCTCTGGACGCGGGCGCCGACGCGGTCAAGCTGTTTCCGGCGCAATGCCTCGGACTCGATTTCATAAAAGCGATGCGCGGGCCTTTGCCGAATGTCCGCGTGGTTCCGACGGG
>JAJVID010000030.1:34031-37368 GCA_022072205.1 Acidobacteriota bacterium
CCGCGCCGATGCGATCAGGAGACGGTCGGAGAAACGGATGTGATGCGCGGGGAAGAGACTTTGGTCATCGGCCTTAACGCGCTCGGATTGCTCGCGCCTCGATCAACATTGCTCAATCTCGGCTCGCATTGGAAAGTAATCAAGCTGGACGAAGACGCGCGCATCGCGTCGAGCGTCACCTCGATGACCGGCGAGTTGATCCACACGACGCAGACGCAGACCATTCTGGCGAGTTCCGTCCCGCAGGCGCGGCCAGAAGCGATTGACCAGACCTGGCTTGAAGCGGGAATGCGCGAGCAGAGGCGTTCGGGATTGGCGCGCGCGCTGTTTTGCGTCAGGTTGTTGGAACAGGGAAGCGTAAGTTCGGCTGAGCAGCGGCTGTCGTTTCTGATCGGCGCGTTCCTGGCTTCGGACGTGGATGCGATGATTTCTCGCGGATTGCTGAACTCGGAAGCCGCGGTCGTTATCACCGGCGGAGGAATGATTGCCGGCGCCTGGAGCGCCGCCCTCACCCAATATTACAGGCAGGCAACCGCGCTCAGCGATTCTGATGTGGAGCGCGGGCTGCTCGCCGGTTGCCGCAGAATATTCTCGGCTCTCGACCGGTGAATTCCTGCGGCGGAATTACTTCACCGAAAACTCGCTCTTTCCCTGACTACTTTCGACAACAGGCAATCTCAGTCTTCTTCCGGTGATCAACCGCGCGCCGCGTTGATAAGTGAAATACGACCACGCCCAGTTGAAGATCACCGCGAAACGATTGCGGAAGCCGATCAGGAAGAAGATGTGAACCAACAGCCACGCCATCCACGCCATAAACCCGCTCAAGTGCAATTTGCCCAACTCGGCGATTGCGGCTTTGCGTCCGATTGTCGCCATGCTGCCTTTATCGAGGTATCGAAACTCTTCGTAAGGTTTGCCGGCCAGATCGTTTTTGATATTTCGCGCGACGCATCGGCCCATCTGCATCGCTACGGGGCTGACGCCGGGCAATGGTTTTCCGTCCTGTTCCAAATAGGTCATGTCGCCGATGGCGAAGGCGTTGTGGTAACCGGGCAGCGTCA
Source organism: Acidobacteriota bacterium (assembly GCA_022072205.1). GTDB lineage: Bacteria > Acidobacteriota > Blastocatellia > RBC074 > RBC074 > JAJVID01. Next base: position 35,096 of record JAJVID010000030.1, read on the forward strand.
GATCACGATTGATCAGCACGTGGCCCGCGCGGTTCAGGGGCGCGCCCAGACGCGCTGTCAACGCGGTTGCGCGCACGCCCGCGCCCCAGATCACGGTCGCCGCCTTGATAATCTCATCGCCCAGATAGACGCCGTGTTCGTCAATGTTGGTGACCAGGGCGCCCGTTCGGACTTTGACGCCGAGTTCGGTCAACTGGCGTTCGGCGCTTTCTGAAAGGTCGGGCGCGAAGCTCGGCAAGATCCTCGGCCCGGCTTCCAGCAGCAGAATTTCAGCCGCTTCAGGATGGATGTTGCGGAAATCGCGCGCCAGCACAAATCGCGCGAGTTCGGCGATCGCTCCGGCCAATTCGACTCCAGTGGGGCCTCCGCCAACGACCACGAAGGTCAGCAGTTCGCGGTGGCGTTCAGGATCGGTTTCTTTCTCCGCCGCCTCAAAAGCCAGCAGCACGCGGCGGCGGATTTCGACCGCGTCGTCCAGGTCTTTCAATCCCGGCGCAACTTTCTCCCATTCGTCGTGGCCGAAATAACTGGTGTGCCCGCCTGTCGCCAGAACCAGATAGTCGTACTTCAACTCCGAGTCGCGCAGATTGACAGTCTGCTCGTCTAAATTCACATCGGTAGCTTCATCGAGCAGCACCGTCACGTTTTTCTGTTTGCGCAGGATCGAACGGATTGGCGCGGCGATGTCGGCGGGCGAGAGTCCCGCCATCGCCACCTGATAAAGCAGAGGCTGGAAGAGGTGATGGTTTGTGCGATCAACGACGGTGATCTGCACAGGCGCGCGTTTGAGCGCTTGCGCAGTGGTCAATCCGCCGAAGCCGGCGCCGATGATGACGACGTGAGGGAGGTCTTTTTTCATTTTCCATCAACTCAATACACGCAACACCACACCGATCTGTCGCGTGGTCGGCTGCGCGCTGATTTCGGCGAGAGCCGCCTGCGCCTGTTTCTCTTTCACCTGATGCGTCAACAGCACGATGGTCGCCGCGTCGTCGGCCACGTGCTTTTGCAGGACGCTGTGCAGACTGACGCCGTGTTCGCCGAACGCGTGGCCCAGATTGCCGATGACGCCCGGTGAATCTTCAGTATCGAGCCGGATGTAATAGGCGTTGGTCGTTTCTCCGATTGGGAAGATGTCGCTGACCTGCGAACTGATTGGCAGTTGGAAATAGCGCGCGAAATCGGGCAGTTTGATCGCGCTGGCGAGATTGATGATGTCGCCCACGACGGCGCTGGCTGTGGGGAAGCGGCCCGCGCCGGGGCCGTAAAGCATGATTTCGCCGACCGCGCTGCCTTTGATGAAGATGGCGTTGTTGACGCCTTCAATTCCGGCCAGCGGATGATGGCGCGGCACGAGCATCGGATGAACGCGCACATCGAGCGACACGCCGGAATCGCCAACGCCGGGTTGCGCCAGTCCGATCATCTTGATGCGGTATCCGAACTCCGCCGCGAGTTTGATGTCCAGATCGCTGATCGCAGTGATGCCCTGGCGATAGACCTTTTCGACTTCAATCGGAGCCTGGAACGCGAGCGATGAGAGGATGGCGATTTTGTAGGCCACGTCGCGGCCTTCGACATCGTCGGTCGGATCGGCTTCGGCGTAACCGGCGGCCTGGGCTTCGCCGAGCGCTTCGGCGAAAGATTTCTGCTCGCGCTCCATCTTGGTCAGGATGTAGTTAGTCGTGCCGTTGACGATGCCTGCTACGCGCGAGATGCGGTTGGCCTGCAATCCGCGATGCAAGGTCGAGATCAGCGGGATGCCGCCGCCGACCGCCGCCTCGAAAAAGATCGTGACGTTATGCCGGTTGGCGAGATCGAAGAGTTCCGGGCCGTGTTTGGCGATCAGTTCTTTATTGGCCGTGACGATGTGTTTGCCGTTGGTGATCGCGCGTTTGATGACTTGATAAGCGGGGTCAACGCCGCCCGCCACTTCGACGAGTATTTCTATTTTCGGGTCGTCGGCGAGCTTGAACGGGTCGCCAGTGACCTCGAAGCTCGAAAGATCAATGTCGCGCGGTTTGGCGCGGTCGCGCACGGCGATGGCGCGAATCTCGAATTGCGGGTTGTCGCCGAGCAGCGTAACGACGCCCGTGCCCACTGTTCCCAAACCGAAGATGCCAAGAGTTGTTTTTGCAGTCATAAATTTGAATATTTCCCCTGGGAGCGCGCGCGGCCTCGCGTTCCAGCTTCATTGGCAGCGCGCGCTCCCAGGATAGAGATGAGAATGAAGCCGAAGCTTAACGGGCGAAAAAGATATGTGCAATCTTTCA
>JAJVID010000030.1:37468-49321 GCA_022072205.1 Acidobacteriota bacterium
TTTGAATATTTCCCCTGGGAGCGCGCGCGGCCTCGCGTTCCAGCTTCATTGGCAGCGCGCGCTCCCAGGATAGAGATGAGAATGAAGCCGAAGCTTAACGGGCGAAAAAGATATGTGCAATCTTTCAAGCAAGGTTGGCAGACAAGATTGGCAGGCAAGGTTGGCGGCGGGATTCGCATTCAGGCGCGGCGTTTTGCGCGCAAGGACGGCTTTAAAATCCGTTCAAATGCTGGTTTGACAGTGGCGGCTGAGGTCGGCTACTGTGAGCGCCGGAAAATAAAACCAACTTTTCAGGGGAAGACAATGAGGACAATTTTCGAAGACACGAATGCGAAGGCTGAGATGGAAGAGGTCAGCTATCGCGGCAATGAAAACAAATACACATTGCTGGGTTTGTGGCTGATCGCCATCGTTTTTCTGGCTGGGACCTGGGGAGTTTATCGCTGGGCTGATTCTCGCCCGGCGGTTGAACCGCCCCCGCCACCGGTTTCGCTGGACGATCCGAAACAAACGGCGGCGGCTATCAGCAATTTCAACAAGTTTGTCGCTTATGGAAACTGGCCTGAGGCTGAGGCGATGCTTTCAACAGCGGCGAAGCAGAAGCTGAACGCTGAACAAAAGACTCTGCGCGAGAGCCTGCTCGGCGATTACAAGGATCAGAAGATTGTCGGAGCGGAGACGACCAACAGTATTGATCGAAGCGTTCCGGGCCGCGTGCGTGAGGATTGTTTGTACAAGTTCGTTGACAATAATGACTTCGCGAAGGTAGACCAGAGAATCATTCCGCTGGTGCTGGTGAACGAGAACAGCAGGCTGGTGATTGATAGCTGGGAAACCGCCACCAAACCTGAAGAGCAGAAAAAAGAAGGCGGCGCTAAAATCGCCGGAAAGAAATAGCGGGGTTTGACGCGCCAATTGAGTTTTCTCAGGCGCAAAGCAATCAAAAAGAACAGGGGCGAGTTGAACATTTGTTCGACTCGCCCCTCTTCAGTTTATGCCTGTGAAGATTTCGGAGGCCGCTGGTTTATTACGGACGCCTTGACGGCATCGAACCACCGCCGCCGCCGCCTGTATCGCGTGAAGGCGCTGACGCAGGAATAGCAGCGGGCGCGGATGTCGAAGCCGGAGAAGAAACCGATCTCGATCCACCGAAATCGCCGAACCCGCCTGAGCGTGAACTGAAGATCGAACTATCGTCAATCGTGCGGCCTTCAGCTCCGCGCCGAATCGGCGCGCGATCAATGCCGGACACCACGCGCGGCGGAATGTTCGTACCTCCTCCGCCTCCGCCTCCGTAATAGCCGCCGCCGTTACCGTACCAGTAATACGGGTTGTAGTAATAGCAGTCGCCATAGTTGTTGAAGAACCCGAATCCATAAGGCGAGAAGAAGCGCGAGCCGTACGGGATGAACGTGTAGCAGTTGTAGAACGAATTGTAATACCAGCCTCCCGCGAATGCGGTCAGCACCCGCGACCTGCGCAGCGCTGAGACGTTGGCGGCGGTCAGCGTCTGGGCGCGATTGAAACTCCACACGTCGAAATTATCCGCCGCGTCTTTGTCGAGTTTGGCCAAATCGGATTTGGCGATCTGCCCGGACTGAGTAGACGCGGTCAGCGTAGCGACTTTGCCGCGACCGATTTTGAAAGCCTTGTTGGCGGCGAATTCGTTACGAGTTCCCAGGTAAATCTCGCCCTGCCGGACTGCGACAATCGTCGCGGATTCCTTCGCGTCAATCCGGGTCAACCCGTCTTTCAACATCGTCAGCGCGCCGTACGGTGTCGTGATTTCAATCGGCGCTTTCTTGTTGACCTCGCCGACTTCAGCGATGACCGAGCCTTTGATCAACTCGAACCGGACTGAAGTGAGATCGGTGTTGACGGCGCGGACTTCGGTATTTTCGTTCAGGCGCAGATACGAGCCGGGATTGAGCAACACTTCAGCGAAGCTGTCCGCCGCAGTGCTGATCCGGTCGCCGTCGCGCATCTGTGTGCCGAGCGAGGCGCGCCCCTTTTCGCCATCTTCGCTGTCGGCGCGCAGGATATACGCTTTGCCTTCGACTCGATTGACGAAACCGGCTCTGGCCGAAGTCAAATATTGCGCGCTCGCTGTCGCGCTCAATCCGAGAGCGATCAGTAAAGACGCGAGTGTTACGAGAGAAATCCTGTTTCTTGTCATGTACAGCCTCCTTTTGCGACTCGATCAATTTCGGTGTCGGTTACGCTTCAGAACCAGGTTGAACATAATTGTTGCCGCGCGGATTGTAACTCCGCGCGGAGCCGGGAAGCAAAGCCGATTAATTGGCGGCCGCAGATTTTTCGGCTGGGCGTATCAGGACAGCGCTTGAACGTGTGTCCGCACAGTCTCGCCCAGCGTCTTCAGGTTGTAGCCGCCTTCAAGGCACGAAACGACTCGGCCATTGCCGGCCTCTTTCAATCTTTTGGTCATTCGTTCATAGCTCGCGTCGTTGAGCGTGAGCTGCCCCAGCGGGTCTGCTTCGTGCGCGTCGAAACCGGCGGAGATGAGCGCCAGGTCGGGGGAGAAATTTTTCAGCGCCGATTCCAATCCCTGCTCGAACATTCGCAGATAATCTTCGACGGGCGTCATCGCGGGAACTGGAATGTTCAGCGTGTAACCTTCGCCTTCGCGCACGCCGCGCTCGCAGGCTTCGCCCGTGCCCGGATACCAGGGATATTGATGCAGGCTGTAATAAAACACAGTCGGATCGTCGTAAAAAATATCCTGCGTGCCGTTGCCGTGATGCACGTCGAAATCAACGATCAGAACTTTTTTGATCAGGTCGGGGTAGGCCGCCTGGGCATAGCGGGCGGCGACGGCGACGTTGTTGTAAAGACAAAACCCCATGGCCCGTCCGGGTGTCGCGTGATGCCCCGGCGGGCGGCAGGCGACGAATGCGGTTTCGGCTTCGCCGCCGACTACAGCGTCAACTGCGCGACACACGCCGCCAGCGGCAAGCCTGGCCGCAGCGTCAGAGTGATGGGAAACTACGGTGTCGGAATCAAGCATAACGTGTTCGTATGTAGCCGCCTGCAAACAAGCTCGTCCAACTTGTGCAAGAACACGTTCGCTGTGACATCGCAGCAACTCTTCATCCGCAGCCGCGCGCGGAGCGATCTTCACGATTGAGTCCCACAAATCCTCATCGGCCATCAATCCGCTGAGCGTCGCGCGATAACGTTCGCGGCGTTCGGGATGATTGCCCGTGTCGTGTTTCAGATATTCGTCCGAGTAGATCAGCGCTGTTGACATGGCCGCGATACTACTAGCGAGCAGGGCAATAGGCAATTAGCGGCGGCGGATCCAGGCCGATTGAAACAGCCAAAAAGAATGTACGAGGCTTAACTCTGAGGTTCGATTTAGATTATGCTTCGAGCAGCCTTCAGTTTTTCGCGGCCTGGCTGGTACGATTATTGCTGTCTATGCGCCAGATGGATGTCTGAAGATAGCTGTCCGAAGATGGCCGCCTGATTCCGTGATCAATGCCCAAGAAGGTAGGATGATGACCAGAAAATCAACAGCGGTATTTATCGCGCTCGCCGCGCTGACGCTGGCGGGGTTCTTCATCGTCTCCAACGTCATCACTGGCCGGATGCGCGCCGACAAAGCCCCGCCGCCCAATCCGGCGACGGCGCCCACTGCGACTCCTAAACCGCAGGTCAAAGCGTCTCCGCAATCCTCCACGAACAAGATGAACACAACCGAGGCGCAGCTTCTGGCAGACCTCGCGCAGGCGCAGGCTCTGCTGGATCAACTCAACGCCGAAGTCGTGGCCGGCGCCTGGGACAAAGCGAACGGTCATTTCGCCGAGTTCGAGCAGAAGACGCGGCTATTGCCAGCGCCGCAGTTGAATCACCCTGACATTTCTCCGGTGATGCAGGATTTCTTCGCGCTCTACAAATTGCAGTTGAGCCGCGCGCTCAGCCAGCAGGACGCGCAGCAATCGCGGTTCGCCGCCAATCAACTTTTCGGAATCGTCAGCGAGCAGCGCGCCAGATTCGGCACGCGAGGCGTTCCGCTGGAATTCCAGAGGCTCTATTTCCTGATCCGCGAAGTCGAAATCTGGAACCATGCAGGCGATCAGCAGATGGCGCAAATCCGCGCGAACTCACTGCGCGACGCATGGAAAGATGTCCGCCCGGTCATCATCGCCAAACGCAACGGCCTCGATCAGGCGAAGAGTTTCGACTTGCTGATCGAGAAGCTCTCCGCTTTCGATCAGATTCAAGACATGCCCGCGCTAATCTCAAACCTCGGCAAAGGGTTTGAGCAGATGAACATGCTTTTCCAACGCGCCACTCGGCAGCCGGACCCTAACGGAAACGGCGGCAAATCAACAGAAGATGATTGAATAGGGAATGGGGAATGGGGAATGGGGAATGAAGAACTTTTGTTGTGCTCGGCAATAAGAATCTTCATTCCCCATTCCCCATTCCCCATTCCCCATTCCCCATTCCCCATTCCAATGTGGCGTTTCTGCCTCCATCCAATCAAAACCGCCACGTCGAAATCGCTTCATAGATCAGGGTGACCGCGCTCAAGAGCCTTTCGCTGCGCGCCCTCCGTTCAATTCATTGTGATTCGGGCGTGATTTCGAGCGCTCGCGGCGATCCCATTCAATTTCGCCAACTGGCATATCGGTTGCTCGTCCGTCTGCGGGAAGCGTGGGCGGTAAAAGCCGCGCAGTCACGCTTTTTATTCGAAACTCAAATTTCATCAAAAGAGACATAGGGAGATTGCAGTTATGAAGAAGCTTATCGCTGCTGTTACGCTGGTCGGACTGTTGACCATGGGCGTTTTTGCCAACGTTGATGACAAGAAGCCTGCCGCCAAGAAGCATGCCGCCAATAAGACCGCTACGGTCAAGAAGGAAGAGGCCGCCGCCGCGCCTGCCGCTACTGACGACGCCACTATGGCCAAGACCAAAGGCAAAGCCAAAACCAAAGGCAAAGGCAGGAAGAAACCAACCCCCACTCCGACTCCTGCTCCGAAGCAGTAAAGGCGTTTTGTGAAAACTACGTGAAGAGTTTGGCCACAGAGCACACAGAGGGCACAGAGGGCTTTGACGATTTCTCCGTGATCTCTGTGAACTCTGTGGCTACTCATTCGTACGTGATGGCGATTACTCCCCATCCAGTTTTACGCCGAATCTCTCGGCCATTCGATAAAGCGTCCGGCGATCAATCTGCAATACTTCGGCTGCGCGGGTGCGGTTGCCGTTGACGGATTCCAGAACGTGAATCAGATACCTGCGCTCGATCTCTTCCAGCGAAGGCAGGTCTGAAAAAAGTTTCTCATCAAGAGTGAGTTGCGGCTCTTTCGGCGCTCGCAAACGTGGAGGCAGGTCGTCTTCGGTGATGATATGGCCGCGCGAGTGGAGCACCGCATGCTCGATCGAATTCTCAAGCTCGCGCACGTTGCCGCTCCAGTCGTAATTTCTCAAAACCTCCAGAGCCTTTTCCGACAGCGTGACGCGCTTTTCTGTCTCTTCGCACGTTCGCCGCAGGAAATGATGGGCGAGCAGCGGAATATCTTCGCGGCGCTCGCGCAGCGGCGGGACGGCGAGCGTGATCACGCTCAGACGGTAATAGAGGTCTTCGCGGAACCGTCCCGCTTTGACTTCGTCTTCCAGGTTGCGATTTGTCGCGGCGATCACTCGCACGTCAACCTTCACCGGTTTGGTTGAACCGACGCGGCGGATTTCACCCTCCTGCAGCGCGCGCAGCAGTTTGACCTGCAACGCCGCGCTCGTTTCTCCAATCTCGTCCAGAAAGATCGTCCCGCCTTCAGCCTCTTCGAACAATCCTTTCTTGTCGGCTACTGCGCCGGTGAAGCTGCCGCGCGTGTGGCCGAACATCTCGGCTTCGAGCAGCGTTTCGGTCAGCGCTCCGCAATTGACCGCGACGAACGACCGAGCCGCGCGCGGGCTGTTGCCGTGTATCGCGCGGGCGACCAGTTCCTTGCCCGTTCCCGATTCGCCGATGATCAGCACCGTCGAACGGAAGGCCGCCACGCGAGCGATCTCCTTGTAAAGCTCGATCATCTGGCGGCTGTGGCCGACAAGTCCCGACGAAGCGTACCGGGCGGAGATTTCCTTCAGCGCGTCGTTTTCAGCCGCGCCTTCTTCGGTCGCGCATTGCAGCGCGCGGCGGGCAGTGGCGATCACTTCCTGGACGTTGAACGGCTTGCTGATGAAATCGAACGCTCCTTCGCGCGCCGATTCGATAGCGGTTTCGAGCGTGCCGAACCCGCTGATCAAAATCACCTGCGTGGAAGGCGAGACGCCGCGAAAAGTTTTCAGCAGCGCAATGCCGTTGAGCCGGTCGTTCAAATTGATGTCGCTGACGATCAGGTCGAACTTTTGCGCTTGCGCCGCAGCGAGCGCGGCTTCGGCGTTCAGCGCTGAACTGACGCGCCAGTCTTCTTCCTCGAAAATCTCGCGCAGGAAATTACATGTGTCGAGATCGTCGTCAATTACCAGAATGTGTCTTGATGAAGCTGTCATTGGCGTCTACAAAAACCGGTTCTACTGTTTCGCCTGTTTCGATAGGTTCGATTGTTTCGGCGGCGGGAAACCTGATCCTGAATTCCGCGCCCTGTCCCGCGCCGCTTTCGACCTCTATCGCGCCGCCGTGTTCACGGATGATCTGCTGCACGACGGTCAAGCCCAGCCCGCTGCCGCGCCCGCGCAGCTTGGTGGTGAACAGAGGGTCGAAGATGTGAGGTTTGATTTCATCTCCGATGCCTTCGCCGGTGTCGCGGCACACAATCTCGACGTGGCCGTTGTTTGCGGAGGCGGTGAAAAATAACTGGCCGCCATCCGGCATCGCGTCCAGGCTGTTGTTGATCAAGTTAATGAAGACTTGTTGCAACTGCTCGCCGTCGCCCCGGATCGCCGGAATCTTTTCGTCGAATTCGGTGATCAGTTCGACCTGATGCGCGGCCAGCGTCGGCGCGGTAATCTCGAAGATTCTTTGCAGCAGCGCGGTCAAATCCGTCGTTTCAAGCTGCGGCTGTGGGCGCCGCGTAGCGTCGAGCATGCCGCGCACGATGCGTTCGATGCGGGCGATTTGCGAACTGATCAGTTCCAGCCGCTCGCGCGTTTTCTGATCTTCGGTTCGCGCCGCCAGCAACTGAACGTGGCCGGAGATCAGATTGAGCGGCGTGCCGACTTCGTGCGCGAATTGCGCGGCCATCTGTCCTGACGCGGCCAACCGCTCGAACTTCGTCAACTCGCGCTGGATTTCAAACAGCGCCGCGTTGGCCTCTTCGAGTTGCGTGTTGCGTTCGGCCAGTTCGACGGTCGCCTCCTGCACGCGCTCTTCAAGACGTTTCTGGTAAGCGGCGCGTTCGGCGGTCATCTCGCGCAGGCGCGAAACCATGTGATTGAATGAAACCGCCAGTTGCCCAAATTCATCGCGCGCGCGCATCGGAGCTTCGATTTCCAGGTTGCCGGTTCTGACTTCGTACATCAGCTTGAGCAGGTCTTCGACTGGTCTGTAGAGAACCTGGCTGAAGAGCAGGTAAAGCGACGCCGTGATCGAGACGATGGCGAGGGCCATCAGCGCGACCGTCAGCGTCACGATGCGCGATGACAGATCGGAGAATTGCACACGCGGCGTGGTCAAACTCACCGCGCCCTGAAATTTGTTTTCGTCGAAGATTGGCGCGGCGGCGTAAATCACCGTCTCAGGCCCCTGCTCCGATTCGATTTCCCGCAGCCGGGAAACCGGTTCGTTTCTTTTCAGCGTAGCGATGTCGGCGGGTGCGATCTCTTCAGGCTCGTCCGTCGAAAGACTGATTTGCTCGCTCAATCCTTTTTTCGTTTCGCCGTAAATGCGGATCTGCCGGATTTGCCCCTCGTGCGCCTGGCCGAAGGAAATCACGCGCAGCCGCATCTGCAACAGTTCAGGCGGCGATTCGTAAGCGATCAGGTTAGCCAATTGCGCCGCCCACAGCTTCGCAGTCTGCTCCTGATCCTGCGCCTCCATCTCACGTGTTTTCGTGATGAAAAAGACGACGAACAACAACAGCACCACCGTCAGCACGGCGGAAGTCAGAATGGTCGTCCGCGTGTAAAGTTTGAGCGGTTTCATACGGCAAGGCGGAAATCATAGCACAAAGGGACATCTGCGGCGGCGCGCGCTTCCTCTCAATTTGACTTCGCCCCTGCACTTTCCAGCTCATTTGAACTATCATAGCCGCCGTTTCCTGCATCCCGTTCGCTCGGCTTGCGCAGGAGGCAGGCGAGAGAGACATTACCCCCGCTCCTCTTAGCTGGAAACTCGATCCCGTAAAATTTCACCGAAGGAGAAAATCATGAAAAAGATTATCGCCGCGATTACGTTGATTGGATTGTTGACCGTCGCAGCTTTGGCCCAGGGCGGCGCGCAGGGCGGCGCTCAAGGAACCGCTCCGGCTCCCGATTCCGCCGAAACGAAGGCCAAGACCAAAGGCAAGGGCAAGAAGAGCAAGGCCAAAGAGAGCGTTGATCCAGCCGCTACAACCGACACCGCCGCTGCAGACGAAGGCAAGAGCAAAGGTAAGTCAAAATCCAAATCCAAGTCCAAAGCTAAACCGGCTCAAGAGGGTGAATCCACAACCCCCGCCGCCGCTCCCGAACCCGCTCCCGCCGCTGCTGCTGATCCTGCCGCTCCCGCTTCTGACGCTGCTGCGACTACAGCCGATGCGACCAAGACCAAGAGCAAGAGCAAGGGCAAGAGCGGCAAGGCCAAGTCGAAAGACAAAGCCAAAGGTGAACCCACAACCCCAGCCGCCGCTTCCGAACCAGCTCCCGCCGCTGCTGCTGATTCTGCCGCTCCCGCTTCTGACGCTGCTGCGACTACCGCCGATGCGACCAAGACCAAGAGCAAGAGCAAGAGCAAGGGCAGCAAGGCCAAATCGAAAGACAAAGCCAAAGAGGACGAAGCTGCCAACGCTGCGGCGTCTGAGGAAGACAGCAAGTCCAAAGACAAGAAGAAATCCAAAAAGAATTGAGATCGTTTCCGCTCCGAAAAAAGCAGCCTCCGCAGCCGATCTGACGAACGGCTGTGGAGGCTGCTTCATCTCGTGACGTTATTTTTTCAACGCCGTCATCGAATTCAGATTGCTGATCAATCGGCGCAGATAGTTCGCCTGCACGCCCAGCAACCGCGCAGCTTCGGTGACGTTGCCGCCGGTCTGTTCGATATCGCGATTGGTGGCGGCGATCAGCCGGACGTTGACCTTGATTGAGCGCGTCGTCGGCGCCGCGTCACATTCGAGCAAAGTTATTCAACAGCTTCAGCCCGGCGGCCTGGCTTTTTTCGGGGTGAAATTGCACGCCGATGACGTTGCCGCGCCCGCAGATCGAGGCGAATGGCTGCGCGTATTCGGTCTCGCCCATCACACACGAAGCGTCAGCCGGTTCGACGTAATACGAATGCACGAAATAGAAGAACGACTGGTCTGGCAGATCGCCGAAGACCGGATGGTTCTGTTTGAATTCGACCTGGTTCCAGCCGACGTGCGGCACGCGCACGCCATCAGGAAATTTGACCACGCGGCCCGGCAGCAACCCCAGCCCGCGATGCGCGCCGAATTCGCGCCCTTCCTCGAACATCATCTGCAAGCCGACGCACAACCCAATGATCGGCTTGCCCGCGCTGGCGGCTTCGATCACAAGCTGATCGAAACCAAGCTTGCGCAAACTCTCCATCGCGTAACCGAACGCGCCAACGCCCAGCAACACCAGCTTGTCGGCCTCGCGTAAAACTTTTTCGTCGCGCGTCACCACGGCGTTGATGTCCTGCGAGGTGAAAGCTTTTTCGACGCTGCGCAGATTTCCGACGCCGTAATCAATGATTGCAATGGTCATCGCTAATTTCCCGAAATAGTTCCCTTCGTTGACATCACGCCTTTGATCCGGTCGTCAATCCGCGCGGCCTGCGAAAGCGCGCGCGCAGCCGATTTGAACACCGCCTCGATGATGTGGTGCTGGTTGCGCCCGTAAAAGACTTCGATGTGCAGATTGCATTTGCAATGTTCCGCGAACGAATGCCAGAAATGCTCGGCCAGTTCGACCGAAAACGTCCCGACCCTGTCGCGCGTGTTTTGAACCTTGTAGATCAGGTAGTAACGCCCAGACAGATCAACTACCGCGCGCGCCAGCGTCTCGTCCATCGGCGTGTAAGCCGCGCCGTAACGCACGATGCCTTTTTTATCGCCGAGCGCCCCGGCGAATGCCTGGCCCAGGCAAATGGCAATGTCTTCAACCGAGTGATGGTCGTCAATGTGCACATCGCCTTTGCAGATGATTTCAAGATCGAACAGCCCGTGACGGCTGAACAGATCGAGCATGTGGTCGAGGAATGGGACGCCGGTGCTGATCGCGCTTTTGCCCTCGCCATCGAGGTTGAGCGCGACGCGAACGTCCGTCTCTATGGTTTTGCGCGTGATTTCAGCCTGACGAGTCATATTGTAATCTCCCGCAGCGCCGCGATCAGCCTGTCGTTTTCCTCCGGCGTTCCGACACTGATGCGGACGTATTCGCTGAGCATCGGCGCTTTGCTGATGTCGCGGATCAAGATGCCGCGCGCGTGCAGGGCCTCAAATAATTCCTTCGGCGGAATCGCGGTTTTGACGCAGAAGAAATTGGCGGCGGACGGAATGGGAATGAACAGCCCGTCGAACTTCTGCAATTCAGCGAACAATCGCTCGCGCTCGCGCTGCATTTTCTCGACCAATGGCCGCAGCAGATTCAGATTTTCGAGCGCGACTTCGGCAGCCGTCATCGAAAAGAAGTTCAGGCTGTAAGGCATCTTCGCCTTGTTGAATTCGCGGATCAGTTCGGGCGCGGCCAGACAGTAACCGACGCGCAACCCGCCCATCGCCATCGCTTTTGAAAACGTCCGCAGGATGACCAGGTTTTTATGCTCGCTGAGTAGCGGAATGAAATCCTCTCCGCCGATTTCCAGGTAAGCCTGATCAACGACGATGATCCCGTCGCTGTTGCGGGCAATCGTCGCCAGGTCGCGCGCGCTGATCACACAGCCCGTCGGATTGTTAGGCGAACAGATGATCGTCAAATCGGCTTTGGCCGTGACAATTTTGCTGGCCAGTCGCGGAAAGTTGAAAGTCAGGTCTTCGTTAAGCGGAACCGAGATGATCTCGCCGCCCGCCACGTTGATCACCTGCCGGTAAACCGAAAACGTCGGTTCGGACAACACGACGCGCACGCCTTTCTCGACAATCGAATTGACGACCGACTGGATCATCTCGTTCGATCCGTTGCCCGCCATCACGCCATCGGCTCGCCAGCCTGTGTAGCCGGCAATCTTTTCGAGCAGCGAAGTCGGAACGAAATCGGGGTAACGCGCCCAATCGTGTTTCATCGCGCGGCGCATGACTTCTTCTTTGATTTCGCGCGGCATCCCGAACGGGTTTTCGTTCTGATTGATTTTGATCTGCGCTTCGAGCGGCGCGAGCGTGTACGCGGAAATCGCGCGGACGTTGGATTTGATTTTGTCGAGTGGGGAGTTCATTTCATTCATACCTGATCGTCGCCGAACGCGCGTGCGCTTCGAAGCCTTCGGCCTGAGCTAGTCGTTCAATTGACGCCGCCGTGCGCGTCAACTCTTCTCGTGTGTAGCGGATGACGCTCGTCCGCTTCTGGAAATCATAAACGCCGAGCGCCGAAGAGAACCTCGCCGCGCCCCCGGTCGGCAGCACGTGATTCGTCCCGGCGAAATAATCGCCAACGGGTTCCGGCGAATACGCGCCGATGAAGATCGCGCCAGCGTGATTGATCTTCGCCGCTGTCGCCTCGCTGTCTTCGGTCATGACCTCGACGTGTTCGG
>JAJVID010000030.1:49421-63118 GCA_022072205.1 Acidobacteriota bacterium
TGATTCGTCCCGGCGAAATAATCGCCAACGGGTTCCGGCGAATACGCGCCGATGAAGATCGCGCCAGCGTGATTGATCTTCGCCGCTGTCGCCTCGCTGTCTTCGGTCATGACCTCGACGTGTTCGGGCGCGAGCTCGTCAACGAGTTTGCAAGCGGCGCCGAGCGATTCGACCACGATCAATGCGCCGAAATCGGCCAGGGATTGCTCGACGATCTTTCGGCGCGAAAGCGTCGCAGTCTGTTTGATGATTTCTTCGCGCACGGCTTCGGCGAGTTTTTCGCTTGGCGTGATCAGAATCGCGGCGGCGTCTTCGGAATGTTCGGCTTGCGAGAGCAGATCGGCGGCCACGAAATCGGCGCGGGCTGTGTCGTCAGCGACGACAACTATCTCGCTCGGCCCGGCGATTGAATCAATGTCAACCGCGCCGTAAACCAGTTTTTTCGCGGCGGCGACGTATTGGTTGCCAGGGCCTACAATCTTGTCCACGCGCGGGATCGTTTCGGTTCCATAAGCCAGCGCCGCCACGGCCTGCGCGCCGCCGATGGTGTAGACCTCAAACAGACTCAATTCTTTCAGTGTCGCCGCGATCACCGGATTCTGTTTGAATTGAGCAGGAGGCGTGACGACGATGATTCGCTCAACGCCTGCGACCTGCGCCGGCACGGCGTTCATCATCACAGTTGAAGGATAAGCCGCGCTGCCGCCGGGAACGTACAATCCGACGATTTCCAGCGGGCGCACGCGCTGGCCCAACCGCACGCCGTTCTCGCGCGTGATCTCCCAATCTTTGCTCAATTGATGTTCGTGATAATGGCGGATGTTGGCGATGGCTTCGCGCATCGCGGCGATCAGTTCGCCGTCAACCTGCGCGGCCAGTTCTTCGATGGTCTGACGGTCAGCGCGCAACGTTTCAGGTGTGAGCGTGACGCCGTCGAACCGCGCGGTGAATTCGATGAGCGCCGCATCGCTGCGCTCGCGGATTTCGCGGATGATGGCGTCGGTTCGCGTCAGGATGTCGTTGTTGAGGCCGATGCCCCGGCCCAGGATTTTTTTCAGCTTCGCGTTCTGTTCGATGCGAGAGCCGGTCAATTTGATGATCTCGATCATGGTTTTAAAGCTTCGGTCAATCGAGCGATCAGCGCGCCCACTTCAATACGTTTCAGGTGAAAGCTGGCGCGGTTGACTATCAGCCGCGCGGTTGATTCGGTGATCACGTCAATCACTTCGAGTCCGTTTTCCTTCAGCGTCTGCCCGGTCTCGACCAGATCAACGATGCGGTCGGACAGGCCAAGCAGCGGCGCGAGTTCGACCGAACCCGACAGCGGGATCACCTCAATCGGCACGCCTTTGGCGTGAAAGTAATCGGTGGCGATGCGCGGATATTTCGTTCCCACGCGGACGGTGGCCAGCAGATTGTAATCCTGGCCCAGGACTTCGCGTTTGCCCGCGACGGCAATCTTGCATCGCCCGAATTTCAGATCGAGCGGTTCGTGAACGTCGGCGCGCGATTCCATCAACACGTCGCGACCGCACACGCCCGCATCGGCCACGCCGTATTGGACGTAAGTCGGCGCGTCGCCGGGTTTGACCAGCACAAAGCTGTATCGCCCGTCGGCGGAATTAACTATCAGCTTGCGTGAATTCAACTCGCTTTCGGGGATGATGACGCCCGCGCGAGCGAACAGAGCCAGGGCGCCGTCCTGCATCCGGCCTTTTGAAAGCGCGATTGTCAGTCTGTCATTGAGCACTGATTTTTACCTTTTTTCCCAGTCTTCGCATTTCGCGCGCCTGATCGAACGCCCGCGCCGGATCGTCGTCGAATGAAATCGTCTGCGTGTCATTCGCGCTTTGCCATCGCCGCTTGTCGTCGTTCATCGAAATCGCGTCGGCCAGGCCGTCAAGCGAGAGCGAGAAACCGACGGCGGGTTCAGGCTCTCCGAAGTTGGCGATCAGGTTGTCGTACCGCCCGCCGCCCCCAATCTCCACGCCGAAACCCGGCACATAAACTTTGAACGTCAGGCCGGTGTAGTACTCAAGCCCGCCCGCGTCGCCCAGATCAATATCGAAATTCTCTTCAAGTCCGAGCGCGATGAGCGTCGAATAGATTTTATCCAGATGCTCGACAGCCGCACGCGACCGCTCGTTAGTCATGATCTCCTGCGCTCGCTCAATGGCGTCCCGCTTGCCCGCGATTTGAATCAGGCGGGAGAAGCCCGCGCGGCGCGATTGTTCGACGTGCGCGGCGCGCGTTCGCAAAAACTCTTCGAGCGCGAGGCTATTGCGGCGATCAATCAATTCGCGCAATTCGGCGCTGTTGGCCTCGTCGAGTTTCAGGAATTCGGCGACGCCGTTGAAAAAATCCACGTGCGAAAGCGCGATGCGAAAATCGCTGAGGCCGAGCGCCGTCAAAACTTCCGCAGCGACCAGCAAGACTTCGATGTCGGCGACGATATTCGGCTCGCCGATGTGTTCGACGCCGAGCTGGTGAAATTCGCGCGCGGCGCGTTCGGTCGGCTCGTCGTAACGAAAAACCTCGCCGGAATAGCAGAGCCTGACCGGACGTTCGCGTTTGATGAATCGAGTGGCTACGGTGCGCGCGACGAGCGAAGTAAGCTCAGGCCGCAAGGCCAGCAACGCGCTGTCGCGATCAACGAAACGATAAGTCCGCTCGGCGTTCTCCTGGCCCATCCCGCGCGCGAACAGGTCGTGATAATCGAACATCGGAAGGATGATCTCGTCATACGACCAGCCCGCGAACGTCTCCATCGCGCGCCGTTCGACGTAGCGCCGCAACTTCACTTCATCGTCGAAGAAGTACTGGACGCCTGCCGGGATTTTGGTGAGAGATGACATAGCTTGTTCAGGACTTAAATACTGAGCGGTGCGTCCGCTGGCACATCGTGTGGGCCATCTTCCCCAACAATTTTGGCGCTAGCGAGCGTGTTGTTTGACAAAGTTATTGATAAATAAAGGGCATTCACAGCTCCCAGATGGACTAACAATTCTATTCCGTCCTCTGAGTTTCGAGTGGTTATGAATGGCGCATCATGACGTTGTATAACGGCTTCGACCTCTTGACGCGACATTCCCGCTTTCAACCCGCGCAAGATGTTGTAGAGAGCAAAACGCCTATCAGCATAAACGTCAAAGAGAACGTGCTCAACAACAACGCCAACCGCGGCGCCTATGGCAAGCGTTACAACTTCGTTCAGAAGCTCACGTCTGTTCATGGCAAATCAATCGCCTTATTTTATTATCCGTCCACGATTATCAACCTTAACTTCCATTGCCCGCGCCTCCACCCCACACGCCGCCATTCGCGCTTTCATCGCTTCCGCAATCGCGTCGCAGTTCTCAGTCGCAAACGCAATCAACGCCGAGCCTGCGCCGCTGATCGCCACGCCGAGCAGTCCCGGATGTTTGCCCGTCTCGTCATTTAATTTCAGAACTTCGCTCAGCCCCGGCGCAAGCGGGGCGCGCAGCGGTTGGTGCAGCCGGTCGCGCAACGCCTCGTTGAGCAGATCGAAACGGCGTTCTGACAGCGCGGCTTGCAGCAGAGCCGCCCGTTGCAAATTGTAGATCGCGTCGTGGCGCGTGATCATTTTTGGCAACACTGCGCGCATCTTCGCCGTCTCCATTTCGACTTCCGGGATGCAGAGCACGATCCTGACCTCTTCGGGCCAGTGGCGTTTGACGGTGAGTAGTGAGCGGCGCTCGTTGCCGGAGTAGTCAACATATTCTTTGACGACCGCCACGACCAGGCCGCCGAGCGTGGCCGGAGCGAGGTTGTCGCCGTGTCCTTCAAAATTGAGCGCGTAATCGAAAAATTCTTCCTCTCTCAAACGCTCACCCGACAACGCTTCGTAGATTGAAATGCCCGCGATGATGGCGGCGCTGCTGCTGCCGAGGCCGCGCGAGAGCGGAATCTGGCTGTCAACGCGAAGCCGCGCGCCGGGAATTTTTTGCCTGCGTTGTTCGGCTGCGTGTAGCGCGGCGCGCACGATCAAGTTCGACTCATCGAGCGGCAACTTCTCTGCGCCTTCGCCGGACGGAACAATCTCGAAGCCGCTCGCGCGCGGTTCGACCGTGATTCGCAGGTAGAGCGAAAGAGCCAGCCCGCAGGTGTCGAAACTGGCGCCCAGGTTTGAAGTTGAAGCAGGAACGATAATTTCGGTTTTGGACATCTTTTGATTGCGGATTGCGGATTGCGGATTGCGGATTCGGATACGCGCAGTGAGCGCCAAATCCGCAATCCGCAATCCACAATCCGCAATCATCAGGCTCCGATGTAGCGGGCGTATATTGATCGCGCCACGTTCGGATCGTCTGTGCCTTTGATGATGCAGCGGGCGTCGGGGAAGACTGTGATCTCATGTTCGCCCGTCTTGAGTTTCAGCAAAAAGCGATTGTAACTCACCTCACCCACATCGCGCATTTGCTCGGCGAGTTTTGCGAAATCAATCAGGGCGGCGGTTGACGGCGAGATTTGAACAGCGTTGCGTCCGCACAGCGTCGTGACAAGCTGGCCGCCGCGCGCGTTGAGGAAATCATAACGCTGTTGTTGGCAAGCGGGGCAATCTTTCGCGCGCTCGCGCAGCTTGAGCCTCGTGAACGTGTTTTGCCAAAGGTCGAATTGGATGAGCGATCCGTGTAGCTTTTCTGGTTGCCCGGTCAGAATCTTCAATGCTTCGGAGACTTGGTAGGAAGCGACTGTGGCGATGATCGGCAGAATCACTCCCGCCGTATCGCAGGTGGGCGAAGTTCCCGGCGCAGGCATATCCGGAAAGATGCAACGCAGACAGGGCGTCGCGCGCGGGCGGATCGTCATCTGCACGCCGTAGGAACTGACCGCCGCGCCGTAAACCCAGGGCTTGTCCAATTTCACCGCCGCATCGTTGATCAAAAAACGCGCCTCGAAATTATCGGTTCCGTCCAGCACGACATCGGCGTCGCGGATCAACTCTTCGATATTCGAGTAATTGACATCTTTGACGATGGCTTCGGCCTGGACTTCGGAATTGATGCGGCTGACGCGAGCGGCTGCGGCTACGGCTTTGGGCAACCGATCGGCCACGTCGCGCTCTTCAAACATGATCTGGCGGTGCAGATTCGACTCTTCAATAAAATCACGATCAATCAAACGCAAGCTGCCGACACCCGCTCGCGCGAGCATCTCGGCGTGCATTGCTCCGAGCGCGCCGCAGCCGATGATCACCGCATGGCTGTGCGAAAGCCGTCGTTGTCCTTCTTTGCCGATGCCGGGGAAGAGAATCTGGCGGGAATAGCGTTCGAGATTCATTGCGGAATGCGGAATGCGGAGTGCGGAATGCGGAATGCGGAATGCGGAAAAGTATTGAGCTTACTTTCAATCCGCAATCCGCAATCCATAATCCGTAACCCTTAGCGGGTCGTCTTGATCAGAATTTCAGTGCCGCTTTCAAGCTTCACTTTGTTACTGCCCTGGATGTAAGTTGAGCCTGCGCCAGCCGCCGCGCCGACCGCCGCGCCAATGGCTGCGCCTTTACCTCCACCAGCGATGCCGCCGATGATCGCGCCCAGGGCTGCGCCGCCGCCAGTGCGGATGGCAGTCGTTTTACCTTTGCTGCCGCTTTTGACGTTGCCTTCTTCGTCAACTTCTTTGGCCGAGTCTTCGCCATAAACTTTCACCACTTGAGCGCCGATCACCGCGCTCTCGCCATTTTTCAAGCGGATGCGGTCGAAAGAAAGCGCGAGTTCGGTTTTGCCCGAAAGCTTGCCGGACTTGTCTATCTTGGCGATGTGGCCTTCGATAGTGGCGTCGGCGTAACGGCTCGGCGTGAGAACCGTCGCGGTGAATCTGTCGCCATCCTTTGATTCTTTGGTGTCAATTTCATTCTCCAAACGGATTTTCATTTCGGTTCCGCGTGGAATGGAAAGCGCGCTGCGAGCAGCGCTCCTCTTCACCGTAGATTTTCTCCTGGTTTGAGATTGCGCGGCTGAAATCAGCAAAGCCAGGCAGAAAACAGACACGATTAAGCGGGCAACAGCGCCTCTGAACTTTTGCATAATGTTCTCCTTCGATTATTTGCCTGTTAGTTGTTTGTGGGTAATTCGACGCGGGAAGCTTAACAAACAAATCCATTCGGTAAAAGCCGATTGCGCGCCGCCAAAACCGGCGCGTCCGGGGAAAAATTGGCTGGAGGCAATTTACTAACTACAACTCGGTTTCTATAATCGCCGCTCACTTCATCATCACGCGAAACCCATATTTACTCCTATGCTGAAAAAACTGTTTGCTCCTGAAAACCTGCTCAACCTGCTTTTGATCTTCGTTCCAATCGCCATTGTGCTGGAACTAATGCATGCGAACCCGATTGCGATCTTTGCCGCGTCCGCGCTGGCGATCATCCCACTGGCTGGGTGGATGGGACGCGCGACCGAACATCTGGCGGAAAAGTTGGGCCAGGGATTAGGAGGTCTGCTCAACGCCACTTTCGGCAACGCCGCCGAATTGATTATCGCGCTGATGGCGCTGCAAAAAGGTTTATTCAATGTGGTCAAGGCGTCAATCACTGGCTCGATCATCGGAAACATTCTGCTGGTATTGGGCTTGAGCGTTTTGCTGGGCGGGCTGAAATACCCTCGGCAGTTGTTTAACAAGACAGCCGCGATGATGGGTTCCACAATGCTGGCGTTGTCGGCCATCGCGTTGTTAATGCCCGCCGTGTTTCACATCATCGTGCATGGCAGGGCGAACGCCCAGGAACAGGACTTGAGCCTGGAGATTGCTATCGTTCTGATTGTCACCTACGTTTTAAGTCTGGTCTTCACGCTTCGCACGCATTCGCACCTGTATACCGGCGGCGTTGATGATAAAGATGAGCAGCGAGCGATTGGCACGCATGGCTGGAGCCAGACGCGATCCATCTTAGTATTGCTGGCTGCGACGGCGCTGGTTGCGGTGATGAGTGAGTTTCTGGTCGGCGCGGTCGAAGAGACTTCAAAGAAGTTGGGGCTGACCGAAGTTTTTGTCGGTGTGATTCTGGTGGCGATCATCGGTAACGCGGCGGAGCATTCGACGGCTGTGCTGGTGGCGCTGAAAAACAAGATGGATCTGGCGCTCAACATCGCAATCGGATCGAGCATGCAGGTCGCGCTTTTTGTCGCGCCGACGCTGGTCTTCGCAAGCTATCTGTTCGGGCAGCCAATGAACCTGCTGTTCACGCCGCTGGAAGTCGTCAGCATCGGAGTTTCAGTTTTGATTGTCGCGTTGATCGGACAGGACGGCGAATCGAATTGGATGGAGGGTGTTATGCTGCTGGCGGTTTACGCGATTTTGGGGATCACGTTCTTTTTTCTACCCGCTTGAAGGGACGGAGAGACGGAGAAGAGTTCTTCTCTCCGCCTCTCCGTCCCTTTATTGTCTTGCCAGCGAAGACGCCAATTTCTCTCTGATGGGTTTGCTGGCGGCCAATTCCCGCCAGACGACGCGTTCCATCTCTTCGGCTTTTTTCTCCAAATCTTTCAACAGCGCGTCGCGTCGTGAAAGCAGCCGGTTCATCTCAGGGGAAAGGCTGTTATCTTTGCGATATGGACGGCGAGAAAGCAAGACCTCATTGGTCTTTTCAACCGTTTCTTCAACCCTTCTGGCGCGTTCCAGACTGGTCAGAATATCAACCGCGTGCGCAAGTTCGTGGCCGAGCACTTCGGCATAACGTTCCTCTTTAGACAACCCCTCGAAAGGAACGAACCCGTTATCCCGGGCGGCGTCCGGGCCGACATAAGCCAGATCAATGTTCGATAGGTTGAGGTTGATTACCGCGACGTGCTTTTCCCCTTTCGGATCGAATCGCTCGATGACGAAGCTTCCCGCAGTGCAGGTCGAGGTCTTCGTCGAACGAGCGATCTCGACAAAGATCGCGTGGCCGCTCGTTTCAACCCATTCCCAGAGATTGCGTAACGTGGGGTGCAGCGGTTGTTGGTTGGAGTCCTCAGCGAAAACAAGTCGTTCAATCGCTTTCCATCTTTCGAGTTCTTTCAGCGACAATCGCGATGTGATCAGACCTGAAAATTCGGCGGGCCGGTTTGAAGTCGTCCCACTAATATTACGCGGATGCGTCTCCTGGGCGCGAACCAATTGAAAAAGGGGGGCGAGTAATAACAAATACGCAGTGGCCAACAATAGACGGCGCGGCATGCGTCCTCCTTACTCAGCGAGGAGAAATTAAAGATTTGAATTAACGGGGATGGATGAACCGGTTATGAACCAAACGCGGGGAATAGGGCAGGCGGATTATAGCCGAGAATTATCAAAACCCGTCCCAAAATTTACCTTCAACAAACGATTTTGAAGCTCACATGTCTTTTGGCGCGATGAAAATACATAGTGACTCCATGCGCCCAAAAAGGAGAAAGGCTCAAGACGCCTCACTCGTCTTGAGCCTCGATATGACCCTCACACACACTGAAAACTTTTAGTGATCGGAAGAAGTAAGCTATTGAATATCCTCACCATATTCAATTAACCGATCACCTTTCTTGATCACGTAAACGCCGCTCCCTGAGGAAAGTTCCACGATGTTTCCCTCAGTCGAGAAATTTTTCTGATGGGTTCTATCTGACGGCAGAATCTGTTTAGCAGTGGAGGTCGGTTATCAGCCCTTGGCTCAGGAGTCTGTGAAACACGTCCACTCGTCTCCAGCCAAAGCCTTGTTTATGAATTTCACTGACAGAGAATTGTTACTTGAAAGTTTGCGCGGGATGCTGTGTCTAAAAACTCGAAGGGCTTGATGACGCCTCACTCGCCATCAAGCCCTAATATGCGAACTTCTTACGGAAGGATGGTGACCTTTGAAGGGTTCCCAGATACCCTCACTGTATCTAAGAACTTTGATCACCTTGTTTGCGCACATACACGCCCTGCCAAAGGAAAAGTTCCCGCTTGTTTGAAAAATTTTTGCCCTCCCGCTGGAATGCGACTCATCATCCGGCCACCACCGCCAATGTGAAGTTGACAGTGGTTTTTTCATCCCAGATACTCGGTCACATGGAAGAGAGCAGAAAAAGGAGAGATGTGGCGAGCGATGAAAACTTGAAGGCTGGCCCTTTGGACGAGCCTGAT
Organism: Acidobacteriota bacterium; assembly: GCA_022072205.1. Lineage (GTDB taxonomy): Bacteria > Acidobacteriota > Blastocatellia > RBC074 > RBC074 > JAJVID01. The sequence goes on from JAJVID010000030.1 coordinate 58,524, forward strand.
TATCCGGCTTCAATCGAGAAGATGAGTGAGAAGTGGCGCTCGATTCAGCGGCAAAATCCGGATCAGCCCAAAGGCGGATTTGTCGAAAGAAACTATCTGGCTTTGGGCATCGGGATCGGGCTGCTGATCATTGCGTTTCTAATTGTGATCGGAGGATTTGCCTTTCTGGTCTGGAATGCCCGCTGATCTTTTGGAAAAACGGATATGAATAAAATCGCTCTGGGGCTTGAGGTTTTGTTGGCGGAAAAAGTCTCGCTCGTTAATGGCGCGCGCGTTGGTTTGATTTGTAACCCTGCTACGGTTGATCACAACTTCCGGCACGCCGCAGACCTGTTCCATCGCCAGCCCGGCATTAATTTAGCGGCTCTTTTCGGCCCTCAACACGGCATTCGCGGCGAAACCCAGGACAACATGATCGAATGGGAAGGCTTTCGCGACCCGCGCACGGGCGTGATGGCTTATTCGCTTTATGGTGAGGTTCGCAAGCCGACCGAAGAGATGTTGCGCGATGTGGACACGCTGGTTTTTGATGTTCAGGATGTGGGCACGCGCGTCTACACGTTCATTTACACGATGGCGTTGGCGATGGAGGCTGCGCGCGAATTCGGGAAGCGCTTCGTCGTGCTTGATCGCCCAAATCCGATTGGCGGATTGGGAATTGAAGGAGCCATTCTGGAGCCGGGACACGAATCCTTCGTCGGGATGTATCCGATTCCAATGCGGCACGGTATGACCGTTGCTGAGCTTGCGCGGATGTTTAATGAAGAATTCGGAATCGGCTGCGATCTGGATGTTGTCCCGATGCGGGGATACAGGCGGGAGTTCTGGTTTAACGATACGGACGCTCCCTGGGTCATTCCGTCGCCCAATATGCCCACGCCCGATACGGCGGCGGTCTATCCGGGGACGGTTTACGTGGAAGGGACAAAGATTAGCGAGGGACGGGGCACGACCCGGCCTTTCGAAATCAACGGCGCGCCATACGCCGACGCTTATCAGGTTGCTGAGTATCTAAACGATCTGCGATTGCCCGGCGTCTATTTCCGCCCGCACAGTTTTCTGCCGACCTTTCAAAAACACGTTGGATCGCTTTGCCAGGGAGTTCAAATTCACGTGCTTGATCGGGAAGTTTTCAAACCTGTCATCACTGGCATCGCTTTGATTAAAGCCTTTCACGACCTTTACCCGAATAGTTTCCAGTGGCAGTCGCCGCCTTACGAATACGTCCACGACCGGTTGCCTTTTGATGTGATAGCAGGGACGACAAAATTGCGCGAGCAGATCGAAAGCGGAGTTTCCGTTCAGGAAATAGCCGCTTCGTGGGGAGCCGGAGAGAAAGAATTTGCCGAGCGTCGCAAGCCTTACCTGCTTTACTGAGGGAGAGTGCGATGAAGACACTGAATGAATATCTTGTCGAAGCCGAAAAGAACCATGGGCATATGTGTCCGGGGCAGGTTCTCGGCGTGCGGATGGCCATGCTCGGATGCCGCCTGATCGGGATAGAAGAGCCGAAAGTTGGCAAACGTCTGATCGTCTTCGTCGAGATTGATCGTTGCGCCGCTGACGCCATCAACACTGTCACGGGCTGCCGGCTTGGCAGACGAACGCTCAAGTTCCGCGATTTCGGCAAACTCGCCGCGACATTTCTCAACACCGAAACCAACGAAGCCGCGCGTGTCATTGCGCTTGAATCTTCGCGTGAACTGGCGAAACAACTTTTCGGTCATTTGCCGAGCAAAAAAGAACAGCAGATGGAAGCTTACAAAACCTTGCCGGATGAAAGCCTGTTTTCCTGGCGGCGTGTTCGAGTGAATCTGCCTGACGCCGATCGTCCCGGTCATCCGCTTGCCCGCGTGACCTGCGACGAATGCGGGGAAGGTGTCAACGACCATCGTGAAGTCACGCGCGGCGGGCGGACGCTTTGCCTTGCTTGCGCGGGTGAGCGTTATTACGAGGCGTTGGATTGATTGCGTCCCGAAGCGTTCCGTTTGAAATGCTGTCTCGCACAAAAAAGTTTCGTTAAGATCATCCGCGATGGCCAGTCACGCGCATCAACATAGTCATTCAGATCACACGCACAATCACGCGCATGCTCATTCGGGCGGGAGCCATCACGATCACATGCGCGGAGCTTCGCAGCGCACGCTTTTGATCGTTCTTGTCCTGACATTCGGTTACATGCTCGCCGAAGCGATTGGTGGATATCTTGCCAACAGTCTCGCGCTGCTTTCCGATGCAGGACACATGCTGACCGACGTGGCCGCGCTCGCGCTCTCGTTCTTCGCCGTGAGATTCGCGTCGCGCCCCGCTACGCCGCGCAAAACGTATGGGTTTTACCGGCTGGAAATCCTCGCGGCGCTGGCGAACGGCGTAACGCTGATCGTGCTTTCGCTGCTGATTTGCGTCGAGGCGTGGCGGCGGTTGCGCGCGCCGGAACAGGTGCAGGGCTGGACTCTGATCTGGATTTCGACAGGCGGTCTGGCGGTCAATCTGATCTCGGCCTGGCTGCTTTCGCGTTCTCACCACGAGAGCCTCAACGTTCGCGGAGCGTTTTTGCATGTGCTCGGAGATTTGCTCGGATCGGTCGCGGCGATTGCGGCGGGCGTGATGATCATCTGGCGCGGATGGACCTGGGCTGACCCGGTCTTCAGCGTCATCATCAGCGTTTTGATCATCTACAGTTCGTGGCGGCTGGTGGCCGACGCCGTCAACGTTTTGCTCGAAGGCACGCCGTCGCACATCAACGCCGCTACGGTTGAAGAGGCGATACGGACAGTGGCCGGCGTGCGCGCGGTTCACGACCTGCACATCTGGACGATCACTTCTGGCCGCCATGCCATCACCGCGCACGTGGTCATCAACGACGCGAGCGAAAGCTACCGTATCCTGCGCGAAATGCGCGAAATGCTGGCGGAACGTTTTGCTCTCACGCATTCCACAATTCAGGTTGAAGACCCGACTTTTGATACCCTGGTCAGTCTCAAAAGAAAGTGATCCCTGTTCAATCCGGATCAACTCAAAGGAAAACCCGATGAAACAATTCTTCTCTCTTCTCCTCGCGCTTGTGTTCTCAACGCTCGTTCTGGCGCAAGCTCCCGCCGACCTTGTTCTGGTCAACGGAAAAATCTGGACGGTGAATGACAAACAGCCCGAAGCGGAAGCCGTCGCTATTCTGGGCAATCGCATCGCCGCCGTCGGCTCGACGCAAGAGATTCGCAAATGGATCGGCGCGAATACGAAGGTGATTGACTTGCAAGGCAAACGCGTCACGCCGGGTTTCAACGATTCGCACGTGCATTTCTTCGACGGTGGACGCGGATTGGCCAGCGTGCAGTTGCGCGACGCGCGCACGCCCGAAGAGTTTCGCAACCGGATCCGGGACTTCGCGGCGAAGCTGCCGAAAGGCCGCTGGGTGTTGAACGGAAACTGGGATCACGAAAACTGGAATCCGCCCGCGCTGCCCACGCGGCAGTTGATTGACTCGGTCACGCCCGACAACCCGGTCTTCATCAACCGGCTCGACGGGCACATGTGCTTGGCCAATTCGCTGGCGTTGAAGCTGGCCGGGGTTACGCGCGAAACGCCCGATCCGCCGGGCGGGACGATTGTGCGCGACGCGAATGGCGAGGCGACTGGGGTGCTGAAAGACGCGGCGATGAGTTACGTCTACAAGGTGATTCCGAATCCGAGCGAGGACGAGATGGCTGAAGCCATTCGCGCGGCGATGCGGTACGCCGCTGAAAACGGCGTCACCAGCGTCGAGGACATGTCGGCCTCGCCGGATATCTTTGCCGTTTATCAGAAGTTGCTCGCAAGCGGCGAATTGACCGTGCGCATTTCCGGCCACCAGCCTTTGGCCGAATGGCAGCGATTGGCGCGCGTCGGCATCCGCGCCGGGTTCGGCAACGACAAGCTGAAGATCGGGGCGTTGAAAGGCTTCGCTGACGGCTCTCTCGGTTCGACCACAGCGCTATTCTTCGAACCTTACCTCGATGACCCGAAAACATCCGGCTTGCCGAGCGACGAGATGTTTCCCGAATCAAAGATGCTCAACAACATCCTGAACGCCGACAAGGCCGGATTGCAGATCGCGGTTCACGCCATCGGCGACAAAGCGAACAAAACGATCCTCGACTTTTTCGCGGAAGCTGAGAAGCAGAACGGCGCGCGTGACCGCCGGTTTCGCATTGAACACGCTCAGCACCTGCGCCCCGAAGAAATCAAACGCTTCGGCTCGCAACGCGTGATCGCTTCGATGCAGCCTTACCACGCGATTGACGACGGACGCTGGGCCGAAAACCGCATCGGGTCGAATCGCGCGAAGGGAACTTACGCTTTCCGCTCGCTGCTCGATGCCGGAGCCGTGCTGGCCTTCGGCTCCGACTGGTTCGTTGCGCCGATGGAGCAGTTGATGGGAATTTACGCGGCAGTCACCCGCCGCACGCTCGACGGCAAACGCCCGCAGGGTTGGGTTCCCGAACAGAAGATCACTGTCGCCGAAGCCGTGCGCGCTTACACGATGGGTTCGGCATACGCCAGCTTCGACGAAAAGATCAAAGGCTCAATCGAGCCGGGCAAACTCGCCGATCTCACCG
>JAJVID010000030.1:63218-97479 GCA_022072205.1 Acidobacteriota bacterium
TGGGTTCCCGAACAGAAGATCACTGTCGCCGAAGCCGTGCGCGCTTACACGATGGGTTCGGCATACGCCAGCTTCGACGAAAAGATCAAAGGCTCAATCGAGCCGGGCAAACTCGCCGATCTCACCGTGCTTTCAGCCGACATCTTCAAGATTGATCCGGTTGAGATCGAGAAGGTCAAAGTCGCGCTGACAGTTTTCGATGGAAAAGTGGTTTACGAGCGGAAGTAGCAGGATTGCGTGCGGCTCAGGAATTGATATATTTCGTCCACAAAAACAACCACGTCGAATACGCGTTGATCGCAATCGAAGCGAGAAGCAGCGTCACTTCGATTGGGCTGACTCTTTTCGTACTACTTTCGAGCAGAATCAGAAACATCCAGGGCAGCAACACCATCGCGTAACGGTAGGAAATCTGCCATCCGCCGGGATTCCCGTGACACCAGAGCACGAAAGTCAAAATCGCGATTGCAGCCCAGGCCAGCGTCTTCAACGTGGCGTCGCGCGCGCCGATTCTGAATAGGTAGATCAGAAAAGGGCAGCTCAGAAAGATTGATCCTCCGAATCCGGTCGGCGTCAGGTAGGGGAAACCGTCAACGCGTTGCCAGGTTTCAATCAGCATCGCGTAAGCGTTCAGCGGAATCGCATGAAGCGAAAAGATGCCGTGCGCGTACCAGGGTTCGTCGAGCACTCCGGGAATTCTCGCGTAGCCGAAATCGAAAACAGAAGAGAATCGCAGGTAATTGTAGCCGAGCGTCAGCAGGCCCAGAGCGATTGGGAGCGCGACGAAGCGGTCAATCATTTGCCACCGGCTCACGCCGTCTTTCGCGTCTTGCGCTGGAGCGTGTTTGTAAATCAGGTAGATGAAAAGCGGCGCCAGCAGGAGAATCTCCGTGCGATTGCCGAACGCGAGAGCGAAGCACAGCCCCGCGAGCATCGGGCGGTATTTGATCAAAATGAAATAGAGCGCGCCGAGTTGTCCCACGACCGCGAACCCCAGCGCAATATGCCACGCGCCCGCGAAAGCAAGGTTCGCCCACATCCACGTTCCGAAAATCGGCAGCAGCGTCAGCGTCAGCCTGCGTTTGATGTTGTCGCAGTATCTGGCCGAGAGCAGGTAGAAGAGCAGGGAAGCCGCGCCGGCGAGCAGCGCTGCCACGAACGTTCCGGGGAAGGATTCGATGACGCGCAGATGTTTGAGCGCAGCCAGCGGTAACATCGTCAGAACGCTGCCCAGCGGGAAGGCTGAATAATACTTTCCATCGAGCGGGATCATTTCATTCAGCCAATCGGGAGGCCGATCCGCCAGCCCCAGTTCGCCATGCAACAGCGCGCCTGCGATTCGGAATGTGTAATCGTAGAAGGAGCCTGAATGGGAGTTGGAAAAGTAGTAGGCGGCGAAAGTGGCGATGAATAGAACCGAAGGAATGAGTTTTGAGGTTCTCGGCTCGGCTTTATTCATAGCGGCGTTTACGCTCAAGCGGAGAGTCAGAAGATGGTGTCTGTGATCGGAATTCTTGGCCTGTCTGCGGCCGGAATTGATTCGTCCGAAGAAAGTTGATTTAACGGCTCTTCAGCGGCGTGCTGAGCGTCTTTGAGTTTTTCGATCTCGGATTCAAAAACATCGAGGGCTGCGCGGGCGGCGGCCTGATGAGCGCCTTTGATGGTGGCGCCTTCGCCGGTGGCGAAGCATTGCCCGTTGACGCGCAACTCGATCCGGAAGACGCGGCGGTGATCGGGGCCGAGACTTTCAACAATCGCGTATTGAGGCGTCGGCAGCCCGACCGATTGCAATCGTTCCTGCAACGCGGTCTTGTAATCCGTCGCGGTCAGGTCCTGCGGATCAATCTCGCCGAGGGTTTCGGCGAATTCCCGGCGCACAAAATCCCTGGCCGCTTCGATGCCCCGGTCGAGATAGATGGCCGCGATCAAAGCCTCGTAAGCGTCAACCTGCAGCGCCGTTTTGTTTCGCCCGCCCGTCTTCTCTTCGCCGCGATTGAGCAGCAGGTAATTGCCGAGTTGCAGCCGCGCGGCCTGTTTTTGCAGATTGACCGCGCTGACCGTGTAAGCCCGCATCTTTGAAAGCGTGCCTTCGGTTTGAGCCGGATAAAGTTCCAGCAGCCAGGCGCTGATCAGAAATTCGAGCACGGCGTCGCCCAGGAATTCCAGCGCTTCATTGTGAGGCGGGCGTGGATCAGCCTGTTCGTTCGCGTACGAACGATGAGTCAACGCCCGGCGCAGCAAGTTCTGGTCACGGAAAAAGTATCCGATCTCGTTTTCCAGTTGCGCCAGCATCTCCTCGAAAGAACGAGGCGGCGCTGCCGGTTGGGACGCCTGATTTTCAATCGCTGTGTCGTTCACGGCAATTTATCGGTTATGCTCTTCGGCCAAATTATTTTTTGGCTCTTTGTGCGGCGAAAGCCAGCGTTCATTGCTGAAGCGCTGGCTTTCGTGAACACTGCCGGGTTATTGATTCTAGCAAGTCCGAAGACGGGCGTTTGTGATCAGCCATACTTGCGAGGCTTGTCAGCTTAGCCCCTACGCTTCTTGCCCTTCGATCCGCCTTTGCTCCCTTTGGAGCCTTTGGCGGCTGGCGTGGCTTTCGCGCCATTGCCGTTTGAGGCGCCCTTGCCATTGGCGCTCGGAGCCATCGCCGGCCCGCCCGCTGACAACTTGACGTTGGCGGCGCCGGCCACCGGAGCGGTGGGAGCCGCCGAATTTTCGGCTGTTTCGACTTTCACCGGAATCGCCACAGTGGCGATAGTCGGGTCAGCCGCATAGTTCTTAACATAAGCGTCGGCTTTCTCCGGCGCGTCAGTGCGATATTTCCAGAACGCGTCAAATTGAGATTTAGCGGCGTCGTAGATGCCTTTGGCCTCAGGTTTGGTCGCTGTCACAAGGACGCGAGCGTATTCGGGAATCAGTTTGGTGTCGAGAAGATCGTTCACCTGCTTGAGAATCTCTTTGCCCGCGTCGCTGACCTTCTGTTCATCCGTCATCGCGTCGTATGGCTTTCTCAACTCGCTGTACTGATTGCTGTAGATGACCGCGCGCAGCCAGTAATTGTTCGGGTCTTTCCACCCAGCGCCTTCCTTGCCCTTGATCTGAGTCGCTTTGGTCAAATAGCTGAGGGCTGTTTCCTGATCAGCTTTGTTCTCACTCAAATGTAACTGCCAACCCAGGAACTGATTCATCTGAGCCTGCACGATCTCACGCAGCGGTTCCCATTCCGGTGGCTTCCAGCCTTCCGGCGGAGTAGAGGATTCGAATGCTTTCAGCGCGGTTTCAGCGTGACCTTTGACCTTGGCGGGATTCTTGTAGAATCCACCCATCGCGCCGTTGGCTCCGGCTAGAGCCATTTGGCCGACGACATATTGTTGACCCGGATCAATCTTGAGGTAGTCCTCACCGGCAGCGAAGAGTTGGTCGAGTTTGGCGGCATCTTGCGGAGGCGTGTAATAAGCTTTCAAAGCGGCCTGGAATCTCTCCCAGGCTTTGCTTTGCTCATATGCCTTGATGTTTTTTTCTGCGTTTGGAAGGTATTGGCTCTTCGAGTACTTCTCTTTCAACTCCTTAGACATCTGATAACACTTCTCAGCGTCTTTCTTGGTGTAGCAGATGTCATACCACGTACGCTCAAACTCAGCTTGCTTCTCATCCTGCGCATTGGCGGTTGTTGGCGAGAGCGCAAGGCATCCGGCGAGCAGCGCTAGCGCAATTGATAGGCTAAACTTCTTCATATGAACTGAATCCTCCACAGTCTTCTTCTCGGAATTTTTCCCAGGTCTTGAACCAGAACTCAGGGTTGGGGGAGTCGCAACCGCGATGCGACTCGTGATCTGACTACCTTCTCAGCCGCCTTTAGAAGAGGCGCCACCTACTGACGCTGTGAACGCGTTGTTAGTTCCGCCGCGTCGTGATTTTTACAACACGCAAAAATCACCTTGTAAAAAACTGCCGCCTGTAGAGTCCGCCGGTTGTGGGAAACGGCTCTGGTGATTCACTATCAACTAAGCCAGCGACGAAGACTGACGGGATATGGAATCTTGACGGAGCTTGATTTGATGATGCTGTGCTAACGGTCTTACCAAGAACTTGTCAGATGCAGCGGTATTGTGCATGATTCGGATGCTTTGTCAAACCACCGTTGATTGCGGATTGCGGATTGCGGATTGCGGATATTTTCGGATTCCAGCCTGCATCAATTATGAGCCGAGCCGTGGAAAACCGAACCGCTGACGCCTTTTCAATCTGCAATCTGCAATCCGCAATCCCAAATCCGCAATCGAGATATGTCTGATTTGCTCAATCACTACACCACGCGCCAGGAATCTATTCTCAAATCAATCAGGAATCTGGTCGAACGCGAGACCAGGTCGCGCGAAGAATCTCGGCTCAACGAGATTGCGAACTTCGTCGCGGGGCAGTTGCGCGAAATCGGCGGCCAGGTCGAATTGATTCCGCATTCAGGGTACGGGACTCACCTGATCGCCAGATTCAATTTTGACCACGACAACGCTGACCAGCGCGTTCTGGTGGTCGGCCACCTCGACACGGTCTGGCCGGTCGGCACGCTCGAACGCCTGCCTTTTCGAATCACACCCGAAGGACGCGCTCACGGCCCCGGAATCTTCGACATGAAATCCGGCATCGTGCTCGCCATCGAGTCATTGCGGACGATCTCTTCCCGAAAGCTGGCGACGAAAAGGCCGGTCACTCTGCTGCTCACTTGCGACGAAGAGATCGGCAGCAAGACATCGCGCGCGCTGGTTGAGGATGAAGCGAAGAACGCCGCCGCCGCTCTCGTTCTGGAGCCTCCGATCACCGGCGGTGTTGTCAAAACGGGGCGCAAAGGCATTGGGACTTTCACCGTTCGCGCGATTGGGCGCGCGGCGCACGCCGGACTCGATCCGGCCAAAGGCGTCAACGCGATTGTCGAACTTGCGCATCAGACCTTGCGTTTGGCGGCGCTCAACGATTACGAACAGGGCGTCACGGTCAGCGTCGGTTTGATCGGAGGCGGCACCGCGTTGAACGTCGTTCCCGCCGAGGCCTCGGCTAAAGTTGATGTGAGGTTCTGGACTTCCGAGGATGGCGAACGGATTGTCAGCGCAATTCGCGGACTCACGCCCGCGCTCACCGACGCGCAGATCGAGGTGACGGGCGGAATCAATCGCCCGCCGATGCCGCGCTCGGAAAAGAACATCGCGCTCTATGAGCACGCGCGAACGCTGGCGGCTGAGCTTGGATTCGACATCAGAGATGACGTTGTCGGCGGAGGCTCGGATGGGAACTTCACCGCGGCGATGGGGGTTCCGACGCTCGATGGACTTGGTGTTGACGGAGCGGGCGCGCACGCCGAACACGAACACATCATCGTTGACGACATCCCACGTCGCGCGGCTCTGCTGACGAGGTTGATGCAGACGGCATGAAGGAAGAAATCAAAAATCAAAAGGCAAAAATCAAAAATAAGAAATGCGATAAGGCGCAGGTCATCTTATTATTCTCTGTCTTTTGCCTTTTGATTTCTTCCTTCGATGTTTTTGCGCAGGCGCCGATCCGTCTTGCCGTTCTTGATTTTGACGGAGATGAGCAGGGGAAGTTCGCGGACTTGTTGCGGTCGTTGTCGCGGACATCGGACTCCTCGCAGTTTGAGCTGCTTGATGAAAATCTGACTCGATTGGCTGCGCGCGGCGCAGGCTACGACCGGAATTTGAATTTGAGTCGCGCAGAAGCTCGCGCGTTGGGACAGAGCCTGGGCTGCGAATTTTATATTTTGGGCAAGGTTCTGGTCACGCGGCGCGCAGTCTCCGCCGATCAGTTTTATTACGAGGCGCTCGCCGGATCGTTCGTTGTAGAAACGCGGACGGGCGCGTTGACGCTGTTCATTTTTGATCGCGCGAAGGCGGGAGATGAGCAAAAGGCCCGCGATCAGCTCGAAGAGTTGATCAGAGGAGAATGGCCGCGTTGCGTGAGCGCGATTGTTTCAGCGCGAAAAAAACAGGTCGCCGAGATCGAGACTGCGACACAGACTTCCGCTCCACTCATTGAAGTCTTGTCGGATGATTTCGACGCTCACGGTGGAGAACTGCCGGTTTTTTATCAGCGTCTCAAGCCTGCTTACACGGAACAGGCCGATCTGGTGGGAGTCACGGCCACAGTCGAGCTTGAAGCCGTGTTCGGGGCAGACGGCAAGGTTGGAGAAATCGAGGTCACGCGCTGGGCGGGGTTCGGGCTTGATGAATCGGCGATAGCTACGGTTCGCCAGTTGGGCTTCAAACCTGCGCGACGTGACGGAAAGAATGTAACAATTCGAGCGCTTGTGAGATATAATTTCCGCCGACCCCCGTCACAAGCTGTCGCTCCCCAGGCTGCAAGCCCAGAAGAAATAGAACGCATCCGGCGCAGCTTGCGTGACATCCTGATTCCAAAGCAGTCGCCGGTAAAACGCCCGAACTTCTAAAATCTGAAACGCGGATCGAGCGATGGTCTTACTTTCGATCATCTGTGTTCCGTGCTCTGCAACCCACAATGCACATGGCGCGCAAATCGTTACACGCATTATTCATCATCTTTTTGCTCATTTTGTTCTGCCTGCGTTCGCCCGAAGTTCTCTCTCAGGCTGGATCCCGCGCGCAGAGCGCAGCTACGGCGAGCACTCGTGAAGAGCGGGTCAGAGTTTTCGATCAGGTCTGGCGCGCGATATACGACAATTATTTCGACCGGCGTTTCCGTGGAGTTGACTGGCGATTGCAACGCGAGGTTTTCCGCCCGCAGGCTGAAGCGTCACGCAACAGCGCAGAGCTTTATCGGGTATTGCGGCAAATGATTGGCAAGCTGGGCGATGCGCACACGAGGATTTATGCGCCGGAAGACGGCTTTGATCGCTATCGTCCATCGGGCACTACGGTTGGCGTGGTCGTGCGCCGCATCGAAGGCAAGCCCGTTGTGACCTGGGTTGACCCCGGCTCCGAGGCCGCGCGTCAGGGCATCCGCCCTGGCTTCACAGTCTCGCGGGTTGACGGGATGCCTGTGGATAAGGCGCTTGAGCGCATCCGCGACGAAATCATCGAAAGCTCGACCCAGACCGCGCTCGAACTGCAAACCTACGATAAACTTTTTCATGGTCAGCGCGACACACCGGTGTCGGTGACTTTCCTGGATAATGAAGAGAGACTGCGACCCGTGACGCTGATCCGCCGGTTCACTGAATTTCAGCGGCGCGTGATCGTGAAAAAGCTGCCGCATAAAATCGGATACATCGAAATCACCGGGTTCGGACCTGAGATCGAAAAAGACTTCGAGGCCGCGATGCAGGAGGCGCAGGGGACGCGCGGGCTGATTTTGGATTTGCGTAGCAACGGCGGAGGATTCGTCACGACGGTCGCGCAGATTGCGAGTTACTTCTTCCCGGAAGACACCAACCTCGGAGAGTTCATCACCCGGCAGGGGCGTTCGACGCCGCGTCAAACTCAAAAGTCGCGGATAAATTACCGCGAGCCTCTGGTGGTATTGGTCAGCGCGCGTTCGGCCAGCGGGTCGGAAATCTTCGCCGCCGCGATGCAGGAGCGGAAACGCGCCGTAATTATCGGCGCCAATCCCACAACCTGTGGCTGTCTGCTCGGTGTCAGCCGGACTTTGAGACTGTTTGACGGGGGGAAGCTGAACGTGAGCGACACCGACTATCGCACGGCTATGGGACGTCGTATCGAAGGTTCGGGAGTTAGACCAGACTTGCAGCTTGAAACACGCATTGCGGACCTGCTGGCCAGCCGCGACCGCACGCTCGAATTAGCCGCTGATCAGTTGGGGCGCGCGATTGCCTTTGGCTCGCGCAAATCCGGCATCGAATTTAAATTGAATGTCCCGAATGTCGGCTTGCGTTCTTCAATGCGTAACTCAAGCGCTTCTCAATCAAGACGCTAGGCTTTCGTCAGTTATTTAAAATGGAACAGAATTAAGCGGGAGAAATCGGATCGGAGGCAGTAATGAATCGTATGCTACAAACTCTTCTGGCCGCAGCCTTGCTGTGCTCAATCACAGTTGTGGCTCAGGCCCAATGGGTCGTGGCCTTTCAGGACAAATCCAAGCGCGACCTGAACAGTGTGTTTTTCATGGATGGACGATATGGGTGGGTGATCGGAGATCGGGGCATCGTTCACTCGACGCAGGACAATGGTTTCGAGTGGACTTCGCAAAACCCCAGGCTCAACGACAATCTCAACGACATTTTTTTCCGCACTCGTGACGAAGGATGGCTGGTTTCGAGCAGCATGACCGGAGCTCGAATTCTGAAGACGACGGATGGCGGAGAAAACTGGGAGTTGATGTTCCAGTTGGGAGCGCCGCCCAACGCTCGCAGAAACGATGTGCCGGTGCTTTACAGCGTGGCCTTTCCGAACAAGAAGCGGGGTTGGGTGGTTGGCGATGGCGGCAGGATTCTGCAATCCGAAGACGGCGGGATCAGTTGGCGGCGGCAGGAGAGCGGCACCCAGAACGAACTGGTGCACGTGAAATTCGTCAACGACAAACGCGGCTGGGTGGTTGGGGCGAAAGGAATGATTCTTTACACAGACGATGGAGGCCGCACCTGGGAACAGCAAAGCAGTGGGACATCCAACCATCTTTATCACATCGAGACGCGAGGCAAGGATAACGCCTGGATTGTCGGCGACAAGGGGACGGTTCTCCGAACGACGAACGCGGGAGTGAGTTGGGAACGAGTGGCGGTTGATACGACGCAGACTCTCCTCAATATCGCTTTTGCCAATGATAAACAGGGGTGGATTATTGGCTGGAATGGGACGATTTTGAGGTCGGGAGATGGAGGCAAGAACTGGATTGAACAGGAAAGCGGCACGAGAACGAATCTTTACGGCATTGCCACATCGAAAAAAGAAGTCTGGGTGGTTGGAGCCGACGGGCTGGTTTTGAAATATACCGAGCAGTGAAATTTCCGGCAGGCGCCGACTTGCCAGTGAGTGAAATAAACAAGGGGCAAGGCGAAATCGCCTTGCCCCTTTGTCATTTCCGCTTCAGAACCGCGTTTAGCAACTCGGCGGGAAGATTGGGATTACGTAGGCGGCGTTGGCGGACAACGTCAGGTGGTGCAAGTTGTGGCCGCCGCTAAATGCGCCTTCCTGATTTTCCCTGTTGGGGTTGAAGTTAATCGCTGCGCCCAGCAACCCGATATCAGACTGCGACCAGACCTTCAGCCAGCCGCTGCGTCCTTCCGGAATGAAAGTCTCGAGCCGCGGAACGATGCGCGGGAAGGTATTCGACAGGCTGCCGCGCAACTGACATGATCCCGTGATCGAGAAACTCTTGACGTTCTCCGCGTCGTCATACAGTAAGCCGAAGAGTGTGCCGAGTGTGGCCGCGCCAGTCGCCAGATTGCCGCCAACGCGATTGATGATCAGCAGCGTGTCGTTGCCATTGGCGCGGGATGCGAAGTTTGACAACGCCAGGGCGCGCGGCGCGCGGTTATAACCATCTCCAACCACTCCATTGAAGCGCAACTCCGCCGTAGTCGAATTTCCGTCACAGCCTGGGAGGTTTCGGTTATAGAGCGCGGCAAACGCCACAGCCCCAAGATTCGCATGATGGCCGGTTGTGAGCTTCACATACTCGTCCCCGATCAAAAAGTTGAATGCGGTCGGGCAACCGAAAACGCCATCACTGGCAACCGCTACGATGTAGCCCGATACGCCCGGATCAATATCCGAAGCCAGGAACGACGCTGTCTGGTTAGCCGTCAAGCAGATGAATGAGTCGGCCACGCCGCAATTTTCGGCCACGAAGAAAAGGTGGACGAAAGCCGCCGACGTGCTGCTGGTGTTGGTGATATTGACGCGGGTGTTCTGAGTGTTGCCGGAGGTCGCGCCCGAAGTATAGAAGTTATAGAACAAAACTGAGCCGGCCTTTTGGTCGCTGGCCTCCGAAGTCGGAGGATAAACCAGGCCAGGTTCAGCAGCGAGCGCTGCTCCTGATAGCAAGACCAGCGTTAAGAGCGTTAATAGGACAGACGTGAATTTTTTTGAGGTTCGCATTTTCGAGATCTCCTTATTGAACATTTATGGTGTGTTTGCTGTGAATTGAAAACTAAGCCGATTTCCCAAATGTTTATCTACTCGTCGAGGGTGGGATGCCAGACTCGGCTTCGTCTTGCTGATAACCGGCCAAGACACACCGACTCCACATCCGGAGCCGGACGCGTTGCTGTGAAGCATTTGGTAATTGGCTTGAATGAACGCTATTGGGCGACCACGCTGATTTGCGGTCGTTGGGGAGATCGAATCGAACCCGATGCCAGTTTGAGGCTTTTGGGTAACGAGTCTTGGTGAAGATAATTCAGCTTATCGAGAGGGAGTGATAAGCAGGAGTTATACGTGAAAGAAGTTCGTCAGGATGGCGGGGAATTTACGCTTTCAATATGCCGGTGTCAACAGTTTTAATTTGTTTAGGGGAGTTGTCCAGATTGTTTATCAACGCCCTGAAAAGCAAAGGAGCCGATCCTTGCAGAATCGGCTCCTTTGGACTGAAAAAACTGATTCAGTCGTTTGATTGCAAAGCCGCGTTTAGCAGCTCGGCGGGAAGATCGGGATCGTGTAAGAGTTGCTCGGCGACAGCGTCAACTTGTGCAGGTTGTGACCGCCGTTGAACGCGTTGGCAGCCGCTCCAGCATTCTCGTTCTTGTTGATCTGCGCGCCCAGCAAGCCAGCGCCGGAAGCCAGCCAAACTTTGGCCCAACCGCTGCGACCAGCCGGAATGACGGTCTCAACGCGAGGCACCGTGCGCGGGAACGTGTTCGAGATGCTGCCGACCAACTGGCAGGCGCCGCTGCTCAACGTGAAGCTGAAGACGTTCTCAGCATCGTCGTAGAGCAATCCGAACAGCGAGCTGATCGTGCTGGCGCCGATTGCCAGGTTGCCGCCGAAACGGTTGAGAACGACCAGCGTGTCATTGCCGTCGGCTCTGGACGGGATGTTCGACAGCGCCAGAACGAGTGGAGCCTGGTTGTAACCGGATCCAACCACGCCGTTGAAGGCCAACGTCGCCGTGATTGAGTTGCCATCGCAGCCTGGGATAACCCCGTTGTAGAGAGCCGCGAAGGCTTCCGCGCCCAGGTTGGCCGCGTGACCAGTCGTAGTCTTGATGTACTCGTCACCGATCAGATGATTGAAGGCGACCGGGCAGCCGGTGACGCCGCTCGACGCGACCGCGACGATGTAGCCGCTGACGCCCGGATCAACGTCCGAAGCCAGGAACGACGCCGTCTGGGTGGCCGTCAGGCAGATGAACGAGTCAGCCACGCTGCAGTTGCTGGCCGCCACGAAGAAGAGGTGGACAAAAGCCGCCGACGTCGTGCTGGTGTTGGTGATGTTGATGCGGGTGTTCTGGGAATTGCCAGAGGTCGCGCCCGAAGTGTAGTAGTTGTAGAACAACACCGAGCCGGCCTTCTGGTCGCTGACTTCCGAAGTCGGAGGATAGACCAAACCGGGATCAGCGGCGAGAGCGCTCGCCGACATCATAACCAGCGCGAAGAGCGCCAGCAGAGCGGATGTGAGTTTGCGTGAGGTTGTCATTGTCGAAATTCTCCTTTATGGAAATGTGTTTCAGATGTGTGAACTGCGAGTTGGAGTTAAAACCACTTCCCAATGTCTTCATCAAGGGAGATTGACCCCTAACGTTAAGTAGTTAGGTCTCTGGCTCCGAGCCTATTTCCATTATTTAGCTATCAAAACTGGAAATAGCAGTGAAGCAACAGGAACGGATCTTAAAGAACGCAATTTGCAATTGTTAGGGGCTTTCAAAACGGACCCGATCCGATGAGCTTTCTTGGCCTTTAATGAGGGGCCACTTGTGAGGAAAACTCACCGATACGGCATTACGGCGGGCAGTCTACGTTGTGTGAATCCATCCTGTCAATAGTTTTAATTCATATAAAACTGAAGGAGCCGTCCCTTGCGGAATCGGCTCCTTTGTACTGAAAAAACTGGTTCAGTCGTTTGAGCGGCAAGCTGCCTTTAGCAGTTCGGCGGGAATATCGGAATCGTGTAGGTGTTGCTCGATGACAGTGTCAACTTGTGCAGGTTGTGACCGCCATTGAACGCGTTGGCCGATGCTTCGGCATTCTCGTTCCTGTTGATCATCGCGCCCAGGAGACCGACGTCGCTTGTCACGCTATATATTTTGCCCCAGCCGCTGCGTCCCGATGGGATGATAGTCTCAACGCGAGGAACCGTGCGGGGGAAGGTGCTTGAAATGCTGCCGACCAACTGA
This sequence comes from Acidobacteriota bacterium, assembly GCA_022072205.1. Lineage (GTDB taxonomy): Bacteria > Acidobacteriota > Blastocatellia > RBC074 > RBC074 > JAJVID01. The sequence goes on from JAJVID010000030.1 coordinate 75,501, forward strand.
CAGGCGCTGCTGTTCACGCTGAAACTGAAAGCGTTCTCGGCGTCATCGTAGAGCAAGCCGAAGAGGTTGCCGATCGTATTGGCGCCGATCGCCAGGTTGCCGCCGAAGCGATTGACGATTATCAGCGTGTCGTTGCCGTCAGCTCTGGACGGGATGTTCGACAGCGCCAGAACGCGCGGAACGCGATTGTAAGAAACGCCGTCGAACTGCAGCGCGGCTGTCGAGGAAGTTTCATTGCAGGTTTCCAGCACCCCTCGGTAAAGAGCGGAGAAGGATTCAGCGGCAAGGTTCGCCGTATGGCCTGTCGTCGTCTTGATGTATTCGTCGCCAACCAGGAAGTTGAACGAGGCCGGGCATCCGAGAGCGCCGTCGGAAGCGACCGCGACGATGTAGCCGCTGATGCCGGGATCAACGTCCGAAGCCAGGAACGACGCCGTTTGGTTGCCAGTCAGGCAGATATACGAGTCGGCGACGCTGCAGTTGCTGGCCGCTACGAAGAAGAGATGGACAAACACTGATGTGGCGGAATTGGTGTTGGTGATGTTGATGCGCGTGTTCTGTGTGGCGCCAGAGGTCGCGCCTGAAGTGTAATAATTGTAGAACAGCACCGATCCGGGTTTTTGATCGCTGACTTCCGAAGTCGCCGGATAGGCGAGACCTGGATCAGCCGCAAATGCGGCAGACGCCATAATCAAGAGTGTGAAGAGGGCGAGCATCGTTTGCGCAAGCTTATGTGAGGTTCGCATTACGAAATCTCCTTGAAGTTTTGAAGTTATCTGCTGATTTAACTGGCCGGCAGAGCGTAAAGACACAACTGCCCAGCAAGACACAAACCTTGACGGGGCACATTATGATGTCAATTCGAACTGTTGATTGAATCCGTTGATGAGATCAAGTGAGAGCAAAAACGGAATGTCAGGGGGAACCGTTAGAAGTGAGGCGGTCTCACTAACGGGGCGCAGTCTACAAAGTTGGCTTCATGCTTGTCAACGGATTTAATGTTGCCCCTCTTGCTCACTCGTAGCGCAATGCCTCGACCGGAGTGAGTTTTGACGCCGTCCGCGCTGGATAGATCGTCGCCAACAAGCAGATCACAATTGCCAGAATCGCCACTTCGGCGCAGTCAATCAACCTCACTTTGAGCGTAATGTGAGAGACGGAATAAATCTCGGCGGGAATCGAGATCAACTGATAATGATTGGCCAGCCAACTCAATCCGAGGCCGAGCAATAATCCGGACAAGGCTCCGATCAGGCCGATGACCAAACCTTGCAGCATGAAAATTCGCCGGATGGAGCGCGGCGCGGAGCCTTGCGCGCGCAGGATCGCGATGTCGCGGCTCTTTTCGATCACTGTCATTGTCAGAGTCGTGATGATGTTGAGCGCGGCGATTGCGATCAGCAGCGCGAAAAAGACCTGAACTACACGCTGTTGCAACTGAAGCGCGGCGAAGAGCGGGCGATTCAACTCCTGCCAGTTGTTGGTCACGAAGCCCGGGCCGGCGATTGCGCGAACCCGCGCGCCAATCTCGTTGACCGCGTAAATGTCTACCACTTTCATCTGAATCACTCCGGCGGTATCGCCGCTGCCGCTCACGGTTTGCGCGGCGGCCAGTGAGATGTAAGCCCACTTCGCGTCGTACTCGTACAATCCCGAAGAGAAGATGCCAGCAACCCGAAAGCGCGTGTAGCGGGGACGCGGTTGCAACCCGGCGGGCGTCAGTCGTGTTTGCGAAGAAATCGCCGTTACGACATCACCGACTCCGAGCGACATCGTCCGCGCCAACTGTTTGCCGAGAATGATTCCATCCAACTCCTGATCCGCAGGTTCACGTTCAATATGGTTTTGATCGGAAGGTTGCTTCGAAGATTCGTTTTCCCCGGCGGATTGAAGTTGTCCTGGGTCGCCCTCGATCACAGTCGAGAAAATCTCGTTGGCCTCGCGCGGAGAGTTTGGATCAACGCCTTTGAGCACCGCGTATTCCTGACGATCATTGGCGCTCAGCAAAACCTGCGCGTAGATCGTAGCCGAAGCCGCGCTCACACCGGGCACGGCGCGAACACGTTCGACCAGTTCACGATAATTTTCGATTCCGCTGTTGTCTTCTTTCAGCAGGTTGAGATGCGCGGTGCCTTGGAGGATTTTATCCTGAACGTCCGCGCGAAAGCCGGTGATGAGCGCCTGCGCGACAATCAGCGCGGCGACGCCGAGCGTGATCCCGGCGACCGCTACAAACGTGATTACCGAAACGGCGGCCTGTCTCCGTTTAGCGCGCAGGTATCTGAGGGCGATGAAAAGTTCGTAGGACATTTGTTGGGAGTGGGAGAGCGGGAGAGCGGGGGAGAGGGAGAGTGGCAGATCCAAGTTCTCCTTGTCTCTCTCTCTCTCTCTTTCTCACTCTCAGTTCTTGCCCCAGGCCGGGCGCGATGACGGCGGCCCCAGGTCAATCAATCGCAATCCGAACGCGCCGCCGCTGCGATAGATCATTCGATACTTGCTTTCGTCCGCGTCTGGTTTGGGCAGTTGGTACGGCGAGGTCTTGGCAAGATAACGCACGCCGATGCGATTCCACACTTCCCATCGCGCCGCGGGGTCATCGAAGGCGACGGTTTTGTGGCCGGTGTAAAGATTCACCAGCGCCGGGTTCTGCGTTGCGATCACCTCGTCTTTCGGAACGTTATCACCGATGTGTTTGATGAACGCTTCATTCTCTTCAAACGCGCTGATCCACCGCGAACGGTTTTCAGGAACCGGGTCGTATTTTCTCTGGAGGTACTGGTAATTGCTGTAGAACGCGCTGACCACGAAAAGCCACGAGACGACTAGAATCGGAATACGCTCGGCGCTCGGTTTCGTTCCCGCATAAAGTTTCTGATAGAGCCTGGCGATCAATCGCACGCCCATCAGCAGATAAAAAAGAAAGAACGGCACGAGCGGCAGCAGCAACCTGTATTGCTCCCAGCCCCACAACAGCGAAACGCCCATCGCCAGAGGTGTGACGATTTCAGCCAGCGTCAACCGTTCGCGCACAGCAGCGATGTAACCGGCCAGCGCCAGCAGCGCGAAAAACAGCGAGATCATCCTGGCCTCGTTCGGCACGCGGATCGGCTCGCCCGGCTCCATCGGGCGATAGAGTGAATAAAAGACGAATGCGCCGAAATCGAACTTGCCGATCTCCGACAGGTTGTTCCAGACACGTTCGGGCAGGCCTTCAATCGTGATCACCCCCGACAGAGGCTGGCCCGCCACGCGTTGCCAGAATTGCGTCGAGTAAGGCTGCACGATGTTTGCGCCCTGCTCGGCGCGCTGTTCCGGCGTGGGAGAGTGGCTGCGCGAATACAACACCCAGGGGCCGACCAGCAATGTGACAATCGCAGCGAAGATCAACGCCTGCTTCGGCAGTTTCTCTTTCAACAGATAAATCACTGATCCGAGCAGAAGGCCCGGTCCCGCAGGCCGTGTCAGAAACGCAAACGACGCCAGCGCGCCGCCGATTGCGGCATAACGCCATCCGGATGAAATCAAGCTGCCGGATGAATCCCGCCCCACCGATTTTTCGATCAAAAATATCGTCGCCAACTGCGCCAGCGTGAAGACGCATTCCGACATCACCGACGATGTGGCCAGAAAGACCAACGCAGGATAGATCGTCGTGGCGAACGCCAGCGCGAACGCCACATAGGTCGGCAGCGCGCGTTGGCGGTTGAAATATCTGAACGCGATCAGGCCCGCGCCGATCATCGCCGCAATCGAAACCGATTTGAGCAGCCAGACATTGCCTGGAAAATTCGGCGACAGGCGATAGAAGATCGAAAGCAGAGCAGGGAAACCAGGCGTGTAAAACGGCGTGATCCCGGGCGTCGGCGAATTGATCAGGGTGTAGCCTTGCCCTGTCGCCAATGCTTTGGCCAACAGCACGTACCACGCGTCGTCAACAATCAGGCCGACGACTTTGTCCAGCCGCAGAATGTAAATCGTCAGACTCACCGCCAGCGCGATGGCTCCGGCGATGAACAACGTGAGGCGCTTCTTTGTCTGATCGTCCTGAGGGTTTTGAAGTTGTTTGGTCGGCTCTTCGGCGACGGGGATGTTTCGGCTTGCCTTTGGGGAAGTTCGTTTGGTCAAGATGTGGTACCTCGGTTCATTTCGATTCGGGGCGCATGTGCGGAAAGAGAATCACGTCGCGGATCGAACGCTGATTGGTCAGGATCATCACCAGACGGTCAATCCCGACACCTTCGCCGCCAGTCGGCGGCATCCCGTAAGAGAGCGCGCGAATGTAATCTTCGTCGAACATCATCGCCTCTTCGTCGCCGCGATCGCGCTGCTGCGCCTGCTCCTCGAAACGGCGGCGCTGTTCCGATGGATCATTCAGTTCCGAGAACGCGTTGGCGATTTCCATGTTGGAGATGTACAGCTCGAAGCGTTCGACGAAGCGCGGATCATCTGCCTTCTGTTTCGAGAGCGGCGAAAGTTCCGTCGGGAACTCGGTGATGAATGTCGGGTGGATCAGATGCGGCTCGACCACCTGCTCGAAGATTGCGCCCAGCAATTGCCCATCGTTCAACTTCGGGTCGAAGCCGAGGTCAATCGCGGCGGCGGTCTCTTCAAGCTGCTTGCGATCCATCAGCCCATCCAAAGTCGGACGCGTCGCATTAGCCTCATTCTGATCCGGCCAGTACTTCAAAACCGCTTCGCGCATCGTCATCCGCTGCCACTGATTGAAATCAATCGTGTGATCCTGATAAACGACCTGTCGCGTCCCGCAAACCTTATCCGCCAGCATGGTAATCAACTCCTGGGTCAAATCCATCAGGTCGTTGAAATCCGAATAAGCCTGGTACCATTCGAGCATCGTGAATTCGGGATTGTGCTTGTACGACAGCCCTTCGTTGCGGAAGTTACGGTTGATTTCGTAAACCTTCTCGAAGCCGCCGACAATCAGGCGTTTCAGATAAAGCTCAGGCGCGATGCGCGCGTAAAGATCAATGTCGAGCGCATTGTGATGCGTGACGAATGGCCGCGCCGCCGCTCCTGTGGCCAGCGGCGAGAGCATCGGCGTTTCGACTTCGACATAACCGCGCTCGTCGAAATAGCGGCGGACCTCGCGGATGATCAGCGCGCGCCGCTCGAAGACCTCGCGCGAAGTCAGTTCGCCGGGAAGGCGTTCGTGAATGGCGCCGCTCGCAATCAGGTCAACGTAACGCTGGCGGTATCGCAATTCCTTATCCGTCACGCCGTGATATTTGTCCGGCATCGGCAGCATCGCCTTCGCCAGGAATTGGAGGCGGCTCACATGCAGCGAAAGCTCGCCGGTCTTCGTAATGAACAGGAAGCCCTCGACGCCGATCCAATCGCCGAGATCGAATTTTTGATAAAGCGCCCAGGCTTCGTCGCCGACATCGTTTTTGCGGACGTAGACCTGCAACTGGCTGAGGCCATCCGAAAGATGCGCGAACGCGGCCTTGCCCATCAGCCGCATCGTCATAATCCGCCCGGCGATCCTGATCGCGCCGCCCTCTGCTGCTTTCAACTCCTGGTTGATTCGCGCGGCTTCGGTTTCGTCGTCTCTTTTGCCGGCGTTGCCCTGGTAACGCTCGACAATTTGCGAGATCGTGTGAGTGCGGTCGAAGCGGTTCGGGTAGGCGGCGTGGCCCATCTCCGCGATTTCTTCCAGATGGCGCTTGCGTTGTTGAATCTGATCGTTGTCCTGATCGAGCAAAACAGTAAAACTCCCTTGAATAAAGTTGCGCCGAACAGTCAGTCTGCGCGTAATAGCTTATGCGGGATTCGACGCCGTTTAGCGCGGCGACAGATAGCGGCAATCGTGACGGCTCCGTAACGCTTGAGGCGGGATTATAGAAACCGCGATTTGATAGGTCAACGAGCCGTTTGATCGAGCAGCCGCGACATCTCTCATTTCAACCACATCACAGGAGCATTGTATGAAAACAGGAACGCGCATTTCGCTGATCGCCGTTGTCTCGGCTTCGCTGGCTCTCTTCATTACGCTTGCGGTTTACAGCCAGCGTAAAGACAGCAAAGACGGCGGGGCTGAAACGCAGTGGGAGTATTTGGTCGTCGCGGGAGGCTCGGCCAATCTTTCGACTTCCGGCAATGAAAATTATTCGAGCATGCGGAAGCAGCCGGACACTTCATTCGCCCGCGAGAATTTTCCGCTCGAACGCAACTTCGACAAACTCGGCGCGAAAGGGTGGGAACTGGTCGCTGTCTACGGTCTGCCGAACGAACCGGTCTATTATTTCAAGCGGGTGAAAGACAGCAAATGAATCGCTCAAGTCACGCGCGCCGAAATTCGCTGAAACATCAACCGCAACGACCGCGTATAGCCCGTTGCAATCGGTCAGAAATTCGCAGAGGCGTAAAAGGAGAGATTTAGTCTATGGCTCAGACAATCGGCACAATCATCGTTGTGGTTCTTGCGCTGGTGGTCCTTTCAGCGGTTCTCAATTTCCTGTTTGGCGTACTCGGATTCGTCTTCGCGCTGCTCCCGCTGCTGATCAAACTGGCGATTTTCGGTGGGATCATTTACCTGGGCTGGATGGTGTTTCGCAAACTCGCGCATACCTCCGAAAGCTGACAAGTCGTTCTGCTTAGTGAGTGGTACTTGATAGTGTAGTTGTTCAACCTCCAGTAGTGTTTTTCTGACGAGCCGTCGCCGCTCGCCCAAATTCCTTGTCTCCAAAACTGCATTGGCTCAAATCGCCAAAGCCGTCGGGAATTGGGCGAGCGTCACGGCTCATTATTTTTTCAAAGTTTCCCGCGCGCGCATTCGATCAGCGCGCACAGTTCGCTGAAACGCTCGATCACGAAATCAACGCCCGCCTCGACCAATTCCGTGCGTCCGCGAAAACCAGGGATGTAACCGCAGGTTTTCATGCTCGCCGCTCTTCCGGCTTGAACGTCCACACGGCTATCACCGATCATCAAACATTCCGACGCGCGGACGCCACACCTGCGCGCCGCTTCAACCAGCATCATCGGCGATGGTTTGCGCTCATCCAAACTGTCTCCGCCCAGTACCACCTCGAAGTGCGTCGCCAGCCCCACGCCAGCGAGCAAAGTCATCGTGAAATCATAAGGTTTGTTCGTGACGACGGCTTTCGGTATGCGCGCAAGGTGGGCGAGCGTCTGCTCGACTTCCGGGTAAACGCGCGTGTGGTCCAGAAGATGCTCGCGGTAATGACGCCGAAAAATTTCGAGCGCGCCGTCAATCTCGGAATTTTGCGGCGAGCCGTTCTGTGTGGCTCTTAAAGCGCGCTCGATCAAGGTTCGCGCGCCTTCGCCGACGAAGTTGAGCACCCGCGCGTCGGGCAGCCGCTCGCGCCCAATCTCGGCCAGCATCAGATTGACCGAATTGATCAGATCGGCGCGCGAATCCACCAGCGTGCCATCAAGGTCAAAAAGCAAACATTGATAACTCATTCAACTTACCTGGGCTTTCGCTTTTCCTCAAAACAGCAGTAGTATTGCCTTTGCTTCAAAGGCCACCTTCGGTTCCCCAGTTTACAATCCGAACGCGAGTGAGGCCAGCGCAATTACAAACATACCCCCCATTGCCGCTTTGGCGGCGCTCATCAGGAAAGGATCACGATGTCCGGGCACGGCGACACTCAACATAAATTCACTAACCGGTTGATCAACGAAACCAGCCCTTACCTTCTACAACACGCTCACAACCCGGTTGACTGGTACACCTGGGGAGAAGATGCTTTTGAACGCGCGCGCCGCGAAGACAAGCCTGTTCTGCTCTCGATAGGTTATAGCGCATGTCATTGGTGCCACGTGATGGAGCGTGAATCGTTTGAGGACGAAGCCATCGCCAAATTGATGAACGACAACTTCGTCAACATCAAAGTTGACCGCGAGGAGCGCCCCGACCTGGACACGATTTATATGAACGCTGTGCAGATGATGACCGGGCACGGCGGGTGGCCGATGACGGTTTTTCTGACGCCCGACGGCAAACCGTTTTACGGCGGCACTTACTTTCCGCCGAATGACCGTCACGGGATGCCTGGATTTCCGCGTATCCTGATCGCTTTGGCCGAAGCTTATCGTGAGCGGCGCGATGAGATCGAAAGCAGCGCGGATGGCGCGCTCGGCGAATTGAAGCGGCTGGATCGGATCGCTCAGCAGGAAGGCGAACTGGGTTACGAGATCGCGGATCACGCGGCGAACCAGTTGCTGCGAACGCTCGATCCGGTCAACGGCGGCTTCGGCAATAGGCCCAAGTTCCCGCCTTCGATGTCGCTACAATTTCTGCTGCGCCAGTGGCGGCGGACGAAAGACGCGAGCGCGCTCAATGCGGTTGAACTGACGCTGAACAAGATGGCGCGAGGCGGAATGTACGATCAGTTGGGCGGCGGTTTTCATCGCTACTCGGTTGACGAGAAATGGCTCGCGCCGCATTTCGAGAAGATGCTTTACGACAACGCTTTGCTGAGCCGCGTTTACACCGAAGCCTTCCTGGCCACCGGCAATGAATTCTACAGGCGCATCGCCACCGAGACGCTCGATTACGTCGTGCGCGAGATGACCGACCGAAGCGGCGGTTTTTATTCCACGCAGGACGCCGACAGCGAAGGCGAGGAAGGGAAGTTCTTCGTCTGGACGCCTGAAGAGGTTGTGGCGCTGCTTGGCGAAGAAGACGCGCGGTTGTTCAACCGCTACTTCGACGTTTCGGAGATGGGCAATTTTGAAGGCCACAGCATTCTGCACGTTGATGAAGACGTTGACGTGATCGCCAGGCTGATGCGCGCGCCGCGCGAGCGCTTGCTGGAAGTCATCGAACGCGGCAGGCCGATTCTGTTCGACGCCCGCGAGAAACGCGTCAAGCCGTATCGCGATGAAAAGATATTGACGGCGTGGAATGGATTGATGATGCGCAGCTTCGCCGAAGCCTCGCGCGCGTTTGACCGGAAAGACTATCTCGAGGCCGCAACCAGAAACGCGGAGTTCCTGCTGGCCAATCTGCGGCGCGATGGGCGGCTGCTCAGGACGTACAAAGACGGCGAGAGCAAGCTGAACGGCTACCTTGAAGATTACGCCTACGTGGTTGACGGGCTGCTTGCGCTTTACGAAGCGTCGTTCGACCTGCGCTGGTTTGAAGAGGCGCGGGCGCTCACCGAGACGATGATCGAGCAGTTCCAGGACGCCGAAGCGGGAGGCTTTTTCTTCACCAGCGCCGATCACGAGACGCTGATCACGCGCACGAAGGATTTTTACGACAACGCCATTCCGTCCGGAAATTCGGTGGCCGCCGCCGCGCTTTTGCGCCTGTCGCTGTTCACTGGCGAAGACCGTTACCGCCAGATAGCCGAAACCATATTGCGCCTGATGAAATCCACGATGATGCGCGCGCCGAGCGCCTTCGGATATTTGCTCTCGGCGCTCGACCTGCTTCTGGCCTCGCCTTATGAGATCGCAATCATCGGCGCGCCTGAAGCCGAAGACACGCGCGCAATGATCAACGTGGTTTTTAAACGCTACCTGCCGAACAAAGTTGTCGCGTTTGCGCCTGAAGCCGATTCAAGGGCGTCGCGGACTATCAAATTACTCGAAGGGAGAGACCGGATTGACGGCAAGGCGACGGCTTACGTTTGCCGGGATTTTTACTGCGAATCCCCAACGACCGACGCCGGAAAGCTCGCTGAGCAGTTGGGCGCGGGCAAATAGCGTTAAAACTCCCATTATCAAGGGCGAAAAATTGACAGCCCTTTGTGGTTTAAATAAGATACGCCATCAGTCCAAGCGGTTTCACCAGACAGATACGCCATGGGCAATGGCGGCAGGGCTAAATAAAACATGGCAACTTTAGGCCAGCAATTTAAACAATCGCGTGAAGAGAAAGGTATCTCGCTCCACGAAATCGCCGAATCCACCCACATCGGCGTTCGCTTTCTGCAGGCGATAGAAAACGACTCCTATGACATTCTGCCCGGCGGCGTTTTCAACCGCGCCTTCGTCCGCAAATTCGCCAGACAGGTCGGCTTCGACGAGGAACAGGCGGTCAAACTTTACGAAGAACAACTGGAAGAGCAGGGCGGCGAGCCGGAGCAACGTTACCAGATGGGCGTCGAAGATTTCGAGTCCAGGCCGACGTCCGGTAATGGCCTGCTGCTCAGTTTCGTGGCGCTCATGATTCTGGGGGCGTTGGCTTACGCCGCTTATCAATATTTCGCGCCGGCTGGTTCCGAATCCGGCGGCCCGGTGGCTAATTTAAGCACGCCGAGCGTCACGCCGGACGCGTCAGCGTCTCCATCGCCTTCGCCAGCGGCAAGTCCGACGCCGGAACCCGCGCCCGCTGGCGCGATGCGCGTGCAATTGTCCGCTCCGACTGAAGAAGTCTGGTTGAGCGTCAAGCCAGACGACCAGAAGGCGCAGATGATGATCCTGCAAACCGGCGAGACGCGCGAATACGACGTGAATGAGAAGATCGTCTTATCCATAGGCAGAGTTCCATCCTTGAAGATCACTGTCAACGGACGTGAGGTGGATAATGGCAAGCTTGTGCCGAATCTGAAGGGTGTTGTCGCAACCAATGTCGTTATCTCTAAGGACAACTATCAACAGTTTCTCAAGTAGTCCGTCGTTTCTTTTATTTAAAAACGGGCGTGCGCGGCGATGGCCTGCCGGATTGACCAGATTGCGCGCCCGCACACATCGCAAAAAAATCAGGTTATTAACTGCGCCGCGCGAGGAAAGTCCCGCGCGGTTTTCGCTTTTAGGTGAAATTTTATGCTAACTGAAAATTTGATCGAGGCTCTGACCTTTGACGATGTTCTGCTGATCCCGGCCTATTCCGAAATTTTACCGACCGAGACAGATACGACCACGCGCCTGACGCGCGACATCAATCTCAACATCCCCGTCATCAGCGCGGCGATGGATACCGTGACCGAGGCTCCGATGGCCATCGCCATCGCGCAGCAGGGCGGCATCGGCGTGATCCACAAAAATTTGCCTATCGAGGCGCAGCGCGATGAAGTGGATAAGGTCAAACGTTCCGAATCGGGAATGATCGTTGATCCGGTGACGATGACTCCCGACCGCAAAATCCGCGAAGCGACGGCTGTGATGGAACGATACAAAATCTCAGGCGTGCCGGTCATCGCCGACAACGGCAGACTGGTCGGCATTCTGACCAACCGCGACCTGCGATTCGAGACGCGGCTCGACCTGCCGATTTCGGAAGTGATGACCAAAGAGAACCTGATCACGGTTCCCGTCGGCACCACGCTGCGCGAGGCCGAGGGGATTCTGCAAAAACACCGCGTCGAGAAGCTGCTGGTCGTTGACGACAACTACAGGCTCAAAGGTCTGATTACGGTCAAAGACATTCAGAAGGCGATCAAATATCCGAATGCGGCGAAAGACAGCCTGGGCCGTTTGCGCTGCGCCGCAGGCATCGGCGCGACGGGCGATTTTCTGGAGCGCGCGGCGGAAATGGTCAAAGCCCGCGTTGACGTGCTGGCGATTGACACCGCGCACGGCCACAGCTCGCGCGTGATCGAAGCCGTCAAACAGGTCAAACGCCGCTTCCCCGAACTGCAACTGATCGCAGGCAACATCGGCACAGCCGATGGCGCCAGGGCGTTGATCCAGGCCGGAGCCGACGCGGTGAAGGTCGGCATCGGCCCCGGTTCGATCTGCACAACGCGCGTAGTCACCGGCGCGGGCGTGCCGCAAATCACGGCCATCGCTGAATGCGTCCGAGGCGCCGCCGGTTCGGGCGTGCCGGTGATCGCCGACGGCGGCGTCAAGTATTCCGGCGAAATCACCAAAGCCATCGCCGCCGGCGCCGACACGGTGATGATCGGTTCGTTGTTCGCAGGCGTTGACGAATCGCCCGGCGAGATAATTTTGTATCAGGGCCGCAACTTCAAATCCTATCGCGGAATGGGCAGCATCGCCGCGATGAAGCAGGGCAGCAAGGACCGTTACGCGCAGGAGAGCGCCGACGCCGAAAGCAAACTCGTCCCGGAAGGCATCGAAGGCCGCGTGACTTACAAAGGCTCGCTTTCGGCGCTGGTCGGGCAATTGGTGGGCGGTCTGCGCGCCGGGATGGGTTACACCGGCTGTCGCACGATACGCGAATTGCAGCAGAACGCGCGCTTCATGAAGATCACCGCCGCCAGCCTGAAGGAATCGCACGTCCACGACGTGATCATCACGAAAGAGGCGCCGAATTATCGGGTGGAGTAACGCGATTCGGATTTTTACTTCCCGTTCGGCGCGGCCACAACCGGCAGCACGATGTGCGACGGGCGCGCGGTGTCGTGATAAATTGTCTGTCTGGCCACGCGCGTCCTGCTCGACGCGCCGAACGCCTCGCCCGTATTCGGATTGCGGTCGAATTGCGGGAAATGGCTGCTGGTGACGTCCACGCGGATGCGGTGGCCCGGCAGGAAGACGTTGGCCGTGCCGGCCATGTCAATCTCGAATTCGTAAACCTCATTCGGCTTCAGCAATTCCATCTTGTCGGTCCCCTTGCGATAACGCGCGCGCAGGATTCCCTCGGCGATGTTCATCGAAAAACCGTTCGGATGAACGTCAATCAATTTCACCACCCAGTCGGTGTCGGGGCCGTCAGTCGAAGCGAAAAGCTTCATCTTGATCGGCCCGGCGATGGCCAGCGGTTGATCCATCGGTTGTGAGGTGTAGACCAGAATGTCTTTGCGACTCTCGATCACGCGCTGGTCTTTAGGCCCGGCCAGCGTCGGCGTGCCGCAGCAGTTGTTGCCGCCGACTGTAGGCACAGGATCGTTCGGATCATACGAATATTGATCGCTCGTCGCGCCCGACGGTTGATTCGCGTTCAAACCGCCGCCGCCCTTGTCGCTGTTGGCCGAGCCGTTGCTGGCGATGTAAAACGGCGTGTACTTCGTTCCGGGGATCGGCCAGTCCTGCTCGTGACGCCATTGATTGACGCCCATATAAAAAATCTCGACCGGCGGCTCGCGGTCAATGCCGTTGTCAACGCCCTTCAGGTAATGATCGAACCAGCGCAGTTCGCGGTCGAATTGCACGCGAATGTTTTGCGGCCCGAAATCAACGTCACCGAATTTCTGTGAAGGGCCGTGCCCCCAGGCGCCGATGATCATTTTGGTTTCGCGCCGCGCCTTTTCGTTCGCGCCGTGTTTGCGCACGCCTGCGAAGCCGTTGATCGTCCCCTGCACGAAGATGTCGAACCAGCCGCCGCTGGTGTGAACCGGGACGTTGATTTTTGAAAATTGCTCCTCGTCACTGATCTCGCGCCAGTAATCGTCGTAGCCGGGATGCGCCAACCAATCGCGGTAATGTTTGACGGCGTAACCGGCGCTTTCCAGATCGCCGTCCTTGAGCGGCAGGTGCTTGAGAATCTTCTCGTAGCTCAGTTCTTTCGGCGCATATTTTTCAGTGTGCCAGTATTGCGGCAGCATTATCCGGTTCGGCATTCGCACCACGCCCCAGCCGTAATTGAACGACAGCCGGAACGCGCCGCCGTGCGTGATCCAGTTGCCGTAGATGTTGGTCGAAGCCACCGCCGGAAACATCGCCACCAGATTCGGCGGCTGCAAACTCGCCGCGCGCCATTGCACGTGGCCCAGATACGAGCCGCCCTGCGTTGCGACCTTGCCGTTCGACCAGGGCTGTTTGGCCGCCCACTGGATTGTGTCGTAACCGTCTTTCGCTTCGTTGCGGAACGGCTCCCACAGGCCTTCCGATTCGTAACGGCCCCGCGTGTCGTTCATCACGGCGGCGTAACCGTTCTGAGCGAATTTGATCAGCGCCTCGTGAGCGCCGTCGCGCTGAACTCCGTAAGGCGTGCGCACGATCAGCGTCGGGTAACGGCCTTCGGCTCGCGGCAAATAAACGTCGGCGTAAAGCTTCACGCCGTCGCGCATCGGCACGGGTTGGTAGCGCAGGATTCTGATCTCGTTCAAGGCCGAGCTTGCGTCGTTCGTTGAAACGATGATCGCAATGATGGTGATCGCGCAGAACAACAGAGATGATCGAAGAATAGAAATTCTTTTCATCGCATTCTCTCCTTATTCGGGAAGGTCTGATTGTGATTGGGAAAACCCGATTGATTCCGCTTTCGCGGCGGCTGAATTATTGAGTCGAGTGCTATAATCGCGCAACCGCACGGATAACATTTTCAGAAAAATATGGAGGAAGTTTATGAAACCTTCGCTCAAAGCCGGGCTGGCGCTGTTTGTCGCCGCGCTCCTGAGTTTATCGGCGCTCGCGCAATCGAAGCGTCCGATGACCTTCGATGACTTGATGGCCGTCAAGCGTCTCGGTGACGCGCAAATCTCGCCTGATGGCTCGCGCGTCGCTTACGTTGTCAGCGACGTTGATAAAAACCTGAATCGCAGCAAACGCAGCGTCTGGGTTGTTTCGACATCAGGCGGACAGCCGCAGCAACTGATCACTTCGGACAAGAACGATTTCTCGCCTCGCTGGTCTGCCGATGGCAAATCGCTCGCCTTTCTTTCAACCCGCGAAGGCGCGCCGCAAATTTTCGTGGCTGGCGCAGACGGCTCGAATCCGCGCAAAATCACCAACGCTCCTGAAGGCGTCGGCGAATTCATCTGGTCGCCGAACGGCAGGATGTTCGCGTTCACGACCGACGTTTACCCAGACTGCGGGTCGCTCGATTGCGTCGCGCGCCGCAGCGAGATGGATGAGAAAAGCAAGGTCAAAGCCGTCATCGCCGATCATCTGCTCTTCCGCCATTGGGATTCATTCAAACACGGCAAGCGCTCGCACCTGTTTGTCGTTTCAAGCGACGGCGGCGAGCCGAAGGATTTGACGCCGGGCGATCACGATACGCCGCCGTTCAGCCTCGGCGATCCGACGGCGTTCGACTTCGCGCCCGATTCGTCTGAGATCGTCTTTGCGCGCAACACCGACAAAGACGAAGCGCGAAGCACCAACAACGATCTCTTTGTCGTTTCCATCAGCGGCGGCGAGGCCAAACGAATCACGGGCAATAATCCCGGCTCCGACACGACGCCGCGATATTCGCCCGACGGCAAATACATCGCGTACCGCTCGCAACAGCGCAACGGTTATGAATCGGATCGTTTTCGGCTGATGCTTTACGACCGAAAGGCCGGAACGTCGAAAGAGCTAACGACCGGCTTCGACCGCTGGGTAGGCGAACTGGCCTGGGCGCCGGACAGCCGGAACATCTTCATCGTCGCTGAAGATCGCGGGCGCGAAATGATCGGCGTCGCGTCAATAAACGGCGGCGTCAAACCGATCATCGCCAACACCGCCAGCAACGGCGTCACGCTTTCAGCAGACGGCAAGACGCTGGCCTTCACGCGGTCGAGTTTGACGATGCCCGCCGAAGTCTTCGCGGCGAACGCCAGCGGCGGCAATGCTCGCCAACTCACTCAAACCAACGCGGCGTTGCTCGCGCAACTCGATCTCAATCCGGCTGAAGATTTCGAGTACGCCGGCGCGTTGAGGGCCAAAATTCACGGCTTCGTCGTCAAGCCGCCGCAGTTCGACAAATCGAAAAAATACCCGATGGTTCTGCTCATTCACGGCGGGCCGCAGGGCGCCTGGCTCGACAATTGGGGCTATCGCTGGAACGCGCAGATGTGGGCGGCGCGCGGTTACGTCACCGTGATGATCAACCCGCACGGCTCGACCGGCTACGGACAGGCGTTCACCGAACAGATCAGCGGCGATTGGGGCGGCGCGGTTTACGACGACCTGATGCGCGGCGTGGATCACGTCATCGCGCAAGGTTACGTTGATCCGAACCGGCTGGGCGCGGCTGGCGGCTCGTATGGCGGATACATGGCCAACTGGATCATGGGCCACACCGATCGTTTCAAAGCGATAGTCACGCACGCGGGCATTTTCAACACGACCAGCATGTACGCGACCGAGGAATTGTGGTTCCAGGAGTGGGAATTCAAAGGCGCTCCGTGGGAGAACCCGGAGCTTTACGCGAAATGGTCGCCGCATCTGTTCGCCAAAAATTTCAAGACGCCGACCCTTGTCGTTCACGGCGAACTGGATTACCGCGTGCCGGTCGGCGAAGGGCTGCAACTGTTTTCGACCCTGCAGCGCAAAGGCGTGCCGTCGAAGCTGCTTTATTATCCTGACGAAGGCCATTGGATTCTGAAGCCGCAGAACAGCGAGCTTTGGTACAAGACCGTGCTCGGATGGCTCGATCAGTGGCTGAAACCAAACGGCGCGACGGCGTCGCGGTGATGGATCGAAGCTGAAACAGGCGGCAATGGGAGCGTAATCTGGACAGATTGCGCTCCCATTGCCGCCTGTTTGGTTGAAATCAAACAGGTATTTCCCGCCAAAGAAGACCTTCCGGTAAATGACTTTGCAAGAGCTATTCTTTTTACAAATGACCAGATACAAACTGCTGGAATAATACTTACGGATGCTCTAGTATTCGCGCGTTCAATCCAAACTTTGCGCGGGCATCGCGCAACATCAACAAAAATTCAATAGCGCAATCAAGTGGTCGCCAGCAATTGACCGGCTTTCGCCATTGGTCAAGTGATGGTCCCGGCTGCTGGAGGTTGACCTGGAGGCGCGAGCGGTTCGCCTGTTCTTGTCAACGCAGACCGAGAGTTTCCACTTAGTAAAAGGAGAGCACGAATCATGAGAAGCAGTTTCAGGTATGCCTTGACGACGCTGTTTGTCGTTTTCTGTCTGGCGACGGCGGTCTTCGGACAACGCACCACCGGAAACATCGAAGGCACGGTGACCGATCCCAACGGTTCCATCGTGCCCGGTGTCAGCGTGACGGTGACCGGGGTCACGGTCGGTTTTAACCGGGTCGTGCAAAGCGATAGCCAGGGAATTTTCCGCGTCCAGCAAATCCCCGCCGGCACATACAAAATCGCGACGGCGCCGATCAGCGGATTCGCAGCGGCGAAAGTGGAAGATGTAACCGTGACAATTGAGAGCGTCACAGTCGCCAACATCAAACTGGGAGTCGCCGCAGCCTCCGAAACCGTAGTCGTGACCTCGGATCAGTTGGGCGTAAACATTGATGTTTCCGACAGCAAGGTGCAGACGAACATCACTACCAGGCTGATCGAGCAATTGCCGAAGGGGATGAGTTTTACTTCGGTGTTGCGCGCCTCGCCCGCCACTCGGTCGGAAGGGATGGCTGGCGGTTTTCAGGTGGATGGAGCTTCAGGTTCCGAAAACACCTTCATCGTGGACGGGTTGTCGGTCGAGAATTACAGAACCGGCACGCTCAACGGCGTCAACAATGTGCCGACGTCGCTGGTCTCGGAAATCCAGATCAAGACCGGCGGGTTTGAGGCGGAGCACGGCGGCGCCTCGGGCGGCGTCGTGACTGTGCAAACCAAATCCGGCTCGGATGCGTTTCACGGCGAGATCAGCGCGGCCTTCGACGCCAGCGCGCTTCAACCGCGCCCGCGCGCCGCTATGTCGCGTTTTGTGTCGAGCAACGCTTCCCCCGCCGCGATTGCGGCCAATCCTGATTACACCTACCTGATCAGACAGAACAAAGATCAGTTCCTGAACATGTATCCGACTGCGACCCTTAGCGGGCCATTGATTAAGAGCCGGTTGTGGTTCCTGGGCACTTATTCGCCACAGCTTTTCCGCACCACGCGCGTCTCGAATTTCATCAGTCCCATCAGCAACGCGAATTTCGCCTCCGGCACATTCGTAGCGTCGCCGCGCGTGACCAACGGCGTCACGCAGGCGCCGCTCACCTATAAGCAGAACATCAAAAGCGAATACGCCTTTAGCCGACTGGACGCCGCGATTCTCAACAACCTGCGCGGTTCGGTCACTTATTTGTGGAATCCGGAAGCTACGGATGGCAATCTGCCTTTTGCCAGCATCACGACTTCCAATCCGGTGAACGTCGTCTACAACGGCTTCTCCTATCCGTCGGAGCAATACGCGCGGCTGCAAGGCGGACGTGAAAACTCCAACATCTTCACTGGCCAGTTGGTCTACACGCCGACCAGCAAGATGGTCGCTACTTTCCGTTATGGCCGAGTCTTTCTCAATCAAAAAGCCGGCAACTACGCGCTCGCCAACGAACCGCGTTTTGTCTGCGGCGGCTCTCAAACAGCCTACAACACCATTCAGACGGGCTGTCCGGGAGGGCGCGGCTTCCAGAACCTGACCACCAATTCAATCACCACCCGCGACCTCTCGATCCGCAATGAGTTCAACGGTGATGTCAGCTACCTGGTGGGAGGTTTCGGTGGCAGACACGAATTCAAAGGCGGCTACCTTTACGGGCGCACTCTCAATGACGTGCTGGGCGGCAATGCGGGCACGGGCACGGTGACGCTTTTCTACGGTCAGGATTACGCCGCCGCCGGTCTTGCCGTCAGCTTGCCCTGCGCGCTCGGCACGGCTAGTTGCATCGGCGTCGGCACGTTTTCGCGTTCGGGCGCCAAGGGCATAGCTCGCAACATCTATCAGGCCATTTACGCGCAGGATAAATGGCAACCGTCCAACCGCCTCGCTCTGAATTTGGGAGTGCGGCTCGAGCGTGAAAATCTGCCTTCATACAACGAAGGCTTCACGTTGGCCGGGTCGAAAATTCCGCCGATTCGTCTGGGCTGGGGCAAAAAGATCGCGCCGCGTCTGGGCGGGGCGTACGACCTGCTTGGCGACGGCAAGACAAAAATCTACGGCAGCTTCGGCTGGTTTTACGATCGGTTGAAATTTGAATTGCCGCGCGGTCTGTTCGGCGGCAATTTCTTCCGCACCGACTATTTCCCGATCACCGCCGCGAACCCTGCTTACAACTACTACACGCCGCAACGTATTCTCGGAAATTGGACTGATCCGCTGGGCGGCGGCAATCCTTCGTCGGTGGGTGGTTTGAGCCAACTGCAACGCGATTTCCGCATTCCGTCGAACCTTTCCCCCGAGCAATTCAAGAATCTGGGATTGCTCGTTACGGGTGTTGATCCTGATCTGGAGGCTTTCCGGCAAAGCGAAATCACCGTTGGCGTTGAACGCGAGTTGTTCCGGGGATACGTGCTGACGGCGCGTTACACCCGCAAGAACGTTGACCGCGCCATCGAAGACCACGCCATCCTGGGTCTCTCGGAATCGGAGAACTATCCCATCGGCAATCCGGGCAGAGGCCTGGATTTGAAACTCGATCAGCAGACCGGCTACGCCAAGTCGGCCATCCCGCAACGAGTGTACAACGCTGTTGAAATCGTGCTGAACCGGCGGCTGTCGAACAACTACTTCTTCAACGTGAATTACACGTATGGTCGTTTGTTCGGCAACTACTCCGGCCTGGCAAGCTCGGACGAAAACGGGCGCACTTCGCCGGCGGTCAATCGTTTCTTCGATTACGCCATCAACGGATTCACAGCGTTGGGCGAGCCTGACAACGGCTTTCTGGCGACCGACCGGCGTCACGTGTTCAAGGCCTTCGGCGGCTACACGTTCAAGAAATGGATGGGTGAATCGCATGCGACCGACCTGAACTTCTTCTACACGGCGCAGCAAGGCACGCCGCAAACGACCTTCGTGACTGTGGTGGCCACATCCATCCCGTTGAACAAACGTGGTGATTTGGGCCGCACGCCGATCCTTACGCAAACCGACTTGTCGTTGACGCATCGTTACAAGATCAAGGATCGTTACACGCTGGCCTTCGATTTCAATGTTCTGAACGCGTTCAACCAGAACACGGTGACCAGTTTCGTGACCGGCAAGTATCGCGTCACCAACACCATTTCGGCGATTGATGTTGACCCGACATACAACGCCGCCACGCAAACTCTGACCACCGTCATCAACCGAATCCTGAACGGACAAATCGGGCCGCAGATCGCGGGGCTGGCGAGCGGCGCCAACCGCAGCATTCAGGGCGCGCCGGGCGCGGCGACCAACGGAAGAACCAATCCGATCAGCAGTCTTTACGGGCAACCCAGCGGTTATCAGGGTACCCGTAGCATTCGATTTGGCTTCCGATTCACTTTCTAAAAAGCTGAGGCTGAGCGGCGCGACGGCGTCGCGGCGAGCTTGTAAACAGGGCGCGGATATTCACTCCGCGCCCTCATTTATTTTCTTTGCAAACGCGACTTCCCTGAGGAGCCGAAAATAGCGCGTAGTACAGCGTTGGGCATTACTGCTCATCTTTGGTGTGGTTGCGCCTCTCCCAGCGCACGGCCTGAAGTTCTTCCTCAATGAGTTGATCAAATTCCTCTTCACTCAGGCCGCTCCGCCGGAAGCTCTCGCGGAAAGGCGCCAGAATTTCGCTGAAAGGACGGGGGGTCAGAATATCCGCCCGGATCAGATCGTGAAGATACTGCTCCGGTCGCTTACCGTAGCAACAAACGTGAACCTCCCCGGCGCAGGGCCGGGGCATCACGCAAGACGTCGTCAATTTAGCTCCGAAGGAAGAGATAGCAAGCCGAAGAGGTGAAGCGGGCGCGCGCAAAACTTTGACGCGCGCCCGCTCATCAATTCAGCGGATGTTGATCGTCACGATGTTGGTAGTCTGCCCATCCACCATCACTTCGACCTCCACCTCGCCGCGCCCTGCCAGTTCGCGCGGGATTTCAATGTTGAGTTGATCCAGACCGACGAAACCGCCTTGCGCGCCAGCGTACGAGACCGGCGCGTCAATGCCGCCGATGCGCGCCGTGACCGCAGCCAGGTCGGTGCGAGCCTTGATCCCCGTTCCGAACAACACCAGGAATAGCCGGGCGCCTTCCGGGCCGAGGTCGAGCGGTTCGGCCACGAAGCGATTAGTCGCCGTGTCGAAACGCGCGACCGGCTGCGACGACGATGAGCCGTCAGGCCGGTAGAGCAGCGCGTTGGCCGCCGGGACGTCGCGCCCGGAAGCGTTGGCGGTGAACAACCCTGGCGCGACCGGACTGACCTCAACTGTCCCGGTCGAAACATGGCCATCGCTCGCCGTCACCATCACCAGCGCTGGCCCTGTCGCCGTGCCCGGCGGGATCAGGTAATTCACCTGCCCAGCCGAGACGAAGAAGAGTGGCGCGGCGCGTTCGACGCCTAACGCATCGAGCACCTTGACAGTCGTGCCAGCCAGCGTGGTCGGCAACGGCAACGTCGTAGCCACTTCCGTCGCAGTCGCCAATCCAACGCCGAAAGCGGCGACAATCGAATCGGCGCTGATGACCGGCAGCGCGCCGAAACTTGCCGCTGAAACCGTGACGACAGGGTTGTCGCCCGCCTGAGCGACGGTGAAGCTCTGGCCGCCGACCGTCAGACCGCCGACGCGGCCAGCCGCGCCGCCGTTGGCCTCCGCGGTGTAATAGATCGTGGCGCTCTGCTCGGTCTGGCCGATGAGACTGCTGCCAGCGCCTGAGTCAATCGAGTCAATCGTGAGCCAATTTGCGTTGCTGGTCGCCGTCGGCTGCGCGCCAGCAGGCAAGACGACGCTCACGCTGCCACTTCCACCGACGCGCGTGAATGCGTTGCCGACATTGTGATCAATGCAGGCCAGCGGAGGCTGCACAATGCTGAGTGTCGCCGCGTTGGTGATCGTTCTGCCGCAGGGGTTGGTGAAAACGGCGCGGTACTTATTGCCGTGCTTCACTGCTCCCGCTGCGATGAACAAAGTCGCGCTCGTTGCGTTGGGGATGTCAGTCCACGTCAGGCCGCCATCTGTACTCACTTGCCACTGCACGACGGGCGCGGGACTGCCGCTGGCCGCCGCCGTGAAGACAGCGTTCTTGTTCGGACAGACCGTGATGTTGCGCGGGTGGAGCGTGACTCGCGGCGGCAGGCACGGTTTGCACTTGCCCGCTGCCCCGGCTCTGAAGATGGACTCGATTTCAGCCGTCGCCAGCGCTCGCCCGAACAATTCCAGTTCGTCAATTTGCGTCTCGATGCCGCCGATCCTCAAGTTGACGCCGCTGTCAATATTGCCCAGCCCGGCGCCGATGTTCTGCGTCTCGGAGAGAGATGCGGCGCTGTGCAGAATCTGGAAGCG